>NZ_CP026377.1:905521-1207361 GCF_002953195.1 Mixta gaviniae | reverse complement strand
GCCGGAAATATAGCTGGCTTCATCGCTGGCAAGCATGACATAGGCGGGCGCCAGCTCAGCGGGCTGGCCGACGCGCTGCATCGGCACTTCGCTGCCGAGGTTTTTCACCTGCTCCGCCGGCATGGTCGACGGGATCAGCGGAGTCCAGATCGGGCCTGGCGCCACCACGTTGGAGCGGATGCCCTTCTCGGCCAGCAGCGCCGCGAGGCTGCCGGAAAAGTTCACGATCGCCGCTTTGGTGGCGGAATAGGCAATCAGCTTCGGCTTCGGCTGATCGGCGTTCACCGAGGCGGTACTGATAATCGAAGCGCCCGACGGCATATGCGGCACCGCTGCTTTGCAGAGATAGAACATGGCGTAAATATTGGTCTTGATGGTGCGGTCGAATTCGTCATCGCTGATCTCATCCAGCGATTCGCGCGTCATCTGAAACGCCGCGTTGTTCACCAGAATATCGATCTGGCCGAAGTTATTGACCGCCTGCTGCACGATATGGCGGCAGTGTTCCGCTTCGGTAATATCGCCAGGCACCAGAATCGCCTTGCGTCCCGCCTCTTCAATCAGGCGCGCGGTATCTTTTGCATCTTCATGCTCGTCCTGATAGGAGATCAGCACGTCCGCCCCTTCACGGGCATAGGCGATGGCCACGGCGCGGCCGATGCCGGAGTCGCCGCCGGTGATAATCGCTTTTTTACCCGCCAGACGTCCGGATCCTTTATAGCTGGTTTCGCCATGATCCGGTGCAGGCTGCATATCAAAAATAGAGCCCGGGACATCCTGCTGCTGTTCTGGCTGCGGTGGCTGTGGTCGGCTGGTCATAATAGGGTTCTCCTTTCTGGTTAACGGCGATTAACGCCGTAAAGCGAATTCAGGATTATCTTATTATTCGGTCAGTATCGCGGCGTAAACGGTACTGACGGAATAACGGAATACCGTTTCAGTATAGTTGACTGACTCATATTGCAAGCGCAGCGGCAGGCGGCCGCGCAATTATTCAACGTGCGCCGCTGCGGCATTTATTTATTCTGCAGGAGAGTGGCGGCGCTTATTTCCCCCGCCCTCACCGGAAAAAAGCGGGCCGCCGGCGTAACACCTTCATAACGTCAGCGGGGGAAACTCAGGCCTGGCCCTGATAAAGGGGCAGCAGAGTAAGACGGCTGGCGGTGCGCTGAATATCATCCAGCTCAACGCCCTGCGTCAGGCTCTCCAGCGGACAGTCGGTGGTCAGAAAGAGCCGGCACTGGCGGTCATACAGCACGTCAATCACGTTGATAAAGCGTTGCTGCACCGCGGGCGAGACGCGCGCCAGCGGCGGCAGATCCTCAATCAGCCAGCTGGAGTAGCGATCGCACAGGGCGAGATAGTCCATTACCGCCGTCGGCGCCTCGCAGAGCGCGCGAAAAGAGAAGTGCAGCATCTCCCCGGCGGGCGACAGCGTTTCCAGCGTACGGTAGCCGACCTGCAGCGGCAGCGGCGCGGCCGCCGCTTCGGGCAGCGCCAGCGCCCGCCGCTGCGCCGGTGTGGCGTTCAGCAGCAGGCCGCCGGTGCTGAACGGGCCATGCTGCTCGTGGCGCAGCGTGCGGTAATCTTTCTCGCCGCTCAGCCCGATAATCGTCAGATGCTGCCGCATCAGGGCGATGCTGGGCGCGAAGCGCTGATGATAAAGCGGGTTTGCCAGCAGGTTTTCCGGCGGATGGTTGGAGGTCGCCACCAGCAGCACGCCGTCACGGAACAGCTGAGTCAGCAGCGGCTTTATCAGCATGGCATCGCCGATATCGTGCAGATGAAACTCATCGAAGCAGAGCAGTCGGCAGCCGTCGATACTGGCGGCGATCGCCTCGTCGACGCTGTTGCCGGCGGCGATAATCTGGTGTAGCTGGCGGAAGAAGTGATGAAAATGGACGCGCTTTTTCTTCTCCAGCGGCGCCCAGTGAAAAAAGGCATCGACGATAAAGGTTTTGCCGCGTCCCGGCAGCCCCCAGACATACAGCCCGTCACCCTGCGCCTGGCGCGGCGCGCCGGCCAGCATGCGGGCCATCAGCGCATCCAGCCGGGCGGTAAGCGCCTGCTGCTGCGCATCCAGCGTTAGGCCTTTTTCGTGTGCCTCATGCTGCATACTCTGTTGAAAAGTAAACGTCTCTGGCGCCGCCTCAATCATCTCGCTGCCCTGTAGGTGATATCGATCAGGCCGCTATCATACCCCGCCCCGGACAGATGAACAGCAGCAGGTTGTGCCGCCGGCCGCATGGCTGAAACAGAGACGCGTAACGATTTACACGCCGCTGAAACCGAGGCGCGTAATGATGCCTACGCGGCTGAAACAGAAGTGCGCAATGATTTACACGCTACTGAAACAGAAGCGCACGGTGCTACCTCCTCCGCAAAAAAAAGGGTAAATTAAGACGCTGTCCCGGCGCATAAATAAGCCCCCAAAATCACTGCGTGTCATTTATTCATTCTGATCTTTTTTAACAGGATATTATGATGCGGCAATTTCACTTCGGCGCGTTGATTCATTAAATCCGCATAAAATATAAATGCGCGGCATAAACAACCAACCAGAATAATACACACCCATCCTTTACAGGAAAAAAATAAGTGCGGCGAAGGTTTTATTAACGCGGGGAAATAGCCTGATAAAAGCAGCGCAATAAAAAAGGCAGGCGTAATGCCTGCCCTGCCTTTACTGGCCGCTAATCTGTCCCGCCAGCGTCGCGCTCGCCGCGAGATCAACCTGGAAACAGAGCAGGATGGCATCGCGCCGCGCCTCGATAAGCGGCAGCGCCTGCAGGCCGTTGCTTATCGCATCGCCTTTGCTGAGGCGCTCTCCGCCGACCGTCACGCTGCCTTCCGCCACGTAGAGCCACTGTGCCAGCCCGGCGCGGTAAGGCGCGCTGACGCTGCTTTGCGCCATCAGCCGGATATCCCAGGCCCGGACCTGCTGGCGCAGGGTCAACGGCGCCGCGTCGCCTTCCGGCCCTGCCAGCAGCGTCCACTGGCCGTCAACCGCGCCTTCAGGCCGCGTCATAAACTGCGTGCGGCCCTCGCCGCCCGCCGCTTCAGGCCGGATAAACACCTGCAGCATCTCCGTCTCCACCAGCGGCGCAGACTCTTCATGCCATACGCCGCGACCGGCGCTGATCAGCATCGCTTTTTTCGCAGACAACGGCGTCCGTTCGCCGCGATCGTCCTCATGCACCATCGAGCCGCGCCAGACATAATGCAGAATTTCATCATTGAGGTGCTGATGCATGGCGATACGCGCCCCGCTCTCCATCTGCATATGGTCGATAATCGCCAGCGGTCCGAACGCGCTGTCGCCGCGCGCCGCATCGATCTCGCCGGGACGCATGCGACGGATGGTAAAAGGACCATATTCAAACAACTGTGACGGGCTGGCTCGCATGATATTCATTACTTCCTCCCTTCAGTGCTTAACAGCGGTGGCCGCAGGCAAAAAAAAGACGCCCGCAGGCGTCATCTTTCAGCAGCGGTGGGTTATTTCACCAGCTCAGCGGTCATATGCACGCCGTTGTTAAAATTAGCTTCGGTAATTTTGTAGCCTGCGCCCTGCTGCTCCGCCTGCGCGGCGATTTTGGCCTCAGCGGCATCCAGCGTCAGCGCGGTAGCGGTCACGCTGGCGGCGAAGCTGTTGAAAGAGAGTACGGAAAGCGCGATAACTGATGCAAAAATTTTGACGTTTTTCATGATTGTTTACCTGATATTATTTAAAGTAAATGAGGCATCTCGCCTCGATGTGAAAGATAATAGGCGAGAGGCGCTGAATAAAAAAGCGTAAGCTTTTGCTCAAATCATTCATAAAAACTGAAAGAGTTTTGAAGACGGTTTACTGATGCAAAGCGGAAGCGCTGCGAGAGCAGATTCGTGGGGGGCCGGAGGCGGCACCTGGCGCCGCGAAAGCGCCGCGGAAGATCCCTTTTGCTTTGGCAACTGCCTTTTTTGCGGTTGGCGACGAAAAAACGGCATAGAAATGCATTTTTTTAAACTTTACCGCCACAGGCAAAATAAAGAGACGGGATCATTTTTCGCGCAGCCAGCCATTAGCAGAAACTCCGCTGCACGACACGCCCCGATTGGTTAAAATTCAATCACCTGTTCCTGCTTTACGCCCTTCCCTGCGATCTACGCTGGCGCTACCAGCGCTTCGCTTCCAACGATATACAATTAAATAAAAATAATACATTTACCCACTAAACAGTAAGGATAATCCGAAGTTTCGCGCTGAGGATGCGCATAACTTGCGCGCAATACGGTAATCCCTATACTTTTCATAGAAGATTTCGTTAAGAAACAATTCAGAAAAATAAATATAACAAGCGTATCCGCGTACCCATATTTATCTGATAACGCTGACCAGGCACTCCTGTCATTACTCTCGCTATCACAGTGGATACCTCAGCAACCGCCAGCGTTTTTCTGTGTGGAAGATCAGTACGGCATCAGGCGGCGATCGCAGCCGCTTTCCACGCGCCTTTGTTCTGCTTTACCGAATGCGGCTGTCAGCGATGCGTTGACTGACAGGGCCGCAGGAGAAACTGTTCATGACACCTTTTTCATCATTTTGGCAGGCGGGCTATGAAGGCGCGGATCATATCAATCCGCACGGCGAACGGCTGTCGATGAATGAAACCAATGCGCACCTGGCGCGTGTAAAAGAAGATTACGCCGCGCTAAAGGCATTCAATATTTCAACGGTGCGGGAAAGCGTGGGCTGGCGTCTGACCGAACGTGACGGCCGTTATGACTTCTCCTCGCTCGACGCCCGGCTGGAGGCGGCGCGGGAATATGATATTCAAATCTGCTGGACGCTGTGTCACTACGGCTGGCCTGAAGATGTGCATCTCTTTTCCGACGATTTTATTCCCCGCTTCGCCGCCTTTTGCGCCGCCGCTGCCGACTATATCGCGCCGCGCTCCGTCCGGACGCCGGTTTACTCGCCGATCAACGAAATCTCTTTCCTCAGCTGGGGTATCTCCGTCGGGCTGTTTACCTGCCCAAACCTGCCTGAACATGACCCTGCCGATGCCTGTAAACGTCAGTTAATCAGAGCGACGCTGGCGGGCTGCGACGCCCTCTGGGAAGTGGACAGCCGCGCGCGCATTCTGCATTGCGATCCCCTGATTCATATCGTCGCCACGGAAGAGACGCCGGAGGCCCGTGAAGCGGCGCAGTCGCACAGCAATGCGCAGTTTCAGGCGTGGGACATGCTGCGCGGCACGCTGGCGCCGGAGCTGGGCGGCGCGCCACGCTATCTCGACCTGATCGGTGCCAACTACTACCACGACAACCAGTGGGAGGTGCCTTCGATGGCGCGGCTGCACTGGCACCTTGGCGATCGCCGCCGCAAGCCGCTGCACACCATGCTGGTGGAGCTGCAACAGCGCTATCAGCGCCCGCTGCTGATTGCCGAAACCAGCCACGTCGGCAGCGGACGCGGTGCCTGGATAGCGGACGTCACCGCGCAGCTGGCGCAGGCGCAGCTGGCGGGCGTCACCCTTTACGGCGTCTGCCTTTACCCGATTATCGACCGGCCGCGCTGGGAGGATTTATCGGCCTGGCCCTGCAGCGGACTCTGGGATCTCGACCGCAACGGCCCCGACCCTTTTCTCCGTTTACTCAATCAGCCCTACGCCGTGGCGCTCCGCCAGGCGCAACGCACATTACGACATTTTCAGTCGTTTACTCCTCCGGCAGCGGAGAATAAGGAGAATGGTATGCAGCAAAAAACTCTGATCGTTTTTAGCCACCTGCGCTGGGGATTTGTCTTTCAGCGTCCGCAACACCTGCTGTCGCGCCTGGCGCAGCACTACCGCGTGCTGTTTATCGAGGAGCCGATTTATGACGCGCAGGCCTCCTCGCTCCATTACTCCACGCCCGCGCCCAATATCACCGTTGTTCAGCCTCATACGCCGATTGCGGCGCCCGGCTTCCATGACGATCAGATCGCCACGCTGCAGCTGCTGCTGACGGAGCTGGTAGACGAGCAGGAACAGCCTGTCGTCTGGTTCTATACCCCGATGGCGCTGCCGCTGCTGACCCCTTTTACGCCGTCGTTAGTGATTTACGACTGCATGGATGAGCTTTCTGCCTTTAACCAGGCGCCGCGTCAGCTGCAGCAGCGCGAATCGGCGCTGATGGCGCGCGCCGATCTGGTGTTTACCGGCGGTTCCAGCCTGTATGAGGCGAAAAAGAATAAGCACCACGCCATCTACTGTTTCCCCAGCAGCGTTGACGCCGTCCATTTCGAGCAGGCGCTGGACCGCAGCAACGGGCATCCGCTGCAGCAGGCGCTGCCGCCGGTGCGTCTCGGCTATTACGGCGTCATTGACGAGCGTCTCGATATCAGTCTGGTGGCGGCGCTGGCCGATGCCCATCCGGAGTGGCAGATCGTGATGGTCGGCCCGGTGGTGAAAATCGATCCGGCGACGCTGCCGCAGCGGGCAAACATTCACTGGCTGGGCCAGCAGCCCTATGAGGCGTTGCCGCAATTCCTTGCCGGCTGGGATGTCTGCCTGATGCCGTTCGCGCTCAACGCCTCGACGCAGTTTATTAGCCCGACCAAGGTGCTGGAGTATATGGCGGCGCAGCTGCCAATCGTCAGTACGGCGATCGCCGATGTGGCGCGCCACTACTCCGACCTGGTGGCCATCGCCTACAGCCCGGAAGAGTTTGTCCGTGCCTGTGAGCGCGCGCTGGTCATGAACGCGGAGGAGCGCGCAACGAAGGCGCAGCGCATGCAGGCAGTGGTTGCCGCCACCTCATGGGATTCTACCGCCGCACAGATGCGCAAGTTGATGAGCCAGGGCGCCGAGGCCGCGCGCCAGCCGCCCGTTCAGGCCGCGCCGCCGGTGATTGCTGACGAAGTGCAGCAGATTACGCGGCGGCTGAAGCCGGCCGCCGATCAGCTCGCCTCCCTGCCCTGCCTGATTATTGGCGCCGGGCCGACCGGCCTGAGCGCCGGCTACCACTACGGCAAAGGGGCGCTGGTACTGGAGAAAAATGCCTCGCCGGGCGGCTGGTGCCGCTCGCTGAACGACAAAGGGTTTACCTTCGACTACGCCGGCCACATCATGTTTTCGCAGGATCCGTACGTACTGAAGCTGTATGAACTGCTGCTGGGCGACAACCTGCACTGGCAGATGCGCGAAGCCTGGGTCTACAACGACGGCGGCGCCTGGACCCGCTATCCATTCCAGGGCTCGCTTCACGGCCTGCCGCCAGAGGTGATCAAAGAGTGCATTCTCGGCGCCATTGAGGCGCGCTACGGCATCGCGGGCGACGCGGCCGCAACGCCCGCCAACGCGGCGGCGCTGGTGCAGCACCGCGACTGCTGCGCCGACGGCGTGGTGCCCGATGGCGAAGCGTGCGTAGCGCAGGAGAGCGGGCAGACAGAGAACTTCGAGCAGTTTATTTACAAGACCTGGGGCCGGGGCATCGCCAAACATTTTGCCGTGCCCTACAACAAAAAGCTCTGGACGCTGCCGCTGAGCGAAATGGAAACCTCCTGGCTTGGCGGACGCGTGCCGCTGCCCGACCTGGCGCAGATTGTCGAAGGTGCGCTGGCACCACTGGAAAAACCGATGGGACCGAACGCCCGCTTCGGCTATCCGCTGAAAGGGGGCTTCCAGGCGCTGATGCATGGCTTCCTGCCGCACCTGACCTGCGAACTGGAGACCAACAGCACGCTGGCGGCGCTGCACCCGGAACAGCATATCGCGGTGCTGACCGACGGCCGTCGCTACCGCTACGATCAGCTGATCAGCACCATGCCGCTGCCACAGCTGATTAAGCTGATCGGCGATGAGGCGCCGCAGGAGATCCACGATGCGGCGGCGAAGCTGCGTCATGTCTCTATCCGCTGCGTCAACATCGGCGTGGGCCGCGCCGACCTGACGGAAAAACACTGGATCTACTATCCGGGCGAGACGCTGTTCCACCGCATTTTTGTACAGGGCAACGCCAGCCCCTTCTGCAACCCGCCCGGCGGCTGCGGCCTGACCTGCGAAATCAGCTATTCGCCCGATAAGCCGCTGCCGGTAGATGGCGAGGCGCTGATCCAGCGCTGCATTCAGGAGTGTATCGCAGTGGGAATGATCAACGCCGACGACCCGATCATCACCGCCAATCAGGTGGATATTCCTTACGCCTACGTCGTTTATGACCATGCGCGCCAGGCAAGTATCGCTCTGATCCGCGACTGGCTGCTGCAGCAGGATATCCTGCTGTCGGGCCGCTACAGCGAATGGGAATATTACAATTCCGACCACGCCTTCCTGGCGGGCAAACGCGCGGCTGAGTTTGTCAAAGCGCGCGAAACCACGCTGGAGAAACAGGAAACCGGCTACTGATCGACCGGCGTCGGGCGGTCGCCCGGCGCCCTCTTTTCCCTTCCTTCAGGCTATTTATCTGGCTGATCGTCCCGCCCGTCTGGTCTACACTGTCTGACACCGGTAGGCGCTTCTTTGCGCGCATAATCATAACCCTACCGGCTGACATAATACTGGGTGAAGCATGAAAATACGGTTTCTTTCCAGCAATGAGCTAAAGCTGGACGAGGTGCGCAAAATCCTGGGGCCGATTGGCGTCGAGGTGCTTCCCGTTGCGTGCCGCATCGAAGAGATACAGACAGAAGATGAAGTGGAGCTGGTGCGCGATAAGCTCACCAAAGCGTTCTCGCTGATTGGCCGCCCATTGTTCGTGGAGCATACCGGCCTCTATCTGGATGGGCTGAACGGCCTGCCCGCGGGGCTGACGCGCATTTTCTGGAACCGGCTCGACGCCGAACGTTTTACCGCGCTGGTGCAGGCGCTGGATAGCCAGCAGGCCACCGCCAAAACCGTGCTGGGCTACTGCGACGGACGCAAGATGTATCAGTTCGCCGGCGAGGTGCGCGGCAAAATCGTCGCGCCGGCCGGCCCGCGTGAATTTATCTGGGACTGCATTTTTATGCCGGAAGGCCATACGCAGACCTTCGCCGAGATGGGCGAACTCAAGCATGAGATCTCCATGCGCCGTCTGGCACTGGATCGCTTTGCCGCCTTTCTGAAAACCGCAAGGAACGTGCCATGAAACCCGAACTGAAACGCGCCTATGACGCCGGGAAACTGATCCTGTTCGCCGGGGCGGGCGTTTCGCGCAATCTGGGCCTGCCGGAGTGGCATGAGCTGATCGCGCATCTGGCTAACGAATTGGGCTACGACCCGAAAATCTTCAACGCTTACGGCACTCACCTGTCGCTGGCGGAATATTACAAGCAGAAAAAAGGCTCGCTGGGCCCCTTGCGCAGCTGGATGGATCGCGAATGGCACCGGCCCGATATTGACGTGCGCTCCTCTGAAATCCATACCATGATCACCCAGGGGCGCTTCTCGCGCATCTACACCACCAACTACGATCGCTGGCTGGAGATGGCGCACGAGGCGCACCGGGTGCCCTACTACAAGGTGGCGAACGCCGCCGATCTGGTGTCGCTTGATGAAAGCCGCCGCCATATCATCAAGCTGCACGGCGATTTCGATGACGATACCTCTATCGTGCTGGATGAAAGTAGCTACTTTGAGCGGCTCTATTTCGATTCGCCGCTGGATATCAAGCTGACGCACGACGTCATGGGCAATTCAGTGTTGTTTGTCGGCTACAGCATCAGTGATTTCAATATTCGCCTGCTGTTCTACCGCCTGACCAAGATGTGGGGCCGCACCGGTCTCGCCTCCGCCCGTCCAACCTCTTATCTGTTTACCAACCGCAATAATCCGGTGGCGAAAGAGGTGCTGGGCCAGTGGGGTATCGAGATGATCGTTTCTGAAGAGGATGACCCGCGTAAGGCGCTGGGCGACTTTCTGGCGGAGCTGATCGCCTGAGGCGGAAAAGATCGTTCGAGACGGCGCCGATCGCGCAAAGCAGGCGCGATCGCCCGAGGCGGCATCGATCGTCCAAAGCAGGCCCGATCGTCCGGGATGGAGCCGATCGCCTGAGCCGCCGCTGATTACCTGAAACGGAGCCGATCGCCCGAGTCTGCCCCTCAGGCGATGCGCCCGTTTAGCCGGTAGGTTACGGCGGCCGCCGCCCACATTGACATCCGCCGCGCAGCGGCCTGACGCGTCGCCCGTTATCAGCGTGTCTGCAGCGCCGCCAGCAGCGATTCCTCCGCGCCAACGCGCACCAATGCCGGGATCTCGCTCAGCGGCGCCGCCATCTGCAGCCACTGCCCGCCCTGATAGCGTTCGCCGTTGCGTGCAATCCAGCTCTCTTCCGCCGGCAGCCAGACGCGACGCTCGCGCTCCCCGGCGCGCAGCACCGGCGCCACCAGCAGATCGCGCCCGAGCAGATACTGATCCTCAACCTGCCAGCTTTCCGCCTGCTGCGGGTAGTGATAGAACAGCGGACGCATCACCGGATCGCCCTGCTCATGCGCCTGCCGCATCAGGCTGTCGATATAGGGGCGCAGGCGCTCGCGCAACAGCAGGCACGCCTTCATCAGCTGATAGTTCTCCTCGCCGTAGCTCCAGACCTCATTCGGCGAGCCGCTGTTGCACTGAGCGATGCCGTCGCGCCACGCTTCCGGCGGCGCCACCTGTGGCTCGCGATAGCCGTGCAGGCGCATCACCGGACAGAAGACCGCCCACTGGAACCAGCGGATCAGCAGCTCGTGAAAGGCGGGATCCTCGACGTTACCGCCCTGAAAGCCGCCGATATCGGTGGTCCACCAGGGCATACCCGCCATCGCCATATTCAATCCGGCGGAGAACTGATTGCGCAGCGCATGAAACGAGGAGTGAACATCGCCTGACCACGCCAGCACGCCGTAGCGCTGGCTGCCAGCCCAGGCGCAGCGCACCAGGTTGACGATCTCCGTTTCTCCCTGCTGCTGTAAGCCTTCATAAAAACCCTGAGCGAACTTCTGCGGGTAGATGTTCCCTACCTCCAGCACCGGCCCCAGATGGTAGCGGTAGTTATCAAAATCGTAGGCACGGTACTCCGGCTCCGCCTCATCCAGCCAGAAGGTGCGGATGCCGAGATCGTAATAGTTACGCTTCACTTCCTGCCAGACAAAGGCGCGCGCGGCGGGATGGGTGGCGTCGAAAAAGGTGGTATTGCCGAGAAAATCGAGGTTGACCGACACGCCGCGATCGCTGTTGACCAGTAGCCCCTGCGATTTCATGCGCGCATAGTTGGCGCTGCGGCTGTCAACCGTCGGCCAGACCGACACCATGGTTTCGATGCCCATTGCCTTCAGCTCCGCCGTCATCGCTTTGGGATCGGGCCAGTCGCGCGGGTCGAAGCACCAGTCCCCCTGGTTCGTCCAGTGGAAAAAGTCGATGACGATCACCGAGAGCGGCAGCTGTCGCCGCCGGTACTCGCGCGCCACCTCCAGCACCTCCTGCTGGGTGCGATAACGCAGCTTGCACTGCCAGAAGCCGGTGGCGAAGGCAGGCATCGGCGGCGCGGTGCCCACGGCGCGCCCATACTGACGCAGGATCTGCGCCGGTTCGTCGCCCGCGGTGATCCAGTAATCCATCTGGTCGGTGACCTGCGCCTGCCAGCGGGTGAGGTTTTTCCCGAAGGTCGCCTCGCCGATCGCCGGGTTGTGCCACAGCAGGCCATAGCCGAGACTGGAGAGCATAAAGGGCACGCTGGCCTGCGAGTTGCGCTGCGCCAGCTCCAGCGTGCAGCCTTTAAGATCCAGCCCCGCCTGCTGATACTGCCCCATACCGTAAATTTTTTCGTCGCGTCGCGCTTCGAAGCGCACCGTCAGCTGATATTTGCCGCCGGGAATCGGACGAAACTCGCGGCCGTCCAGCTTGAGCGCGCTGATATATTTATCCTGGCTTTTTTCCGTCGCGCCGATGCCGACCGTGGTGCGCTGCCGCCAGAACTCCTCCAGCAGCAGTTCGCCGCGCTGATTGTAGAAGGCGAGCTGGCCGCGCGGGTTAAGCGTGGCGGTGATCTTGCCGTTGCGCAGGCTAAGGGATTCGCCCTGTTGGCTGATTTCCGCCGCCTGTACGCCGGGCGGCAGCAGCGCCCAGTCGGTGTCCGCTATTTGCGGCTGGCAGCTGGCGCGCACCCGCAGGCTATTCTCTCCCCAGGGTTCGACAATCAGCGTTTGCCGATCGAAGCGCCAGATAATGCGCTGCTGTTCCGCCCGTAATTCACTCATGACAACTCCTGTGGCTGAAGGGCGCCCGCGCTGCTGTCGTTCTGCGTCGCCGCCGCCGTTTTGTGCTGGTTAATTTCGCGCATGGTGTCGTCGTTCAGCCGATACCAGCGCATGGTAAGCGCGCTTAACAGGGACAGCACGCCGGGAATGAGAGAGAAGAGCGCGATAATCGCCAGCATGGCGCTGCCGTTCTGCTGCGGCGCCTGGGCGACATAGCCGCTGAGACCGAGCGTCCAGCCGACAATCGCACCGCTGACCGCCATGCCCATTTTCAGCACCGCCAGTAACGTGGAGAACACAGTGCCGTCCATGCGTTTACCCTGACGGTATTCACCGTAGTCCACCACGTCCGACATCATCACCCACATCAGCGTGGTGGTGACCTGGTAGAAGCTGGAGACGACAAAGGTCATCGCCACCAGCAGCGGCAGCGACGCCGGCATAAACAGAATGCTGATGCTGAGCAGGCCGCATATGACCGCGCTGAGCGTAAAGGCCTGCAGCTTGCTGCGACGGCGCGTCATCCATTTCGCCATCCCGCTGCCGACGCTTTTGCCGACGATATGCGCCGCCAGCAGCCACATAAACAGGCTGGCGTCGCCAAGGTAGTAGGTAACGTAATACATCATCGCGCCGAGCCGCACTACGCCAAAGGCGATGTTGCAGAACACCAGCAGCGCGACCACGCGCCACTGATCGTTGCGCAGCAGGTCGCGCAGGTCGGCAAGGAAATTTTCGTGGCTGCCGTGGGCGCTGACGCGCTCGCGCGTGTTGAAAAAGCAGAGCAGAAACATCAGCGCCGCCAGGCTCGCCATAATCGCCATCGCGCCGAAGTAGCCGTCCAGCTTGTTGCCGCCGCCGATCCACTGCGCCAGCGGCATCATCAGAAAGGTAGACATCGCGCCGCCAAGGGTGGCGAGGAAAAAGCGGTATGACTGCAGTGAAATACGCTGGGTATCGTCGGAGGTGATGATGGCGCCCATCGAGCAGTAGGGAATATTGATGGCGGTATAGAGCAGCATCATCAGACAGTAGGTGACGCTGGCGTAGATCATTTTGCCGCTCAGCGACAGCGATTCCGGCACGGCGTAAATCAGCAGGCAGCTGATGCCGAACGGCACCGCCAGCCAGAGCAGCCACGGCCGAAAACGCCCCCAGCGCGTGCGGGTGCGGTCAGCGATCAGCCCCATCGCCGGATCGACGATCGCATCGGCGACGCGCGCCAGCAGAAACAGCGTGCCGACGAAGACTGCGGGCAGGCCGACGACGTCGGTATAGTAGAAGGTGAGAAAGATAATGACGTTTTCCAGCCCGATATGGCTGGCCATATCGCCGAGCCCGTAGCTGATTTTTTCTTTAACCGATAAGGTTGCACGCATGGTTGTCCGCCTTGTTCGCCTGAGAGGAACACCTTCCGTGGCCCTGAAGAGCAGTTATAAGAAGCCAGGCGGGCGGCAACAATTGCGGGATCTGATTAAACTCTTATGTTTTTTACTTTATGTGATACGGGTAACAGGCTGGTTGTCGATTACAGTTAGCGCATAAAGTAAATAGCGCTCTTGGTTCATTTTTATCACTTTTTGGCTTTCCTTTTGCGCCAGCGTTGCCAGAGGCGTAGCAAAATAGCGCAGAGCGCCAGCGTAATAAGGGCGTTAATCAGCATTACCGCCAGCAGATAAAACATTTCTGGATGGTGAAAGCCCGGGCGGTTGGCGGTTCGGGTGAGCTGGCCTGCCTGTTTAATGGTGGGCTGCACCGAATAAGGATGAATAAAGCGCAGCGAAAACAGATACACCACGATAAACAAGATAATCCGCCCGCGTTTAGCCGTTTGTCGTCTTCCTTTGCCGCCAGCGTTTCCATGCGCACGTCACGATAAAATAGAGAGTGCAGGTTATCAGGGTATTGATCAGCAACACGCCGGTTAAATAACACATTTCCGGATCGCAAAAGCCGAGCCTGTCTGAAAGGGTAATCAGCCAGTCGGTTTGCCGACGGGTAAAAACGATCGGATAAGGGTGAATAAAGCGCAGCGAAAACAGAAACAGCGCGCTAAATAGCAGGATCCGCCAGCGTTTACGGACAACTGTCGCCATTGCCGATCACCTCGATAGTGCCATAGGATAAAAGCCCCCGGCGCGCGGGACGCTCACTTTATTGGTATGCCGAAGCAGCGTGCGGATCAGCTGAAAATCCGACTTATGCAGCAGGGTGATGCAGCCCATTGACAGCCCCCGTCCGCCGGCGGGGTGAAAGCGAAACTGGCCGCGCCGCACGTCGTTAATCCAGGTGAAGTCATCTATCTTGCCGTCATCCCGATAAAGCGCGAACCACTCCCAATGGTTAGAAGGATTGCCCAGGAAGCCGTTAATGGTATCTTTCGCCAGCGCTTTGGCGATCGCCCCCGCCCCGCCGGATGCGCGGTCCACAATCCAGTATTTTCCCGGCGGTAGCGGACCTTTATCAGGCACATCAAAGCATCCGTTTTTATTGCGACAGTGTTGATCTCCCGACCAGGCCATAAACACGCCGACGCCATATATCGTCAACGGAGCGTAATCCGCATCGTTAATAACAAATTTTCCATGTAGCGGCACAGGTGCATCCTTGCATTGCAGTTCGTCCTCTGAATGCCCAAATAATACCCATACTGACGCCGACGTAAAGTTAATTTTTACATATTTTTCAATAAGTTAAATGATTGCGTAACGGCACCGCGTTATCTTTTCCCCTAACAAACCGCACGGCGGAAAGGCCGTGCCGACGCCGCCTTATCTCTCTATTTCAACTCCAGCCGACGCGCCAGACGGTGCAGGTTGCCCGCATCCATCTCCAGGCGACGCGCGCAGGCGGCCCAGTTATTATCGCTGGCCTGCAGGGCGCGCAGGATATACTGGCGCTGGAAATCGCGCGTGGCGTCCTGCAAATTCTGCTGCGGCACTGCCTCGGTGGGCGGTGGCGCCTCCGCCGCTTCCGCGCCGTTATCCAGCGAAAAATGATGCGGCATCAGCAAAATATCGCCGGCGCGCGCGTCCGCCTGCGCCACGATGGTGGCGCGATAGATCGCATGCTCCAGCTCACGGATATTACCCGGCCATGGGTAGCGGCTCAGCATGGCGCGCGCCGCCGCGCTCAGGGCGATATGCTGCAGGCCGAACTTCACCCGGCATTTTTCGCAGAAGTAGCCCGCCAGCAGAATGATATCCTCGCCGCGATCGCGCAGCGCCGGCACCTGTAACGGAAAAACGCTGAGGCGATGGTAGAGATCGGCGCGGAACACCCCATCCGCCACCGCCTGGCGCAGATCGCGGTTGGTGGCCGCCAGAATGCGCACGTCCACCTTCAGAGGCCTGTCCTCCCCTACCCGCTGCAGATCGCCATACTGCAACACGCGCAGCAGTTTTGCCTGCAACGCCAGCGGCAGCTCGCCGATCTCATCAAGAAACAGCGTGCCGTTGTCGGCCATCTCAAACTTGCCGGTGCGATCGTGAACCGCGCCGGTGAACGCCCCTTTAACATGGCCGAACAGTTCACTCTCCGCCACCGTCTCCGGCAGCGCCGCGCAGTTAAGGTAGATCAGCGGGCTGGCGGCGCGCGCCGACTGGCGATGCAGCGCCTGTGCCACCAGCTCTTTGCCCACGCCGGTTTCACCGGCGATCAGCACGTTAAGATCGGTCGGCGCCACCACCGCGATCTCTTTCTTCAGCTGCTGCATCGGCGCGGAATCGCCGATCATTTCGCTCTCTTCCGTCTCGCTGCGGCGCGGGCCGCCCAGCGTCAGCACACTGCCCGGCTGCTCCAGCTGCTCCAGCAGCAACGCGTTATTCAGCGCGCTGCCGACCAGCGTCGCCACCACGCGCAGCTCTTCGTCGCTGTAGTCGTCAAACTGGCTGGCGTTCATGCCGTCCAGCGTCAGCGCGCCGATCAGGTTCTGCCCGGAAAAGAGCGGCAGCCCGACGCAGGCGTGAACATGCAGCTCTTGCTGGTCGGGGATCAGCCCGTCGTAAGGGTCGGGCAGGCTGCTGTCGGCGGGAAAACGCACCACGTCACCGGCGCGCGCGATCGCCTCCAGCCGTGGATGCGCCTCGATTTTAAAGCGCCGCCCCATGACATCCGGCGCCAGCCCCGCCGTCGCCAGCGGACGAAAATGCTGCGCCTCATAGCGCAGCAGCGCGGTAGCGTCGCACTGCAACAGATGATGAATGCTGCCGATCATGCGGTTAAAGCGATCGGGACGTGAAAGGCCGTTCTGGATCTCAACCGCCAGCGCGGCCAGGTTCTCTACGGATATCGTCATGCTGTCGTTTCCACAATACATTGTCAAAATAACAATAGCTATTAATTGTCATTAAGACAACCTTCAAAAATAAAAACCTTTAAAATCAATTAAATAAAAGTTGGCACAGCGCATGCAATAACAGGATAACTTTATGAACCTGTTAAGGAACCAAGATGAGCATTCACGTTAAGAACAATATTACCTGGGTGGGCCAACGCGACTGGGAAGTACGTGACTTTCATGGTACCGAATATAAAACGTTGAAAGGCAGCAGCTACAACAGCTACCTGATCCGTGAAGGGAAGAACGTGCTGATCGATACCGTTGACCATAAATTCAGCCGTGATTTTGTGATGAACCTGATGCAGGAGATCGATCTCGATAAGATCGATTACATCATCATCAACCATGCGGAAGAGGATCATGCCGGCGCGCTCACCGAGCTGATGGCGCGCATTCCTGACACGCCGATCTACTGCACCGAAAACGCCATCGATTCGATTAACGGCCACCACCACCATCCGGAATGGAACTTCCACGTGGTGAAAACCGGCGACACGCTCGATATCGGCAACGGCAAAAAGCTGATCTTCGTGGAAACGCCGATGCTGCACTGGCCGGACAGTATGATGACCTACATGACCGACGATGCGGTGCTATTCAGCAACGACGCCTTCGGCCAGCACTATTGCGACGAGCATCTGTTTAATGACGAAGTGGATCAGGCGGAGCTGTTTGAACAGTGCCAACGCTACTACGCCAATATCCTGACGCCATTCAGCCGCCTGGTCACGCCGAAAATTACTGAAATCCTCGGCTTCAATCTGCCGGTCAGCATGATCGCTACCTCACACGGCGTAGTCTGGCGCGACAACCCGACGCAGATTGTCGAGCTGTATCTGAAATGGGCGGCGGACTATCAGGAAGATCGCATCACCATCCTGTACGACACCATGTCCAACAACACCCGCATGATGGCCGATGCTATCGCGCAGGGCATTACCGAAGTCGACCCGCGTGTGGCGGTGAAAATCTTCAACGTGGCGCGCAGCGACAAAAACGAAATCCTGACCAATGTTTTCCGCTCCAAAGGCGTGCTGGTGGGCACCTCCACCATGAACAACGTGATGATGCCGAAAATCGCCGGCCTGGTAGAAGAGATGACCGGCCTGCGCTTCCGCAACAAACGCGCCAGCGCCTTCGGCTCGCACGGCTGGAGCGGCGGCGCGGTCGATCGCCTCTCCACCCGTCTGCAGGACGCGGGCTTCGAGATGTCGCTCAGCCTGAAAACCAAATGGCGTCCGGACGGCAACGCGCTGGAAGCGTGCCGCGAGCATGGCCGCAGCATCGCCCGCCAGTGGGCACTGTCGCCGCTGCCGCAGAAAGCCGCGCAGCCGGAAGCGGCCGTTGCGCCTGCCGCCGCGCTCGATGTGGCGGTTAGCGCCGCGCCGGAAAGCGCCGCCGCCGCAGCGGGCGATACCGGGCAGAAGATGATCTGCAGCGTCTGCCTGTGGGTTTATGACCCGGCGACCGGCGAAGATTCTCAGGATGTGGCGCCGGGCACCGCCTGGGCGGATGTGCCGGAAGATTTCCTCTGCCCGGAATGCGGCATGGGCAAAGACGTTTTCGACCCCTATGAGGGCTAATGCTATGTCTGAGATCGTGATTATCGGCTCCGGCTTTGCCGCCCGACAGCTAATTAAGAACCTGCGTCAGCAGAATCAAGAGGTGCCTATCCGCCTGATCGCCGCCGACAGCTGCGATGAATATCACAAGCCGGAACTGAGCCACGTCTTTTCGCTGGGCCAGCGGGCCGATGATTTGACCCGCGTGACCGCCGCCGAGTACGCGGAGAAAAACAACGTGATGCTGCACCCGCATACGCGGGTGACGCGCATCGATGCCGCCGCGCACCGCATTGAGACCACGGCGGGCGACTTTACCTTCGGCAAACTGGTACTGGCCACCGGCGCGGAAGCGCTGGTGCCGCCGGTCAGCGGCAGCGAGCTGATGTACACCCTGAACAGCCAGCAGGAGTATCGCCGCTGCGAAGAGAGCCTGCAGGACGCGAAGCGTGTGCTGCTGATCGGCGGCGGGCTGATCGGCACCGAGCTGGCGATGGATCTCAACCGCGCCGGCAAACAGGTCACGCTGGTGGATCGCAGCGGCAGCCTGCTCTCGGCGCTGATGCCGCCGGAGATCAGCGGCCGCCTGCAGCATCGTCTGACGCAGGCGGGCGTGGAGATGCGCTTTAATTGCGAGCTTTCCGCACTGGCGCGCCATCACGATACGCTGGTCGCCACGCTGAGCAATGGCCAGCAGATCGCCTGCGACGCGGCGGTCTGCGCCATCGGCCTGCGTCCGAATATCGCGCTGGCGCAGCAGGCGGGGCTGGCGACGCGGCGCGGCATCGTAGTGGACGATCGCCTGACCACCTCGCATCCCGATATTTTCGCGCTCGGCGACTGCGCCGAGATTCAGGGCAAGCTGATGCCTTACCTGCAGCCGGCGCAGCTGGCGGCGATGACGCTGGCGAAAAACCTCACTGGCAATAGCACCCGCCTGAGCCTACCGGCGATGTTGGTCAGGATCAAAACGCCCGACCTGCCGCTGCACCTGGCCGGCAGCGCCGGCGACGCCGATCTGAACTGGGAAATGCAGTTCAGCAGCGCGGGCATCGTGGCGAAAGGGCTGGACGCCGCCGGACAGCTAAAAGCGTTCGTGGTCAGTGAAGATCATATGAAGCAGGCGCTTCCCTTGCTGAAACAGCTCACCCGTTAATCACGGAGTAAAGTATGACTGACCTGATGTGTTATCAAACGCTGCCTCTATGGGACAGCGCCACGCTGCCGCCGCTCTGGCGCGATCCTTACCGCACCGAGCCAGGCTGCTGGGCGCAGCCGAAAGTGTATAAAGGCACGCTCGATCTCGCCCTGCTTACCGAGCGCGGCGAGACGGTGGAGACGCTAACGCTCAACGCTGCGTCGCAGCCGCCGCGCCTGGCACCGCAGCAGTGGCATCGCGTCACCGCCTTCAGCCCGGACGTGGAGTGCCAGCTGGCGCTCTACTGCAAGCCGGAGGATTACTACCACAAGCGCTATCAGCTGACGCCGACCCATTCGGAAGTGGTGGAGGCGGCGGAACACATTGCGCCGGGCCGCGCGCTGGATCTCGGCTGCGGCAACGGCCGTAACGTCCTGTATCTGCAGCAGCGCGGCTTCGATGTCGAGGGCTGGGATAAAAACAGCGACAGTCTGAGCAGCCTGCAGCAGATCATCAACACCGAGGCGCTGGCGCATATCCGCCTGCGCCAGTGCGATCTCAATCAGGTCACCATTGAACAGCAGTACGATTTTATTCTGTCGACCGTAGTGATGATGTTTTTGCAGCCGGAGACCATTCCGGGCCTGATTGCTCAGATGCAGCAGGCAACCGCGCCGGGCGGCCATAATCTGATCGTCGCGGCGATGAGTACGCCAGACTATCCCTGCCCGATGCCGTTCCCGTTTACCTTTAGCCGCAGCGAGCTGCTCGGCTATTACGACGGCTGGGATATTCTGAAGTACAACGAGAACCCCGGCGCGCTGCACAAGACCGATGCCCAGGGCAACCGCATTAAGCTGCGCTTCGCCACCCTGCTGGCACGCAGACCGCGTTAAGCGATGTGAGTAAAAAAGCAAAAGCCCGGCGTAAAGCCGGGCTTTTTTATAACGGCCACGCAGACGTTTAACGCGCGCCGTTAGCCATACAAGCCGGCAGCGAGATTCAGTAGCGCATCCAGCAACAGGCAGCAGAAGATGGCATAAACGGCGATAAGCGGATAGCTCACCAGGCTAAAATCCAGCGTTGCCAGCAGGCGCCAGGGGCTGCTGAACAGCTGCGCGACGGCGATGCCCGGACGTCGAAGGCCGGGTGCCTGTTTCGACCAGACTGACCAGAGAACCAGCCCTTCAATCAGCATGATAAACAGTGGCGTCATGCCGGAAAAGCCTTCTCCTTTCGCGGCGCTGTGGTTAATGGTCAGCACCAGCACGCCAACCAACAAAGCCGCTAACAACGCCACCGACACCAGGCAATCCAGCAGGATAAATATCCCCATCAGCCACGGCCTGCGCTGTAGCGCCATCAGGATCAGATCGCTGAGGAAGAGGTAATAGACGACAAGCGCGAACGCGATCGGCCCGACTGGCAAGCCCGGCGGCGAGCCGGAGAGCGCCAGAGGAAAGATCGCAGCCCAGAACGCCAGCAGAAACAGGCCCTGCCAGCTCAACGCACAGCGGCGCGCGCGAATAAACTCAAGCATCGCAGGATTAAACCGCTGCACCAGCTCAGGAAAGGTGACGTAAAGCGCATTGACCTGCTGCGTCATTTTCGTGATAAGCCCCGGTCCCAGACGCACCCAGAACGGCGCGGCGGCGCGATCGCCGCACAGCAGCCCCAGCGCCAGACGCGTGGAGAGATCGCCGTGCAGCGATTCATTTTTCACCTCATGCCATGCCCGCTCTCGCTCGGTGGCGCGAATTTGCGCATAAAGCGCTTCCTGCAGCGCTTCCGGCACCAGATAGCTGCTGCTGTATTGATCCAGGCCCCACTGTAACGCCTCGCTGACTTTTTCCACCAGCCACGCTGTTAACCCCGGCTGCTCCGCCAGCGCCGCAGCCAGATCCTGATGAAACTGCTGCTGTTGTATCAGGCTGCCTGCACAACTTACCCGCTGCAAAAGCGCCTCAAGCGCAGTAAGTTTTCCGTTACCTTCGTTCACCAGCCCGGCGGCCAGCGCCTGCATCTCTTCCGGGGTATAAACCGGCGCGGGCAGCGGCGAGAAAGCAGCAGGCGCGACGCGATCTTGATCGCTGGCGACGTCAAACCCGGGGTTTACGGATGGATAGGCCGCCTCCGTGCTGTTTGCTTCAGACAGCTGGCCGTCCGCCGCCTCAACGGGCAGGATGTTATCGGGGAAGGCGTCAGCCTCAACGGGCAGGGTGTTATCGGGGAAGGCGTCAGCCTCAACGGGCTGAGGCGTGCCGGCGCTGCTTTTCGCCCACTCAAACGCCTCGCGCAGCCGCTGATACCCTTCCGGATCGCTGTCCGGGCGGCAGGTTTTCAGCTGGCGCGCATAGGCGCGACGGATCGCGGTTTCATCGCCGGTGGGCTCGATGCCCAAAATCTGCCAGCTGTTCATCACAATAATGTCTCATCAAAAGACGCCAGCGCTTCGCAAACCTTCTGGCGTACGTCCGCGATACGTCGTTCATCCTGGCTGTCGAGCGCCTGCTCGAAGACGCTCATAACGTTATCGATCCAGGCGCGCTCCTCACCCAGCAGCCGCTCAAACAGACGCGAGCCGCGCAGCAGCAGATCGCGGTTTTCCTGACGATCGCGCGGGTGACGCTTAAGGTCGTTCAGCTTTTGCAGGCTCTGCTCGATTTGCGCCGCCGTCATCTGCCCCGGCACCTTCTCGATCACCAACCGGGAGCGGTTCGGGCTATCGAGCTGCTGACATTCGATCTCCAGCAGGCCATCCAGCGTATAGGTAAAACGAATCTCCAGCGCAACCTCGCCTGCCCTGCGCGGCGGTACTTCAATGTTCATCTCGCCAAGATAGACATTATCTTTTACCCGTCGCCCTTCGCCCTGATAAATTTTCAGCAGCACGCAGGTTTGATTATCGGCCACGGTGCTGACCGTTTTGCTTTTGCTGACCGGCAGCCAGGTGTTGCGCTCAATCAGCGGCAGAAAAAAGCCGCTCTCCAGCCCGCCGGGGCTCTCTTTTGCCGTTTCCACGCCAAGCGAAAACGGCATCACATCGGTGAGAATAACATCTTCGATCGCCGCATCTTTCATCACCATGCCCGCCTGTACCCCGGCGCCCAGCGCGACCGCTTCATCGGGGTGCAGGTCGTGACGGGGGAAGCGGCCAAACAGGCGCGCCACCGCCTGGCGTACCAGCGGCATGCGCGTCGCGCCGCCGACCAGCAGCACATGATCGAGATCCTGTAGCGAGAAGCGCGCATCGTGCAGCGCCTGCATGACCGGCTGCTGCAGGCGGGCGATCAGCGGCTGGCAGCAGCGGCCAAGCTGCTCCTCATCCAGCGTCCAGCGCCAGGTTTGTGCCTGCCATAACAGCTCGACGCTGGCTTGCGGTGCCTGGCTCAGGGCACGCTTCAGCCGGCCGGCCTGCTCCAGCAAGGCAGGCTTCACCGCCGGCAACGCCGCTTTTAAATCTGGCTGCTGATTAAGCATCCACTGACAGATCGCCTCGTTAAAATCATCGCCGCCCAGCTGCACATCGCCGCTACTGGCGCGCACTTCAACCACGCCTTCAAACATATCGATAACCGAGACGTCGAAGGTGCCGCCGCCTAAATCGAAAGTGAGGTATTTTTGCTCGCGGTTTTCCAGCAGCCCGAACGCCAGCGAGGCGGCCGTCGGCTCATTTAACAGACGCCGCACGTTAAGGCCCGCCAGTTCGCCGGCGGTTTTCACCGCGCGCCGCTGCACGTCATTAAAGTAGGCGGGGACGGTAATCACCGCGTCTTCGATACGCTGACCGAGCCAGCTTTGCGCATCTTCTTTCAGCTGACGCAATAAAATGGCGGAGAGTTCTTCGGCACGGAAGGTTTGATGGCCCAGCGTCAGCGTCACTTCAGTGCCCATATAGCGTTTGAAGCTGGCCTGCGTCAGATGAGGATGGGTGCTGAGACGATCGAGCGCCGGCTGACCGGTCAGCAGATTGCCCTCGTCATCCAGCCCGACCACAGAAGGGGTTAACACGCTGCCGAATTTGTTGGCGATAAGCTGCGCTTGCCCATCGCGCCATAGCGCGACCGCGCTGTTGGTGGTGCCCAGATCGATGCCGATTACCTGCCTGGCTGTCATACGTTCTCCCTGTAGAGGCATCCTGCCTGGCCCGGCCGGGTTCAGCTGGCCGCGCGGCGCAGAGCCTTGAATGAGTAACCTGATTAAGGGGTTTATCGTCGTATTGTATCGGATCTTTAGGTGCCTGGATCTTATCAGCGCCTTCGCAAGGCCGAACAGGTTTCAGGGGCAGGCGGCGGCCTGATCCATGCGGCACTCATTTTTTTAACTTTTACAACGGCTGAGGGCCAGACATAAACCCGCACCAATTTCAGCAGATGGCTATCCGTTGATAAAATAACATCCTCTATGCCATCACCTTCAGTTCTTCCCCATCCTCATAGCGCGACGGAGAGAAGGTGATAACGTTATCCAGCAGGGGAATACCACGTTTTTTCATATCGTTGAAAAAGGCGCGTTTGGTTTGATAGCCACACGTTTCAATCTGCATGGTTATCCAGCCCGCGTATTGCGCCTTCTCTTATTCAGGGTCAAAAATGCTACGCGTTCCTCAGTGAAGTCGTTATATGAATATCTTATTTATTTTTTCAATGTCTTTTATTAAATCATTATCAATGTTTGATGACGTAACCTCATTAAGAAGTTGCTTTATTTCGATGAAAACATCCTTATGATCTTTTATATCCTTTTCTTTTATCATCGATAAGGCGGAAATTAATTCACCATCATAATACTCACCAGCCAGAGGGTCTGCAGTCAATACTGCCATTACTCTCGGTATCAACAAGTCAATATATAAGCCCTGCCGGATAGCGCGACACAGGTCTTTTACAGACAGATCCTTAATGGGGATATCGGCAACCTGTTTGAACCATACATCAAGCGAAGAGGCTTCCTTTGACTCGCTCGGGGCATTGATGTTGCCTGCCAGTTTTCGAAAGGTTGTCATATTTAGCCTCTTTTAATGCTGATGTATTTATAAACATAAAATTAATTGCCACATTGTAATTTCACGTCCAAATTTCCTGACCTTCTGACGTTATCCAGACAATGCCGCCGGGCGCTTTAGCTAAAAACCACATGCCTATCTCATCTAAATCGTCCATTTCATCGTCAGAAGGATAAGGCGGCCAGCTATCTTTAAACCTTTGGATTTGCTCGCTTATCGTTCCTTCAAAAAAGATATCGTTACTGGCCAGCTTTACATGCCCCTCTCTCATTAACTCCTCTAACACCTTAAAAAATGTTTCTTTTCTTACCTCATAGGGTTCATTCATGTTCTTCATATAATTAGAAAGGTGCTGCCACATTGTGCCCATTGATAAGCCAAAGGCGCTTTCCAATATTGAACTGTAAATTTTACCCTGCATCATTTAAATTTCAACTCCACTCGATTCCCCTTGTTTATATCGGGATGTTTAACATCAATGGTCCACCTGGCATTAGTTTGTGAGGTTGAATTAGAAAAATCTCTAAGTGTCACATTGTTTCCAGCATTTGGACCCTCCGTAACTTTGACTGAATAGATTGTTCCTTTCCCGGGTATAACTACAGCCTTAGGCATAGTATCTACACCGGATAGTTGTTTAAAATAGCTCATAACATCGGCATCTGTTGTATCTTTAAATACAGGAGCGCCTATGCTGACTTCAGGATCTGTTCTTAGTGTTTTCCCATTAACTGAAACTGTAAAGTCTTTAGGGTGAATATTTTTATTATTGTACATGGCAGCTAAACTATCCATCTCAGCTTTTGCTAGCTGTTGTAGGTTTTTCGTACCACTTCCGCCTGTTCCTGTAGACAGATTTGCATTCGACGAAAGGTTATTACCTGCTGTCGAGAGATTTACATTCCCTACCCCTGCCATCGCCAGTGCATCGTTGTTGCCTTTTGTACTGGCCGCAATATTTTGTTTAAACTCGTCATACTTCGAAAGGACCGTTTTTAGCGTTGCGGCTGCACTGCTGATAGCACCTTTATTAACTTCTGGTCCTTTCAGACCATACAATATCCCGGCAACATCCGCTGCCTGATTGATATTGATAGCCAGGGCAAACTTATCCTTCGCTTCCTGATAGCTGACATTTTTTGATTTCGCGTAACCCTCTATTGCGAAATCCCATTTATTAGCGGTGGTATTCGCCACTATCTGGCTGACTTTAGCGTAGTCCTCTCTGTTCAGCTCTTTGTAGGTCAGCTGGCCCAGATAACCGTTATAACTCCCTTTCAGCCCCTGCATCAGGGCATTCGCATCCTGACAGGCGTCTGATGTTTTCCCCTGTGAGCATGCATCCTGAGCATACTTATCAATTTCAGCATCAAGTCGGATCAGCTGTTCGTGTCTCGCCTCCAGTTCAGCCACTTCTTCAGGCGTTCTTGGGTGAAGGGCAAGGCCAGTTTTTGACAGCGCCAGTTCAATGCTGTTTTTTTCCTGAGCGTCTTCACCGCTCAGCGAGTTATTCTCAACGGCGTTCTTCCCGGCCTGCGCGCCGGCGGTCGCCGCTACCGTGCTGTTGCCCGCCAGTCCGCCCGCCAGACCCGCCGCCAGCGTACTCATCATGCTGACTTCCTGACGCTGCTGCTCGCTCAGCGCGGCAATCTTTTCCTTAGTGTCCGCGCCGAAGCGATACTGCGCAATATAGCGCGCCGCCAGCTCGCCGCTGAAGGCGCCCGCCGCGCCCGCCGCCGCGTTGCCGCCCGCCATCTGCGCTGCTACCGCGCCCCACACCGCGTGCGCCATGGCGTTGGCCGCCACGTTCACGTTGCCGTTCGCGTCAGTGGTCTCTTTTTTGATGAGCTGTGCCGCCCACGGATTGAGGCCGCCAGCCGCCGCCTGCGCCGCGTTGCCGCCCGCCAGCCCGGTCAGGATGCCGCTTACCGACTGCGTTACCATCTGCCACTTGCCGCCGGTGCCGAAATCGCGCTGCGCCGCTTTATAGGCGTCGCTGTCGCGAAGCTCTGTCGCTGAGCCCTTGACGCCTGCGCCCTTCGCCGCTTCCAGCCCCTGAATATCGCCATAAGTCTGGACGATATTGCTCATCTGACCGGCGATTTCACCCGCCATCTGCGCCATCTGTAGCCGCTTCTGCTCTTTCTCTTTGTCGAAGATCGGGCTGATGCTGCCGTTGGCGTGTTCAGTATCGCGGCTCAGGTCCGCCAGGTTCTGCTGCTGCTGTTCCTGATTACGGATGGTGATGGTGCCGTCGGCCACCGCCGACTGCGTGGTGCCTTCCGCATGGCCGCTGCCGCCCAGCCCCGCCAACAGCATACCGGCGGTGTTAGAAAGCGCGTTAGAGAGCAACTGCCCGCCCAGCGGACCGCCGCTGGAGAGTCCGGCGCTGATGCCGCTGTGGCTGACCTTGTAATCCGCCGCGTTGTCGATATCGCTGAAGCCCAGTGTGCCGGTATCAAGATGGTTTTTACCGGCCTCCGCCGTGGAGGCGATCACCGCGCCATTGAGCTGCGTATGGTTGCCGGTGGTGATGTCAAAGCCCTCTTTACCGGCGAAGATGCCGCTCTGCTCCTGCACGCTGTCATAGCGGCTGCGCATTTTATCCTGGCTGATGCTGACGTAACCCGATACCGGCATGGTGCCGATGCCATAGCTACCGCCCGCCCCAAAGCTGGTCTGCTTCGAGTCGTAGCGATCATTGTCCTGCTGGCTGCTGATGGTCAGATCGCGACCGACATCGGCCGTGACTTTATTGCCGCTCACCTGTGCGCCGGTCAGCGTGAGATCGCGTCCGCTGTTCAGGGTAACGTTGCCGCCGCTGTCGAGCGTGGTTTCGTTCCAGTGCGTGCCCTCGCCGTTATCCTTGCCTTTCGCGCCGTTGACGTTGGCGAAGATGCTCATATTGGCGCCGCCGCTGCCCACGCCGATGCTGACACCCACCCCGCCGCCGCTGCTGCTGTTTTTACCGCTGGATTCCTGGGTGCTGGCCGCGCCGGTTAACAGGATATCGCGCGTGGCGTTCAGCGTGCTGTCGCCAGCGGCTTTTATCTGGCTGCCGCCGATCAGAATATCGCCGCTGTGCGCGCCGTTGCCGTTGCCATTGGCCGTGATGGTCAGATCTTTACCGGCGTTCAGCGTGGAGCCGTTAACCGTATCAGAAGTCTGATGCTGCTGCGATTTCGATTTCTGGGTACTCAGCGAGATGCTGACGCCCACCACGTTCGCCGGCTCGCCGCTGACTGCGGACTGCTGCGCGGTCAGCGCCGCCTGCGCGCCGGAGAGCGCGGTCTTGGTCGCCTGCAGCGCCACCAGTCGGCCGTCGCTTTCGCTTTTCGCCGTCTGCGCGGTCGCCACCGCGCTGTTAACCGCATCGCCTACCGCGCCGGAGAGCGCCAGCGTCAGGCCGCTGGTTTTCTGTTCGAAAATCTCATCGCGGGTACGCTTATCATGCCCCGGCTCGATCACCACCGCATCGCCGCTAACGGAGAGGTTTTGATCCGCCACCAGATCGGCGCCGCCGATATGTGTCAGGCCGCCCGACGCCAGGCTGACGTTGCCGCCGGTGCTGCCAACGGTGCTGATGCTCTGGCTTTGCGTGGTGCCCTTTTCGCGCAGGTCGTGAACCGATTTGCTGCTGCCGATGGTGAAGCCGATGCCGCCGCTGCCCATCAGGCCGCTCTTTTTCGTCTCTTTAAAGCGCCAGCTGGAATCGCTGTTGGTTGCGGCGACGATATCCATATCGTGCCCGGCTTTCAGCGCGACGTCGCCGTCGCCCACCACCTGCGATCCTTTCACCAGCAGGTCGTTGCCCGCCGTCACCGCCACGTTGTTGCCGCTCAGCAGCGTGCCCGCTTCACGCGTGGCGCTGTCTTCCTCAATGGTGTGCGTGGTTTTCTTCTTCAGGAAACCTTTTTTGGTTTTGGTTTCCTCTTTGTAGTGATAGTCGCTTTCGGTAGCGGTGTTCAGGTTCACGTTGTTACCGGCGGTGACCGCGATATCCTGCTGCGCGGTGACCTGGGTCGCAGCGCTGTTCAGGTCGCGTCCGGCCTGCAGCGTGGTGTTGCCGCCGCTGGCAATTTCGGTGCCCTGCTGGCGCACATGCTCGTTAATCTCCTGCTTTTTGCCTGCCTTGTAGCTGTCGCCGGTGCGTGTCTCTTCCGCCTGTAGATTGATATCGCGTCCCGCCTGCAGGCCGACATCACCTTCCGCCGCCAGCGCTGCCGCCTGGCTGTTGAGATCGCGTCCCGCCGCCAGCGTCAAATCGCCGCCGCTGGAGAGGGTGGTGCGATCCACGCCGGAGGTGTGAGTTTCAGCTTTGCCGCTGCGGCTGTTCTGCTGCGTGTCTGCGGCGTTGAGGTTCAGATCGTTGCCCGCCAGAAGCGCCGCGCTGCCGCCCGCTTTCGCCGTGCTGGCGGTCAATGTCAGATCGTGACCCGCCTGTACCACCAGCGCGCCGCCCGCTGAAAGCGTGCTGCCCTGATGGCTGATGCTGGAGGTGCTGCCGTTTTTAACCAGACTGCCCGACCGACTTTCCGCCTGGTTGATGTCGTTGGCGGCCACGTTGATATTATTGCCCGCGTTCAGCAGCAGGCCGCCGCCAGCGGTGACATCCGCGCCTTTCACGGTAATATCGTTGCCCGCCGTCAGGCTCAGGGCATCAAGCGATTTAATCGCGGCCGTGGTGCCCAGCGTCGTCTGGGTAAAGCCAATGCGCGCCCAGCGGTTACCGGTATCAATATCGGTCTGTTTCGAGGCGGTGAGATTATTGATGCTGCCATCAAGGCTCTCCAGCGCCACTTTTTTGCCACTGATGGTGGAGCTGACGTTGTTGATGTCGTTCAGCGCGCTGAGCTGCAGATCGCCGCCCGCATTGATCAGTCCCTGATTGAGGTTGCTGAGGCTGTTCTGGCTATCGAGCGTAAGGTTGTTCTGCGCCGTCAGCGTACTGCCGCTGTTGGTGATGCTGCCCGCTTCGAGTTTCACGTTATTCCCGGCGATGACGCTGCCGTTGTTCATCGTGACGTCTTTCGGCGACAGATAGACTTTCGGCACCATCACCGTTTCGCCGTTAACGTTGGCCGCTTCCCACCAGATAATGCTGTGGTCAAGGCCCGCCACCTGATCGGCGGTGAGCGAGACGCCAAACTGCAGCCCCAGCGACTGCTGCGCGGCGGCGGCGTTATCCATCAGATAGCGCATCTGCTCAAGATCGGAGCCGATGCCGTTGAGATAGCGGCTGCCGGTCTGATTGATCACCGTGTTGCTGACGTAGCGGGTATCAAACGCCGCATCGCCGAGGAAACGGTAGTCGTAATCGGGATGTACATTCAGCCTGTCGAGCAGGTAAGAAGAGCCTAAAAACGCTTTCTCATCGGTAAACTGGGTGCGCGTCTCCTGCGGCGCGGCGGTTACCGGCTGTTTGCCCAGCAGCTGATAAAGATCGCCATACAGGCTCTGATCCAGCTGGCCCAGCCCGTTAAGTTTCGGGTTGATGGTGATCAGATAACGACTGCCCGGATCGCTGGAGGGCACAAAATAGCCGTTGTCGCCGCTCGGCAGCGGATAGGCGCTGGTGTCTACGTGAGTGCCCTGCCAGCTGTGCAGTTTTTCACTGTCAGATTCTACCGGGGCAAGCTGCGCGGCCTGCGCTAATGTCAGCTTCCCTTTATGGCCGTTGGCATACTGACCGAGCGCGGTGCCTGCGGCAGCGCCGTTATCCAGCCCGCCGCCGCCGTTGATCTGCTGCAGCGCATTCTGCAGCCGATCGCGCCACTGCGGGGAGCCAACGCTGACGTTCGCTACCGGCGTCAGCGCCTGCGTCGCCTGCGCCTGAAGTGGGGAAAGCGTGTTCAATCGACTCAGCGCCGGCGCGGGCAGGCTTGAGGTTACGCCAGGCAGATAAGCATTGGTGTCGCCGTTGCTGATATTGTTGGTGAAGTTAGCGCTAATATCGCCACCGGCCTGAATAACGCCGCGATAAATATTGCCGCTGCCGACGGTTTCATAAGTCGGCGCGCCGTCAAGCGTATAGGTAATGCTGCTTGACTTAGGGGCGCCGCTGTTGCCGCTAACCGTGGGCCTGGGCGGATTTTTTACGCCAGGAGCGTAACGGTAGGTGTAATACTCGGTGGTGGTGCCTTCCGTCCAGGTTTTATTGTTCAGGTTGTCGCCCGACAGCGCGATATTGCGCCCTGCCAGGATCGTCGAAGCGAAGTTATCCAGATTATTGGTCTGACCGTTCAGATCGCGCCCTGAGGAAATTCGCGCCTGATTACCACCGGGGTTGACCGTCACCCGTTTGACGCTGACCGGCACTTTCTGCACGTCGGCTTTAGCATAAGGGGCATAGTGCGCAACCTGTTCATACCAGTCGTCGCCATGTCCGTGGTAACGCTGCCCCTCGGTATAATAGATGCCGTAGCTACCGCTCGGTAGCCACGAAACCGGAATAGCGACCGTAGTGGCGCCCGTAGCCCAGGCAGGCTTATCAGATGCGGTCGGCTGCTCATCAACGCTAAAACCCGCCCGTTCATTCAACAGATGCCCGGTTTTCACCGTGATATCGCCGTTCTGCGTCTCGATGGTGCCGGAGGTATTCACCACCTCGGCGTTGGCGTTACCCGCCGCGTCGCGCTGCATCCACAGGCTGTTGCCGGCCAGCACATCGCCCTGCTGGTTTTTAATGCTGTTGGCGTAAAGGTAAAGGTTGTTCGCCGCGTAGAGCAGCGCAGTGTTAACGATACTGCCCGGCGCGCTGAGCGTCAGATTGCCGAGGGTGCCGGTAAAGCCATCGAGGGCGATGTCGCTGCGGCTGTTCAGGCTGATATTGCCGCCGCCCTGCAGCGTGCCGCTGCCGTTCATTGCGATGCGGCCGCCGCTCAGCGCGCTGTCGCCATTGCCGCTGGTCAGCTGGCCGTTGTTGACCAGCGCGCCACCCGCGTCAAGTGTCAGGCCCTGCCCCTGCAGGGTGCCCTGGTTTTGCAGATCGCCGTTGCTGCCGACGCTCAGCCGGTTGCCGGCGGCCATCGTGCCATTATTGGTAAAGCCGTTGATCAATCTCAGCGTCGCGTCGCCCAGCGCCACCACCTGGCCGAATTGATCGAAACCGTTGCTGTTCAGCACCAGATTGCCGCCGCTGAACAGCCTGCCCGCCGCCTGCTGGCTGACCTGCGCGGCAGTGACGTTCAGCTGGCTGTTGCCCAGCAGCGTACCGCCATTGTTGAGCTGCTGATAGTTGACGGTCAGGTTATTGCCCTGCGCGCTGCCCTGGTTGACCAGGCTGTTGCCGGTCAGCGTGCCCTGCTGCTGCGCCAGCAGCGTGCCGGTATTGGCGGCGTTGGCCGCGTTAACCGTCAGCTGCGTCGCCTGCAGCCAGCCGCCGTTGGTCAGCTGCGGCGTGTTCAGCGTCAGCGCGCCGCCGGAAAGCAGCCTGCCCGTATTGTTCGCCAGCCCGGTCGCGTTGATGCCGGTGGTCCCGCCGCCCTGAATCAGCCCGTAGTTGTACAACTCTGGCGTGGTGAGCGTCAGCGCGTTCTGGCTGACCAGCGTGCCGTTAGCCGCATTGGTTAAGCGCCCGTTCAGCGTCAGCAGCAGGTTACGATCGCCCTGCAGTCGGCCGCTGTTATCCAGCGCGCCGCTGGTCACTTCCAGCTCGCCGCCCTGAATGCGTCCGGCGTTATTCAGCGACGCCGCCTGCAGAGAGAGCTTGCCCGCCGTCAGCAGGGTTTTATCCTGCGCCTGCGTCAGCGCGCCGTTAAGATTAACCGTCAGGCCGTCGACGCCGCTGACGTCGCCGCCGTTGTTCAGCGTGTCGCCGCGCAGCGTCAGGTTTTTCGCAATCCACTGCCCCTGGTTAGTCAACGTGCGCGCCTGCAGCGCCGCCGCGCCGTTGGCGCTGATTTTGCTGCCCGCAGCGGAATCCAGCCGGTCGGCAAGCGTCAGCTGCAGCCCGTCGGCGCTCTGGATCGCGCCGTTGTTGCTCAGCCGTTGCGCGTTCAGCAGGATTTGCTGCCCCTGCCAGCTGCCGTTGTTGGTGACGGTATCGCCGTTCACCGTCAGCACGCCCTGCGTCAGCATGGCGCCGTCGTTGGTCAGCGTGCGCGCCGGCGCGGCGAGCGCCATCAGCATCATGCGTCCCATCGCCGTCGGCTGCGCCGTCAGCGTCAGGGCATGCAGCCCAATCAGGCTGCCCTTGTTAGTCACCTGCGCGGGAGCGATGGTCAGGCTGCTGCCCTGCACCGCACCGCTGTTATTCAGCGCGCCGCCGCGCAGCGTCATATCGCCGTCGCTGAGCAGGCTGCCGCCGTTGGTGAGCGTCTGCGCGCTAAGCTGTGCCGCCCCCTGGCTGAGTAGGTCGCCGTGGTTGGTCAGCTCACCCGCCACGCTGGCGGTTAGCCCGCCGCTGGCGAGCAGCGAGCCCTGATGCTGCCAGCGGTCGGCGTCAATCTGCGTCTGGCCGCCCTGTAAGGTGCCGTCACTGTTAAGGCTGTCGGCGCTGAGCGTCAACAGGCCGCCGCTCAGCGTACGGCTGCCGGCGGCGGTGGTCAGACTGTCGCCCTGGGCATCCAGCAGCGAGCTGCCCTGCCACAGCCCATTATTGCTGAGCTGGCTGCCGCGCAGCGTCAGGCCGTCGGCGATAATCTTACCGCCGTTAAGCAGAGTGCCGGCACTGAGGCTGGCGTCGCCCCGGCTCTGCAGGCTGCCGCCGTTGTTTAGCTGGTCGCGCACCGTACCGGTCAGCCCGGCAAGGCCGGTCATCGCGCCCTGGTTGATCAGCGTGCCGGCGTCGAACGCCAGTCGGTCGCCCTGCAGCGCGCCGTCGTTCGTTAACCGTTCGCCATGCAGATCCAGCTGGCCGCCGCTCAGCAGCGTGCCGCCGCGTTGGTTATCCAGCTGCTGCGCGGTAGCCTCAAGGCGATCGTCGCCCTGCGCCGCGCCCTGGTTGTGTAGGGTATCAGCGGTTAAGGTCAGATCGCGCGCGGCGATCGCTCCGCTGTTGTCCAGCGTCTGCGCGTTGAGCGTTGCCTGCTGCTGCGCCAGCAGCTCGCCGCTGTTGTTCAGCCGGTCGCCCATATGCAAGGTCATGCTGTCGGCGGTGATTTTGCCGCCGTTGTTCAGCTGACGCGCGGTGAGATCCAGCGCGCCATTTATCTGCAGCAGGCCGTCGTTGTCGAGCTGGTCCGGCGTCAGCGTCAGTGGGCCGCCGCTCAGGATGTTGCCGCTGCGCTGATTGGCAATCTGCGCGTTAGCCAGCGTCAGCGCGCTGTTGCCCTGAATCAGGCCGCCGTTGGTCAGCTGCGGCGCGGTCAGGCTGAGGCGATCCGCCGCCAGCGTACCCTGGTTGAGCATCGTCGCCGCCTGCAGCGCCAGTGATTTCTCGCTGGTCAGGCTACCGTGGTTAATCAGCGCGTCGCCAATCTGCGCCTCCGCGCCGGAAGCGCCGTGTGCGCTGCCGTCATTCTGCAGACGTTGTGCGTTCAGCTGTAGCGTGTCGCCCTGCAGCGCGCCCTGGTTATCGATTTGCGTTGCGGCGTTCAGGCCCAGCGCGCCCGCGCTCAGCATCTGGCCGCCCTGGCGGTTGGCAAGCCGATCGCCGCTGGCGCTCAGCCGGTCGCTGCCCTGAATCAGGCCGCTGTTAATCAGATCGCCCTGTAAGGTGAGCGCCTGCGCCACCAGCCAGCCGCTGTTATCTATCTGGCCGGCGTGCAGGTCAATGCCCTGCTGGCCGACGATTTTGCCACTGTTGCTTAGGGTTGCCGCCTGCAGATCGGCTGCGCCGTTGCTCAGCGCGCTGCCGCTGTTTTGCCAGTCGCCCGTCTTCAGCGACAGTCGCTCGCCCTGCAGGCTGCCCTGGTTATTAATGGCGTTGTGCAGCAGCAGCAGCTGGCCGCCGCTCAGCAGCGCGCCGCGGTTCTCCAGCCGGTCGCCGGAAAGGGTCAGATCCTGGTTGCCCTGCAGCGTGCCGCCGTTGCGCAGCGCGTCGGCGCGCGCGCTCAGCGTATCGGCCGCTACTTCGCCATCGTTGATAAGCTGCTGATGCTGAAGCTGCATGCCGTGCTGCGCCAGCAGGCGTCCGCCCTGCTGGTTCTCCAGCTGAGTCTGACGGGCGTCGAGATCGGCGGCGTTGATTTCGCCGCTGTTGGTCAGCCGGTCGCCGCTCAGGTGCAGCGCCGCGTCGCTTTTAATCAGGCCGCGGTTGTTCAGCTGTGGCAGGTCGAGAGTAACATCGCCGGCGGAGGCGATAGCGCCGCCGCTCAGGTTATCCAGTTGGTCGGCGTTCAGGCTCAGCGCGCGGCTGCCCTGAATCAGGCCGCTGTTAGTCAGCTGCGGGCTGTTTAGCGACAGCTGCGGCGCGGTCAGCGATCCGCTGTTAAACAGATCGTGGCTGGCGAGGCTTAGCGTATCGCCGCCGCTTATCGCACCGCCGTTCTCCAGCCGCCCGGCGACATTCATGCGCGCCGCGCCTTTGGCGCTCAGGGTGCCGCTGTTGCTCAACCGGTCGGCGCGGATATCGCTCAGCGCGCCGCCGAACAGCTCGCCGCTGTTGGCGAAATCGGCGGCGTCGGCGGTCAGGCTATCGCCCTGCGCCGTGCCGCTGTTGGTCAGCGTATCGGCGTGCAGCTTCAGCGCCCGGCTGCCCTGCAGCAGGCCGCTGTTGGTCAACTGTCCGCTGTTCAGCGACAGCTGCGGAGCGAGCAGCGAACCGCTGTTGAGCAGATCGCCGCTGGCGAGATCCAGCGTCTCACCGCCGCTGATGTCGCCCCGGTTATCCAGCGGCCCGACGACGTTCAGCCGCGCTGCGCCTTTGGCGCTCAGCGTGCCGCTGTTGGTCAGCCGGTCGGCGCGGATATCGCTCAGCGCACCGCCGATCAGTTTGCCGCTGTTGGTGAAAGCGGTTGCGGCCGCCGTGATGCTGCTACCGTTCAGCTCGCCGCTGTTGCTCAGCGTGTCGCCTGTTAACGTCAGGCTGTCGCCCGTCAGCGTGCCGCTGTTGGTCAGGGTGTCGCTGGTGGCGGCCAGGCTCGCGCCCGCCATTGTGCCGCTGTTGGTCAGCGTATCGGCGGTAACGTTTAGCGTGCGGCTGCCCTGTATCTGTCCACGGTTATCCAGCGCGGCGGCGTTAACGGTTTGATCGCCTTTTGCCAGCAGCGCGCCGCTGTTCTTTACCTGCGCGGCGCTGAGGCTAAGGTTGCCGCCCGCCGTCAGTTGGCCGGCGTTGTCGAGCCGGCGCTGCGCCGTCAGCGCGATATCGCCACCGGCGTCGGCGCGGCTGGCTTTGTCCGCGCCGATCTGCGCGCCGCTGAGCTGAATACTTTTGCCTGCGGTCAGCTTGCTGCCGTTCAGCGTCAGCTGGCCGTTGCCCTGCACGGCGATGGCGTCATCGCTGACCAGCGCGCCGGCGTTCAGCGTGACATCCTGTTTGCCTTTCAGCGTGACCGCCCCGCCCGCTTTGTGATCGCCATTCAGGACAAGGCTTTCGCCCTGCGCCGAGAGCGCGCCGCTGGTCAGGCTGTTTTTCAGCGTCAGCTTGCCGTTGGCGTCCAGCACCATATCGCCCTGACGCGCGTTAAGGTTGCCGAGGTTGACGCCCACCCCTTTTTCACTGGAAACCAGATGGATACGGTTAGCGTACATGCCGCCCAGCGCGCCGGTGTCAACCGCCACGCCCGGCGCGGCACCTTCGCCCGCAACAGGCGTCGCCGCGCCATTTTTATCGACGCGGTTCGCTCCGGCGATCACCTGCAAATCTTTGGCATGCACTGCGGCGTTGATTTCAGTGGCGCGCGAAATAATCGACAGCGCGTCGCTCTGGCTGGCGTCCAGCCCCTGCCCTTCAATCGTGATGGTGCCTTTGCTGACCGTCAGCGCCTGCAGGTTGCCCTGCGCATCCAGCGTCGGTTTGCCGGTGGTTAACGTGGCATTGGGGGTATTGATAAAGCCGCAGCCGTTACAGGTGATGCCGTAGGGGTTGGCCACCATGACATTGGCTGCCTTGCCCGCCACTTCGGTATAGCCCTGCAGCTGCGTGCGGTTGGCGCCGGTGACCTCGTTGATGATCGCCTTCGCCTCGCGGCCCGCTTTCAGGTTGGGGTTGTTCTGGATAAGCCCGCCCAGCTGCGTCTGATTAAGCTGTCCGGTGGCGTTATTGAGGATCAGCCCCTCTTTGCCGACGTTATAGTTCTGATACTGGTTATGAGAAAGCCCCGCCTGGTTGGGCGTGGCGATATTGATCACCGGAACGCCGTTAGCGGCTTTATCCAGCTGGGTGCCCTTGCTCACCGGCGTGATTTGCGCCGCCAGCGCGGGCAGCAATGGCTGCCAGGCGACCAGGGCGCAGACCAGATAGCTCAGCAGTCGTTGGGAAAGACGAACAGGTTGTTGTTGATTGTCCATAATCGCTGCCTCTTAAAATACGATTGCTATCCGGTAGTTGATGGTGAGCCGATCCGGCCCCAGCCAGTCGGGGTAGCTGACCGGCATGCCAAGGGTAAAGGCGGTGGAAACATAGCGACCGCGGCTGCCCAGCCCGACAGCGCCGCCCCACAGCGTGCCGGCGGCCCACGGGTCCTGCGCGTCTTTCTGCAGCCAGCCGCCGTCCAGCGCCAGCGTAGCGTCGATCTGGCCGATAAGCGGCAGCGTGGTCAGGGTGTAGTTGAGTTCGTTGCGCCAGTAGCCGCCGTTGTCGCCGGAAAGATACTGCTCTTTAAAACCGCGTACCGATCCGTCGCCGCCCAACGTCAGGCGCTCGCTGCCGTAGAGCCGGTCGGGCGACCACTGGCCATAGGCGCTGGTCAGCCACCAGAGATCCTGGGTAAGCGGCCGCTGGAAACTGGCGCTCAGGCTCCATTTACGGAATTCCGCCTTCGGCAGATCGCCACGTTTGCCGGCGTCATGTTCGGCGTCGAACCACGGCATGCCGCGGCTGAAAACCGGGTTCAGCGTGGCGACGCCGCCCGCCATTTTTTGCGTGTGGTTAATGCCAAACTGAACGCTGGTAAGGCGACGGCTGCTGCTGCGCAGTAAGGTATCGTTAAGCCAGTTATGGCTGGTGTGCTGGCTAAGGCCCGCCATTACGCCGGTTTTGATATCGCCGTTGCGAAACAGCACCCAGGAAGCGTTCAGACGATGGGACTGGCTGTCGCCGTGCGAAAGCCAGTTGAAGCCGTTGTTATCGATGGTGCTGCGATAGTCGCTCCAGCTGTAGCTGTAATCCAGCAGGCCGTAGCCATAGGGTACGCTGACGCCCGCCTGGAAATTTTGCGCATCGCGCGCGTGGGAAAAGGCACTGCTGCGGCCGCCGCCGATAAACCATTTGTCCGCCAGGCCCAGCAGGTTGTTGGCGGTCAGGGAGCCGTTAAGCTGCCCGACACCGGTGCTTTTCTGCCCGCTATTATCAAAGCCCAGCGCAGTGGTCAGCGGAAATTCCGGCGTGGCGGTTAAATTGACAATGGAGTAGCCGGGATTATCGCCGGGCTGGATCTCAATCTGCACCGGACGGGCGCGCAGCCGATTGATTTGCTCCATGCCCTGTTCAATATCGCGCAGGTTCAGCACGCGCCCGATCAGGCCGGGAAACGCCATACGCAGCTGACGCGCCGATGCGCCCTGCAGATGTATCGCCTGCAGTTTCCCTTCCAGCACGATAATATGCAGCTGGCCATCGGCAAGGCTCTGTTCGGTAATAAACGCCCGGCTGGTAATGTAGCCGCGGCTGATATACCACTGGGAAATATCGCGCGTTATCTGATTAATTTGCGCAATGCCGAGACAGCGGCCAGAATAAGGCGCTGAAAGACGCTGTTTATCGCGTTCGCTCAGCAGCGTGGCCTGGTCAATGGTGATGTGCGTGACGGTGACGCAACCGCCCTGCTCGCCGGCGGGCGTTGGGCTGGCGGGAAGCCGCGTATCGACGCTGCGCTGCAGCTCGTCACGCTGCTGCTGGTTCTGTTCCAGCCGCTGCTGCTGCTCAAGCTGAACCTGATTGCGATCCGCCGGCGAAAGCGGCGCGGCCTCTGCCTGATACCCCAGCAGCAGCGCCGCCAGCAGCAGATACTTCCCTGTCTGTGCCATCATCATGAGTCAATTATTTGAATAAGATTAATCTTAGAATGATTGCGGCACAGAATAACAGCTAAACAATTAAAGTTTCATGCGACGATGAAAAAACGAGAAAGCGTTATTAATTTGCTTTACCGGAAAAAATAAACGCTTCCTTAATGCAAATTTGCGCCTTTTTAAGCGGGTCGGCGTTATTTTTTCTGTACGGTAAGCGCCATTAACGTTAGCCAGACGCATAGCCTGCGCCTTTGCGCCAGTGGCGAAATAATAACTGCGTTAAATTATTTGATTTAATTCAGCCGCGCTGCTGTCAGGGTAACAACTAAAAAGGCCCGCATGACGCAGGCCTTTTTTATCTTATTGCGCGTTATCAGAATGACAGGGTGACGCCGGCGTAATAAGCGCGACCCGGCTCGTTGTAGGTTGAGGCGCCGTCGTTTTCACGGTAGACGCGCTTATCAAGCAGGTTGCTGACGCCGGCGTTCAGGCGCAGATCTTTCATCAGATCGTAGTTGAGGTTCAGCCCGACCACGGAATAGGCGCCGACCTCTTTATCTGACATGCCTTCTTTGTTCTCTTTGTTGATTTCCGCATAGTGGCGTGGCTTCTGGCGGCCATACAGCGTCCAGTTGACGGTGGCGGAAAGCTTGTCGGTCACCTGATAATCCAGCATGTTGTTGATGGTATATTTCGGGATAATCGACAGCGGATTGCCGGTATCCTTATCTTCTGAGGTGATCATCCAGGTTACGTTGGTGCGCCAGGTGAGCGTATCTTTCACCAGCGGGATCAGCAGATTGCCCTCCAGCCCTTCCACCACCGCCTTGCCGCCGTTTTCCCAGCGCAGTACGTGATACCCGTCAGCGGTTTCGCCCACCAGATCGGTGCCGGAAACGATTTTATTTTTGTAATCGTTGCGGAACCAGGTGATGCCGGCATCATAGCCCTGATGGCTGAACTGCAGGCCGATCTCTTTGTTAATGCTCACTTCCGGATCAAGATTATCGCTGCCCATCAGGTAGCATTTCTCAGAAATACCTAACGGACAGCCGTTGCCTCGGGTAGAGAGCAGATAGCCTTCGCTGGACTGATAGAGGTTCGGCGCTTTAAACACGCGCGCGATGCCCGCCTTCAGCTTGATACTGTCGCTCAGCTCCTGAGAGAGGTTCAGGCTTGGGCTCCAGTTATTGCCGAACTTGCTGTGGTGATCCAGACGCAGGCCGGGGATCAGCGCGGTGCCCGGCAGCGGCTCGATATTGTCCTCAATATAGAAGGCGCTTAAATCGGCGCTGTTTTTGCTGCTGCGCTGGGCCGGATTACCGGAAACGCCGCCGACATCGATATTACCGGCGTCCACCATCGCCATCGAGGCGGGATCGTTCAGCTCTTCGCGGTTCCACTCCGCGCCCAGCGTGACGTTCTGCTCCACCAGCAGATCGAGCGGCATGACGATTTCACCGGTGGCGCGGTAGTTTTTCAGGCGGCTGGTCAGGTATTTGTCGCTGTTGATCATCCCTTCAACTTTACCGCCCGCCCCTTCGCCCAGCCGGGTGTTGTTGGTCTTCTCATACCAGAAGCCCAGTTTCGACTGGCCCCACTCCCAAATGCCGTTATGGGTGATGCCGTAAGACTGGCGGTACATACGGTTGGTTTCATGACCGTAGAGGCTGGCGATGCGGTCGCCAGGGCTGACGTTACTGTTACTGTACTGGGTGTCGCCCGCGTAGATATTGCCCTGGCGGCTGTAGCCGTAGCTGAAATCGACGATCTGCGTCGGCGTCAGCTTCCAGGAGACCACGCCGTTAATATCTTTATTACGCACCCCTTCGCGGCCGGCGGCATATGAGCCATTCTGCGCGTTGTTGATATCCCAGGCGTCGGCATCGGTTTTATTGATATTGCCGTAGAGGCGCATGGTAAGCGCGTCGCCTGCCAGCGGCCCGCTAAGGCTAAAGTTGGCACGTTTGGTGGCCCCCTCTTTATCATCTTCCGGCTGGTTGGTGAACAGCGACAGGCTACCGTGCCAGTCGTTGGTCGGCCGTTTGGTAATGATATTGATCACCCCGCCCGCTGCGCCGGAGCCGTAGCGCGCCGCCGCCGGGCCGCGCAGCACTTCGATGCGGTCAACCATCTCCGGCGGCACCCAGTTGCTATCGCCGCGCGTATCGCGTTCGCCGCGCCAGCTGTAGCGCACCGCGTTGCGCGAGGTGGTCGGCACGCCGTCAATTAAGATCAGGGTGTTTTCCGGCCCCATGCCGCGAATATCAATCTGACGGTTGTTGCCGCGGCTACCGGAAGCGCTGTTGCCGGTAAGGTTGACGCCGGGCATTTTGCGGATGATGTCGGAGAGATCGTTAACCGGCGGGCTTTTTTCAATGTCTTTAGCAGTGATAATCGAGACGCCGGGCTGCTGTTTAAGTTCTTCTTCCGCCGTCGCCCGCACCGTCATCACGCCGTCTTCTGGTACCCCGCCATCGGCCAGCGCCGCGCCGTGAACGCCAAGCAGCAGCAGCCATGCGCAAGGACGCATTTTGAAAGACTTTGTATGAATCATGCTACTAATCCCTGATAAATGTGTACGAGTATGTCAGGCCGATATGATAACGATTATTATTTCGATTACACCTGACCCAGGTCAATCTCCACAAAATCTCCACATTTACTTCGCCGCGAAAGTGCAATATGCGCAGGTTATTTTAATAAACACTTATAAATCAAAGAATTAAATAAATATCCTGTGAGCTTCCCTGTGACCACCTTGCCCAATTCTGCAATTTTCATCGCGACACAGGGGATGACAGAACGCTGTTCAAGGTGGCGCAACGCAGGTATGATTTGCGCGCCGCATCAAGAATGCGAATCATATGCATTAACGATTAGCCTGTGTCTGTTAACATTTTCAGGAGAGAAAATGCGCCTATCTGCCGTTTTTACCGCCTCGCTGCTTGCCGCCGCTCTCGCGCTGACCGGATGTGATGACTCCAGCGCCCAAACTGCCTCCGCCTCTGCGCGCAACGTGGAACATGCGCAGGGAACCACCGCCGTTCCATCATCGCCGCAGCAGGTGATTGTGCTGAATCCCGCCACGCTGGATAACCTTGATGCGCTGCACATTCCGGTGGCCGGCGTACCGAAAAACAGCGCCCACCTGCCCGCTTTCCTGGCGAAATATCAGGGCGAGGAGTATATGAACGCCGGCACGCTGTTTGAGCCTGACTATGAGGCGATCAGCAACGCGAAACCGGACCTGATTATTGCCGGCGGCCGCGCGCATGACGCTTACGATAAGCTCAGCGCCATTGCGCCAACCATTGCGCTGGATGTCGATCCGAAACAGTTCACGCAGAGCCTGATCCAGCGCGTACAGCAGCTGGGCGAGATCTTCGGCAAACAGGCGGAAGCGAAAACCCTGACCGACGCGTTTGACGCCAAAATCGCCGCGCTGCGCGACCGTAGCCAGCACGCCGGCAAGGCGATGGTGATAATGGTCAGCGGCGGCAAAATGTCCGCTTACGCCCCCGGCTCGCGCTTCGGCTTTATCTTTGATGCGCTCGGTTTCCAGCCGGCCGCCACCTTCAGCCAGGCAGGCAAGCACGGCAACGTCGTCACTTCTGAATTTATTATGAACGTCAACCCGGACTGGCTGTTTGTGCTGGACCGCGACAGCGCCATCGGTCGCGCTGAAGGCCAGTCGGCGCAGCAGGTGCTGGATAACGCGCTGATCCAGAAAACCAACGCCTGGCAGAACAAACATATCGTCTACCTCGATTCCGCCTCGCTCTATATCGCCGGCGGCATTCAGAGCTACAGCCGCCTGATGGATAACGTCAGCGCCGCGCTGGATAACGCCAAACCGGCGCAGTAATCGCATCATGACGCGATATCTTTTCGCCGCAGGCCTGGCGGTTCTGCTGGGCCTGATGTTCTGGAGCCTGTTCGTCGGCGTCAGTCCGCTGACGATGACCACGCTGTGGCATGATGCGGAGCTGCGCGACGTCTTCTTTATCAGCCGCGTGCCGCGCACCCTCGCCCTGCTGCTGGCAGGTAGCGCGGTCAGCGTCGCCGGGCTGATTATGCAGATGCTGACGCAGAACCGCTTTGTGGAGCCGTCTATCGCCGGCACCACGCAATCGGCCAGCCTCGGCCTGCTGCTGGTGATGATCGTCTATCCCGCCGCGCCGGTGATGGTGAAGATGGCGGTCGCCACGCTGTTCGCGCTGCTCGGCACCGGCCTGTTTCTGCTGGTGCTGCAGCGTATGCGTATTAAAACGCCGCTGATGGTGCCGCTGACCGGCATTATGCTCGGCGCGATCTTCAGCGCGGTGACCACCTTTCTGGCGATGGAGTTCGATCTGCTGCAGTCGCTGGGCAGCTGGGAATCGGGCGACTTTTCCGGCGTGCTGCAGGGCCGCTATGAACTGCTGTGGCTTACCGGCCTGCTGACGCTGCTGGCCTGCATCATCGCCGACCGCTTTACCGTCGCCGGCATGGGGCGCGAGTTCGCCGTTAACGTCGGGCTGAACTATCGCCGCGTGGTGTTTATCGGTATGGCGATTATCGCGCTGATCAGCGGCGTGGTGATTGTGGTGGTGGGCGTACTGCCCTTCCTCGGGCTGATCGTGCCCAACCTGGTGAGCATGACGATGGGCGATAACCTGCGCCGCACTATCCCCTGGGTAGCGCTGTGCGGCGGCGGGCTGGTGGTGCTGTGCGATATTATCGGCCGCCTGATCAGCTTTCCATGGGAGATCCCGGTCAGCGTGATCCTCGGCTGCCTGGGCGCGGCGGTTTTTCTGCTGTTGATTGTAAGGAGCCAACGCAATGCAGGCTGATACTCCGGTTCCTCATCGGGCGCGGCGCGGCCTGCGCCCGCGTTTCGATACCCCGGCGCGGCGGCTGGCGGGCCTCAGCGCGCTGGCGCTGGCGTGCATCACGCTGTTTATGACCATCAACCTTAGCGGCAATATCGGCTATATCCTGACGCATCGCGCCATGATCCTCGCCACCATGCTGCTGGTCGCCTTCGCTTCTGGCGTCGCCACCCTGCTGTTTCAGACGGTCACCAACAACCGCATCCTGACACCGTCGGTGATGGGGCTGGAGGCGTTGTTTATTCTGCTGCAGACGCTGCTGATCTTCTTTATCGACGCCAACGGCCTGCGCCGTCTCGGCGTCAGCGGGCAGTTTGTTTGCGAGGCGCTGCTGCTGGTTCTGTTCTCCACCTTTCTCTATCGCTGGCTGCTGGGGCGCGTCGGCATCAACCTGCACAGCGTGCTGCTGGTGGGGCTGGTGTGCGGCACGCTGTTTCGCAGCCTTTCCGGGCTGCTGCAGCGCCTGCTGGAGCCGGGCGAGTTCGCTATTTTGCAGAGCCGCATTTTCGCCACCTTCACCCGCGCGGCGCCGGAGATTATCGTGCTGGCGGCGCTGGCGACGCTGGCAACGGCATTCATTATCTGGCATATGCGCCACAGCCTGGATGTGATCGCGCTTGGGCGCGATATTTCGGTAGGGCTGGGCGTGCCGTGGCGGCGGCGCGTCACGCTGGTTTTACTGCTGATTTCGCTGCTGGTGGCGCTCTCTACCGCGCTGGTAGGGCCGCTCACCTTCTTCGGCCTGCTAGTGGCGAACCTCACTTATCAGCTGATCGGCTCGCATCGCCATCACTACCTGCTGCCCGGCGTGGTGCTGGTCGGCATTATTACACTGGTGGGCGGACAGGTGATTCTGGAGCGGCTGCTGCATATGGCGGGATCGCTGTCGGTGGTAATCGAGTTTGTCGGCGGCGCGCTGTTCCTCTGGTTTTTGATTAAAAAGGCGGCAGTGTGATTGAAGTAAAAGCGATCTGTAAAAGCTATCAGAATACGACGGTGCTGAACCGCATTACCGAATCGATTCCGGTGGGCGGCATCACCTCCATTATCGGCGCCAACGGCGCGGGGAAATCAACGCTGCTCTCAGTGATCAGCCGTCTGCTGACGGCGGATAGCGGCAGCGTCCTTGTCAACGGGCTGGAGGTGGCGAAAACCCCCGACGAGCAGATGGCGAAGGTGCTGTCGGTGCTGCGTCAGGAGAACCACTTTACCAGCCGCCTGACGGTGGAGGACCTGGTCGGTTTTGGCCGCTATCCCTGGTCCAAAGGACGGCTAACGTCTGAGGATCGCCAGCACATTGAAACGGCGATGGATTTTCTCGACCTGCTGCCGCTGCGCGCGCGCTATCTCGATCAGCTCTCCGGCGGCCAGCGCCAGCGCGCCTGCGTGGCGATGGTGCTGTGCCAGAATACTGACTATGTGCTGCTGGACGAGCCGCTGAACAATCTCGATATGAAGCACAGCGTGGCGATGATGAAACAGCTGCGCCGCGCGGCGGACGAGCTGCATAAAACCATTATTCTGGTGATCCACGACATTAACTTCGCCTCGGCTTACTCGGATCACATTATCGCCATGAAACAGGGTGAGGTGCTGTACCGCGGCACGCCGCAGGAGATTATGCGTCCCGAGGTGATTGAAGCGATTTTCGATACCAAAGTGCATATTGAAACGCTGCACGGCCAGCATATCGCTATCTATTATCGCCAGGCGTAGCGCGGCTTTCGCCGGGTCGATGAGAGGGGAACGCGCATATTGAAAGCCGGCGCGGCGGCAAGGCGGAGATCAGGGCGCCGCCGGCGTCCTGATAACGCCGGCGACAGAAAAGCCAGAGCGGCACGGCAGGCGCGTCGGATGGCGGCCTGCCGTAACGATCTCACCGGGGGTTATTCGCTTTTATGGGTGTTCACCACCTGACCGATGCCTTTACCCTGCAGCTCTTCCTGCGGATCGGCAAAGAAATCGATATTGAAGTAGGTGTCATCCGTCAGCACTTCCACATGGTGCCAGTATTGCGGCGGGCTGATGCCGAAATGGCCCGCTTCGATCACTACCTCGATTTCCGGCGTGGCATCATGCTCGTTGGCAAAACCATAATATTTCACCGCGCCCTGCATCACCGACAGGCGGCCGTATACCCCTTTTTTGGTGTTGTGATGGGTCAGCAGCGCGCGCGGCACGCTCTCTTTGTCCCAGAACGGCGTGGAGCGGGTATGAACGAAATGTTTAGGGATGCGATGTGCCATGATGATTTCCTCGTATGTTTTCATTACCCTCTGGAATGCAACCGCCATGCCAGCTTTTAAAAACGCTTTTTATCAACCAGATAGATAACACCGCCGCGTGCCGATTTGTTAAATCGACAGCCCGTTTTATTGTCTTTTCGACATGCTATTGTCGCACTGACACCTTTTTATGCTGTAATAAAGCGTAGTGGTTTTGCGCCTGCCCTTAACGCCTTTTACTGTCGGCGGCGCCATCTTCTGATAAACTGCAGGCCGCAAACCCGCCTGATTAGAGATTTTCCCGTGACTGCTTTTTCCACCCTGACGCAACTGCCCGCCAGCCAGCTCGATAACCTGCGCGAAATGGGCTTCGAGGCGATGACGCCTATCCAGGCCGCTTCGCTGCCCGCCATTCTTGACGGCCGCGACGTGCGCGCCCAGGCTAAAACCGGCAGCGGTAAAACCGCGGCGTTTGGGTTAGGCATCCTGCAACATATCGATACCGCGCAGTATCAAACGCAGTCGCTGGTGCTGTGCCCGACGCGCGAGCTGGCCGAACAGGTTGGCAATGAACTGCGTCGTCTGGCGCGCTTTACGCGCAACATTAAAATTCTGACGCTGTGCGGCGGCCAGCCGATTGCCGCCCAGCGCGATTCGCTGGTGCATGCCCCGCATATCGTGGTCGGCACGCCGGGCCGCATTCTTGATCATCTGAAGCGCGAAACGCTGGATCTCACCCAGCTGCGCTCGCTGGTGCTGGATGAGGCGGACCGCATGCTGGAGATGGGCTTCCGGGAAGATATGGAAGCGATCGTCAGCCATACGCCGGCGCAGCGCCAGACGCTGCTCTTCTCCGCGACCTGGCCGCAGGGCATTCTCGCTATTGGCGATCGCTTCCAGCGCGACGCGCTCACCGTGACCACTGAAGATGTCACCGAGCTGCCGGCGATTGAACAACACTTTTACGAGGCGAACAGCCGTGAAAAGCTGAGCCTGTTGATTGGGCTGCTAAGCCAGCGTCAGCCTGCCTCCTGCGTGGTGTTCTGTAATACCAAACGTGAATGCGATGATATCGCCTACGCGCTGGAAGATAGCGGCATTAGCGCGCTGGCGCTGCATGGCGATCTGGAGCAGCGCGATCGCGATCGGGTGCTGATCCGCTTTGCTAACGGCAGCTGCCGCGTGCTGGTGGCCACCGACGTCGCCGCGCGCGGTCTGGATATCAAAGCGCTGGAGATGGTGGTGAACTATCAGCTCTCGTTCGATCCGGAAGTGCATGTTCACCGTATCGGCCGCACCGCGCGCGCCGGCGAACAGGGCACGGCGGTCAGCTTTGTCGCGCCGGATGAGATGGTGCGCGCTCATGCGCTGGAAGATTATCTGCAGCAGCCGCTGGCGTGGTCCGCCGCCGCCGCGCTGAAAAACCAGCCGTCGCAGCCGCTGCCTGCGGCGATGATGACGCTCTGCATCGACGGCGGTCGCAAGGCGAAAATCCGTCCGGGCGACATCCTCGGCGCGCTCACCGGCGAAGCGGGCTTCAGCGCCGACCGCATCGGTAAAATCGATCTGACCCCGACTCACGCCTACGTCGCCATTGCCGCCGGTCAGGCGAAAGAGGCGCTGATCAAGCTGAAGCAGGGCAAAATCAAAGGCAAAAGCTGCCGCGCGATCCTGCTGAAGTAATTCGCCATCGCCTGTCACGCCGCGCCCTTCGTCAACCGGACGGCGCGGCTTTTTTATGCCAGATCGGTACGGTCGCCGCGCGTGGTGGGATGTGAAATCACCAGAAACTCTACCGGCTCCATACTCAGGTTTTGCGCCTGGTGCGCGCTGCCCGGCGGGATCTCCAGCCCCTGCTGCGTCGTTAACCGATGCTGCTCGCCCGCCAGCTCCATCGTCAGCTCGCCGCTCAGCACAAAAAAGAACTGCCGCGAACGGGTATGAAAATGGCGCACTTCGCGCCGGTCCGGCGGCATCCGCTCATGGATAATGCTCATATCCTGGCGTTTCAACAGATACCAGCCGTCGCACTGCTCGCCCCACTGATAATGTTCCGCGTTCTCTTTGTCGATCATCTCACTTTCCTGTCTGGCCGGTTTTCCTGCCGCTTAAGTCAGTCTATGCTGTTAAACGCTATGACATTTTCGTCATCAATAAGGAAACCACATGGGCATTGCTGAACGAAAGAACTATCCGCAGCTGGGTGAAGTGAAAGGCCCCTACGTGCATGCCGTTCGTCACGGGGAGACGCTCTATATTTCCGGACTGACGGCGTTCGGCAGCGATGCGCAGAAGGAAGGCATCGCCGCGCAGGCCGAGGCGATCTTTCACCAGCTAAACGTTATCGCCCGCGCTGAAGGCACCACGCTGCACGCCTTGCTGAAAGTGACTATCTTCGTCACCTCGCTGCGCGAGATCGACGCGTTACGCGCCGTTCTCTATCGTCACTTCGGCGATCACCTGCCCGCCAGCTCACTGGTGCAGGTCAGCCAGCTCTTCTCGCCCGATCTCTCAATCGAAATAGAGGCGATCCTGGCGCTGAACCACTAACGCGGCGGCAGGCCGAGCCGCCCGGAGGCGGTCAGTCGGCGTCGCGTGTTAACGCCGCCCCGTCCGTCAGGGGCAGCGTACTGTGCAGACGATGAAACAACGCCTCATCCGCCGCGCTCCACATCTCCCCCTTCCCTTTCAGCAGCTCGCGCAACAGCGTCGACCACTGACCGATACGCACCAGCTCTTCTGATGAAAAAACCGCTGACGACGCTTTCTCTGTTCCCACAGCCATAAACAACCTCATAGATCGACAAAAGATGTTCGCAGACGCCGGATGCTGACGCCGTCAGCCATGTTAATTCACCGTCATCGCCGCTGCCCAGCGCCCACGCGGCCGCAGACGCTTTTCCAGATTTTCTTTAGCTTTGCTGACGACGTTGTTACAGGCGGATACGTTAAAATGCGGCACGTGACGACGCCCGCCTCTCCCTTTCCGCTGCGTTAGCGACTACCCTTAACCGGGGATAAAACCATTCAGTAAGGGAGCCGTGAAACTATGGTTGTGAACAGTATCGTTTATCGCAACGGAGAGCGTGGGGAAGTCATCGACCCGGAGAACATCAGCGACGTGATGAACGATCCTGATGCCTTTGTCTGGCTGGGGCTGTATCAGCCCGATCCGCCTTTTATGAAGAAGATGCAGGAGGAGTTCGGCCTGCATGAACTGGCGATTGAAGATGCGTTAACCGCCCACCAGCGTCCGAAGCTGGAGCAGTATGGCGAATCGCTGTTTATCGTACTGAAGACGGCGCATCTGACCGAAAAACACCATATCGAATTCGGCGAAACGCACTTTTTCGTCAGCAAAAAATTCCTGATTACCGTGCGCCACGGCGCATCGGAAAGCTATGCGCCGCTGCGCCAGCGCGCCGCCGAGCGCCCGGAAATGTTGAGCAAAGGGGTAGGCTTTCCGCTCTACTGCATCTTCGATTTTATCGTCGATAACTACAGCGATATCACCGCCTCGCTAAGCGAGCGCATCAACGAGATGGAACGCGCCATGTTCCGTACCGAATTCGACCGTAAATCGGTGCAGCACGTCTATACCCTGCGGCGACAGCTGCTGGCGCTGCGCAACGCGGCGATGCCGGTGGATGAGATCTGTAACCAGCTGATTCGCCTGCATGAGGATATCATTCCCAAGCCGCTGCGCGCCTATCTGCGCGACGTGCAGGATCATGCGCACCATGTCGTCACCGATACTGACGACATGCGTGAAATTCTTACCAACGCCATGCATGTTAACCTGGCGCTGGTGACGGTACAGCAGAACGAAGTGGTGAAAAAGCTGGCGGGCTGGGGGGCGATTCTGGTGATCCCGACGGTGATTTTCAGTATGTACGGCATGAACTTCGAGAGTATGCCGGAGATCCATTCTCCCTTCGGCTATCCGGCGGCGATAGGTGGCACGCTGCTCGCCTGCGCCGCACTCTATTGGCGGCTAAAACGCGCAGGCTGGCTGTAACCGTCACGGGGGCCGGGGCGGCATCACACCGCCTCGCTCCCGCCTTGCCGTTGCAGGCGCCGTTGTTGCGGTTAATGAGGCCGTGGCCGGTGCGGTCGCCTTGTTACAATTGATGTGGTCTTTATGTGCCGTTGTTACGGTTGATGTGCCCGTTGCGGTCGCTGTTAATGTTGTCGTTGCGGTTAATTTGACCGTTGGTGTGGCCGTTGAAGTTTCTTACCCACGCCGTGCTGCCCAACTCAAAGCGGTGGGAGCCCGGGCAGAGGAGTAAAGCGTCCCGCGCCAGGGAAGGCGCGGGCCGGGCAGTCAGGGATGACGAATTGCGTCTTTACGATCTGACCGGGCTCCCGGCGCAGGCACTGACCTTTTCAGTCCCACACCGGCGCTAAAGTTTCCCGCCCGGCACCGGCGCTGACATTTACAGTCCGGCACCCGCGCTAACGTTTTCCGCCCGACACCGGCACTAATGTTTTCAGTCCGACACCGGCGCTAACGTTTCCCGCCCGACACCGGCGCTGAAGTTTTCTCCTTCCCCCCATGCCAAAACTTATCTGCCAACGCCATCTTCACTCCTCAGACGCACAACGTCCCACTGACTCACGCACCACCAGCGTCCCGCACAACGCCGTACAGGCAGGATCATTATTGGTGTTCAGGATCCTTTCCACTGCGGTCTGGATCATTTGCTCAATAGGGATATCGAGCGTCGTCAGCGCCGGCGTAAAAAAACGGCCCACATTGGCATTATCAAACCCGGCGACCGACATGGCTTCCGGCACCGCCAGCCCCTGCTCTTTCAACGCCTTAATGGCACCTAACGCCATATCGTCGTTAGCAGCAAGAACGGCGCTAAACCGCTGCCCGCCCGCCAGCAGCGCCTGCGCCGCACGGTAACCGCTCTCCATACTCCAGTCGCCCTGCGCTAACAGCGCATCGCTATCATCCACTCCGCTCGCGACTAACTTATCCTGCCACGCCTGCTGCCGCGCCATATTGCTGGGCGACGGCATCTTGCCGCGAATATAAGCGATACGCCGATGCCCCTGCGCCTGCAGATAATCCATCATGATCTCGCTGCCGCGATAGTGATCGATAAACACCGCATGATCGGGCGAGGCGGCCAACTGCTGATTCAACACAATTATCGGCACCGGACTCTCGCTGATAATCTTCGCCAGCTGCGGCGCAGGAATATGCCGCGCGTAAACCATCACGCCGGCACATTTCATACGCACCAGAAAATCGATGGCGTTCATCTCCTCTTCATCGCTCTGCTTACCGTCGGCGAAAATCAAACGATGATCGTGCGCTTCACAAAACTTCGCCGCGTTATAAACCAGGGTAGAAAAAAAGGGGCCGTTATAGACCGCGTTGGTTATCACCAGACCAATCAGGCTGCTTTTCTTCGTCGCCAGCTGCTGCGCCAGCAGATTAGGCCGGTAGCCCGTCTCCGCAATGGCTTTGTACACCAACGCTTTTACCTCTTCCCTGACGACATCCTTTCCATTCAGCACGCGCGATACTGTTGATTTGGAAACGCCAGCACAGCGCGCCACGTCAAGCATTGTCACCATTACAGCCTCGCTTTACGGCAGCTTTGTCAAAAACTCCCCGGCAAGGGAGCGGCTAAAACGGCGCCATTATATCGCAAAGCGAAGCGGACGCCGCAAGGTTATGCCGTGCGCCGCGCCGCGTTTTGCGAGGTTGATTTTACCGTTGCGCGCCAGCGCGCCAGAGAGGAGGAACGGCGCGGCCGCTAAGCCGCGCCGCCCGTATCAGCTTACCGTCATCACCGGCGCGCCGGAGGCGACCGGGCCGTCATTAATACATTTGGTCATGCGGTACTCCTCGCTATTCATCACCAGGAAGGGGGTAGTGATGTCATAGCCGGAGGCGACGACGGCGCTGCGCTGAAAGCGGATCAGCGGCGTGCCCGCCGTTACCCTGTCGCCCACCTTCACCAGCGTCGAAAAATGCTGGCCGCCAAGGTTTACCGTATCAAGCCCGACATGGATCAGGATCTCCGCGCCGTTATCACACACCAGACCAACCGCATGATGACTGTCGACAGTAGAGGCGACCTCCGCGTCGCAGGGCGCGACGATCACATCCTCTTCCGGCACGATAGCGATACCGTCGCCCAGCAGGCCGCCGGCGAAACTCTCATCGTTGACGCTGGTCAGCGGCAGCGCCTTGCCCGTCACCGGGCTCATCAGGGTTAAGGTTTTGCCCGCCACGGGCGCGGCGGAGACGGCCGCACTTGCGGAGGCGGCGCGCGCTGCACCTGTAACAGCCGACGCGGAATTGGCCGGGCCGGCGGCCGATCCGGGAGCGCTGCCGCCAACGCGAGGCGCAGCCTCATCCTGCGCCTGCGGCTCGCGGAAGCCAACCAGGAAGACCAGAATAAAGGTCACCGCCAGCGTGACCAGCACGCCGGTCAGTTCGCCGATAAAGGACATCGGATTCTCCGGGCTGATGGCGTTAACGATGGTCAACACGCCCGGCAACCCGGCATAGGCGTAGTAATAACTGCCGAACAGGCTGGTGACGATAGCGCCCACCGCCCCGCCGATACAGCCGCAGATAAAAGGCTTTTTCAGCTTCAGCGTGACGCCGTAGATCGCAGGTTCGGTGATGCCGAACACGCCGGTCAGCCCCGCCGACCAGGCGACGGTTTTAAAGCCGCGCTGCTTCGCTTTAATCGCACAGGCGAACGCCGCCGCCATCTGCCCGACCACCGCCATGGTCTGGAAAGCCTGGAATGAATCGCGGCCATGCAGATCGAAGTTCGCCATCACTACCGGTGTAATGCCCCAGTGTACGCCGAAAATCACAATCACCTGCCAGACACCGCCGATCACCGCCGCCGCCAGCGCGGGCGCAGTATCAAACAGCCAGTTGTAGCCCATCGCAATGGCGTTGGCGAGGCCGGAGGTCACCGGGCCAATCAGCACCAGCGTCAGTGGCACCATAATTACCGCACAGATCAGCGGCGTAAATAGCGGCGCCACCACCTGCAGCAGCACCCGATCTACCAGCCGCTCCAGATAAGAGAGCCCCAGCACCAGGAACAGCGGCGGCAGTACCGACGAGGTATAAACCGTCTGCGCCAGCGGCAGCGAGAAGAAGGTCACCGCCTCGCCTTTGGCGATCTGCGCCGCCAGCGTCGCCCACTCCGGGTTAATCAGCGCGCAGCAGCAGAACAGCGCAATAAACATATTGCACTTAAAGAACTTCGACGCGGTGACGGCGATAAAGACCGGCAGAAAGGCAAAGGGCGTCCAGGAGATAAAGTTCAGCACGCTGAAGGCGCCGGTCTGCTGAAAGGAAGGCAAAAAGTAGTTAACGGTAATCAGGATGCCCTGCAGGATCCCTGCTGCCGCCAGCACGTAAATAATCGGCGCGAACACAGCAGACATGGTAGCGATCACCGTATCGAGAAAGCGCCGTTTTTCATTGCCGTGCTGCAGCTTGTCAGGATCGACAATCGCCGCCAGCGCGTCATACACGTCTGCCACATGTGTGCCGATTACCACCTGGAACTGCCCGCCACTCAGCACCACGGTAATCACCCCCGGCAGCGCCTTGATTTTTTCCGCCGCGCCAGGCGGCGTCTCTTTCAGCACCAGACGCAGACGCGTGGCGCAGCGGGAAAAGCTAATCAGGTTGGTCTCGCCGCCCGTCTCCTGCAGGATATCAGCGGCTAATCTGGAATAATCTCGTATTTTTCCCATGGTCAGTCCCGGTAGCTGAATAGTTGAAACCGGTTTCAGCCTAACATTGCACTCTGCGGCTGCAACCGGTTTCAAATGGATCTGTGCATCGCTTCGCAGTTTTTTACGATCGGTAAAACGGCGAGAAAAGCAGCGCTTCAGGCGCTAAAAAAGGCCGCCGGGCAAGGGAAACACAGCACGGAAAAAGGAGAAAAGGCAGGCGAAACAGGCTGGCGAGTGAGTTTTGCAGCCGCAGCGGAAAGAAAAATGTTGTTCACGAACCCGGCGGGAATGGCCGAACGTTAAGATAAGAAAGTTCAGTGAACAAAAATTGCCGCGTACACTCTGTGACGGCGTTGAGAAACGGGCTTTATTCACCAACGGCGGCGAAAAGCGCCAAACATCAGGATAAGCAAAATCAGTGAAGAAAACCTGCCGCGCACACTCTGTGACGGCATTGAGAAACTGTCTTTATTCACCCATTTCGGCGAAAAGCGTCGGGCGGCCATAACAGGCGCGTTCAGGAAGGAAAAGCTGACGGACACGCTTTTGTAACCGCGCCGGCATGGAAAGCGCTATTCACGGATGGCAAAAGGTCCCGCACGGGGAATAAATAGAATAACTGTCAGTAAAAAGGGGAGGCGTGCAGGCCTCCCCTCTCGTTGTTATTTCATGCTGGCGGAAAGGGTGTCGACATTATGTTTAAACGCCGCCGCGTAGGTCGGCGCCGGGCCGTTCTCTTCACTAAGCGCCTCCGGATACGGCTCGCCGCCCGGCTGCGCGCCGCTGGCGGCGGCAATCTGCTTCACCAGGCGCGCATCGGTCTGGTTCTCAATAAAGTAAGCCGCGATCTTCTCTTGCTTAATCTGCTGGATCAGCTTGCCGACATCGCTGGCGCTCGCCTCCGCTTCGGTGGAAAAGCCGACCGGAGAGAGGAAATGGACGCCATACTCGGCGGCGAAGTAGCCAAAGGCGTCATGACTGGTCAGCACCTTACGCTTGCTGGCCGGCACCGCGGCAAAGGTTTGCTTCGCCCAGCGGTCCAGCGCCTCCAGCTGCTGAATATAGGCGCCGCCGCGCTGCAGGAAATCGTCTTTGTCCTGCGGATCGGCGGCAATCAACGCGTTCATCACGTTGCGCGCATAGATAGCGCCGTTTTTCGCGCTGTTCCAGGCGTGCGGATCGGTAACGTTCTGCCCCTCCTCTTCCATGCTGCGGGTCGCAATGCCATTCGACGCGGTGACGACCTCACCTTTATAACCCGAGGCCGCCACCAGGCGATCCATCCATCCCTCCAGCCCCAGCCCGCTGACAAACACCACGTCAGCCTTGTTTAATGCCAGACTATCCTTCGGCGACGGCGCGAAGGCGTGCGGATCGCCGTTGCGGCCTACCAGTGACGTAACCGTCACATGATCGCCGCCAACCTGCTTAACGATATCGGCCAGCACGGAGAAGCTGGCGACGGCGGTAACGGTTTTCGCCATCAGCGCCGGGCTGATGACCATTAACAGCGACAGCGCGGACGCTTTTACCCTTCTGGAACGCATGTGTAACTCCTTACCCTGTCATTATTGGATTCTGTTTTTTAATAAGCGGAAAACCCCTTTTTCTGCGCCGAACAGCACGGAAATCAGGAAGATCAGGCTGGCGGTCAGTACAATCGCCGGGCCGGCAGGCAGCGACTGATACCAGGACCAGCTCAGCCCTATAAAGGCGCTGGCCATGCCGGTTAGCACCGCCAGCAGCAGAATATGTGGCAGGCGGTTCGACCAGCAGCGCGCGGCAATCGCGGGCAGCATCATCAGCCCGACCGTCATCAGCGTGCCGAGGATCTGAAAACCCGCCACCAGATTCATCACCACCAGCGCCAGAAACAGCGCATGGATCAGCCGGGGCAGCTGGGGACGGCGCACCTGCAAGAAGGTCATATCAAAGGCTTCTGCCACCAGCGCGCGGTAGCCGATCGCCAGAATCAACAGCGTCAGGCTGGCGATAATGCCGATAAAGGTAAGCGCTTCTCCGTCCACCGCCAGCAACGAGCCGAACAGCAGATGCAGCAGATCGACCCCGCTGCCGCGCAGCGAAACCAGCGTGACGCCCAGCGCCAGCGAGCCAAGATAGAAACCGGCGAAGCTGGAATCCTCGCGCAGCGTGGTAACGGAGCTGACCCAGCCCGCCAGCAGCGCCACCAGCAGACCGGCGATAAAGCCGCCCGCCCCCATCGCCAGCAGCGACATGCCGGAAAGCAGGTAGCCGATAGCCACGCCGGGCAGCACCGCGTGCGACAGCGCATCGCCGATCAGGCTCATGCGCCGCAGCAGTAAAAAGACCCCCAGCGGCGTTACGCTAAGCGAGAGGGCGAGACAGGCGACCAGCGACCGGCGCATAAAACCGAACGTGGTAAAAGCGTCGAAAACATGCAGGCTGCTCATCGCGGCGCCTGCGTCGTTGTACAAAGGATGGCAGGCGTCAGCCGCGCATGGCCGCCGGCCAATACCCTGGCGGTGCTGCCCCAGTGATAGTGCCCTTCATGCAGGAAAAGCAGCTGCGGAAAATGACGCTCGACCACCGGCTGGCTGTGCAGCACGGTGATGATGGTTTTGCCCTTGCGATGCAGCGCGTCGATCACCTGCAGCAGCAGCGTGCTGGTCTGGCTATCGATGCCGGTAAAAGGCTCGTCCAGCAGCAGCACCTGCGCGTCCTGCACCAGCATGCGTGCAAACAGCATGCGCTGAAACTGGCCGCCGGAGAGCTGGCTGATGGCGCGTCCGGCCAGCGGCGTCAAGCCCACCTGCGCCAGTGCATTATCGATGCGATCGCGCATCGCGCGGCCCATACCGCGCAGCATACCGGTCGACGGCCAGCTGCCCATCGCGACAACATCGCTGACGCGCAGCGGAAAGTGGTGGTCGATATCGCTTTGCTGCGGCAGCCAGGCGATCTGCGGCTTGCGCTGCCCATAGCGCACCGTACCGCTGACGGCGGGCAGCAGCCCGGCCAGGGTTTTCAGCAGGGTCGATTTCCCGGCGCCGTTGGCGCCCATGATTGCCGTCAGGCTGCCAGGGGCGAAACGGCCGCTCAGCGGCTGGCTCAGCGCCCTGCCCCGGTAGCCTGTCACCAGGTGGTTTAGCTCAATCATGCGAGCGCGTCCGCCCAGTAAATCGCGCCCCACAGCGCGGCCAGCAGCAGCACGACGCCGCAGGCGCGCGTCAGCGCGGAGCAGGCCAGTAGCGAGAGGCCGGCGCGTTGAAAGGATAAAATCAAATCGGACATAGGTTACTCAATATCAGGCTGTTGCCGCACGGTCAGCGGCAGGGGATCAGGGTTCGCAAGGGCGCGCAGGTTTACCAGGCGCAGCGCCCGCCGCCGGGTTATCAGACACAGCGTCCGCCGCCGGGTTATCAGACGCAGCGCCCGCCACCGGGTTATCAGACACAGCGCCCGCCACCGGGTTATCAGATACAGCGCCCGCCACCGGGTTATCAGACACAGCGCCCGCCGCCGGGTTATCAGGCGTATCGCCCTGCCACAGGCAACAGCGGCAGCACGCGGCCTCGCTGAATTGATTATGTTATAACATAACAATAATTAAAAGCAAAGCGGGCCAATGAGGTGGCAGGAGGGTAAAAAAGCGGGCCGATAGCCCGCTTAGAGGAGGAGCGTATTACCGCGGAACGGCCGCCTGCTGCCTGCTGCCTGCTGCCTGCCGCCTGCCGCCTGCCGCTACGCCAGCGTATGCTCGGTACGCGCGATAATATCGTCCTGCGCATCGGGCGACAGCGCGGTGAAGAAGGCGGAATAGCCCGCCACCTTCACCACCAGATCGCGATAGCGGTCCGGGTGCTTTTTCGCCTCGATCAACGTTTCACGCGACACGATGTTGTACTGAATATGCCAGCCCTTATGATCTTCAAAGAAGGTTCGCAGCAGCGCCATCAGTTTCTGCCGATCGCTCTCATTATCCAGCGTCGCCGGATTCAGCTTCTGGTTCAGCAGCACACCGCCGAGGATAGCGCCGGTCGGCAGCTTGCCTACCGAGCCGATCACCGCTGTCGGCCCAAGATGGTCGGTGCCGGAGGCGGGGCTGGCTCCTTCCGCCAGCGGGGTACCCGCTTTGCGGCCGTCGGGCGTCGCCATGGTCTGTGCGCCGAACGGCACGTTGGCGGAAATAGAGGAGGTGCCCGCATAGTAATTGCCACCGATCGGGCCACGGCCGTGACGCGGGTTATGATAGTGTTTAATTTCGTCGATATAGGTCTGATACGCGCGCACCAGCAGCGCATCCACGCTATCGTCATCGTTGCCGTACTTCGGCGCGCCGTTGATCAGCCGCTGACGCAGCTGTTCATGAGTCAGCCCGTCGAAATCAGCCGCCAGCGCCTGCGCCAGCTGCTGTTGCGCGATGGTGCCCTGCTCAAACACCAGCTTTTTCACCGCCGCCAGGCTGTTGCCGAGGTTGGCGATGCCCACCTGCAGGCCGGAAACCCAGTCATACTTCGCCCCGCCCTGCTTAATGCTTTTTGCGCGCTCGATGCAGTCATCCACCAGCGCCGAGCAGAGAATATCGTGTGCATTCTCCTCCAGTACGGTATCCACCACATATTCAATCTCGATCGATTTACGGGTGTAGTAGCGGATCTGCTTATCCCAGCAGGCCAGCACCTCAGCGAAATCGGTAAAGTTGCCTTTTGACAGCGCCTGCGCCTGCGGCAGAAACACCTTGCCGCTGGTGGCGTCGCGGCCCCCTTCCAGTGCCGCCAGCATCACCCGCGCGAAGTTGATAAAACTCATGCCGGTGCAGCGGTAGCCCCATTTGCCGCCGACGGCGGTTTCGATGCAGCCGATGGCGGCGTAGTCCCAGGCGTCCTCCGGCGTGACGCCGAGCTTAATAAATTCGGGGATGACGATCTCATCGTTGTTAAAGGCGGGCATGCCAAAGCCACAGCGGATCACCTGTACGCAGGCATCGAGAAAATCGTCGCTCATACCTGCGTGGTAGCGCACGCTGAGGTTCGGCTGCGTGGAGCGCAGGCGGCCGCACGATTCCAGAATGGCGTAAGAGAGCGGGTTCACCGCATCGACGCCTTTGCCGTCGCGCAGCGTCTGCCCGCCGATGGTGACGTTCTGATAAAGCGGGCTGCCGGCGGAGGCTTTAGAGTGGGAGCCGGAGCGGATTTTGTTCACTTCCAGCAGCTTCAGCCAGCAGCCGTGTAGCAGCTCAATCGCCTGCTCGCGCGTCAGCGTCTGCTCCAGCTCCACGTCGCGGCGGTAAAACGGATAGAGATACTGGTCCATGCGGCCGAACGAGACTGAATGGCCGTTGGATTCGATTTGCAGCATCAGCTGGATAAAGTAGCAGAGCTGCAGCGCCTGCCAGAAGGTTTTCGGCGGCTGGTGCGCGATCACTTCGCAGTTTTCCGCGATGCGCAACAGCTCCTCTTTACGCGCCGGACGCGTCTCCTGCGCCGCCATGCGCCGCGCCAGATCGGCGTAGCGGATAATATGATCGCTCACCGCCTCCAGCACGATAGCGATCGCCTTCAGGAACTGTTCGCCATGCAGATCCTCCAGCACGGTGAGGTTAAGGCGGCTGCGGCGCTCCGCCACCTTTTCCCGCAGGCCGTCCAGCCCTTTCTCCAGCAGCAGCGGATAGTTGACCGCCAGATGCGCATCGCCGGAAGTCATATTGCCTTCGGCTTTAATGATGCCGGTCGCCAGCAGCGCCTGCTGCTCATCGGTGAACATGCCGTAGCAACGATCCTGCACCGTCTGGCCGCGCCACCACGGACAGATGGCATGCAACACGCGCTTATTCTCCTCCGAGACCGCAAAACCGGCACCGGGACGATCGGCCAGATCGTCGATCTCTTTTTCGATCCAGCTGACGGTATATTCCGGGAAGATCGGCGCGGCACGCACTTCGCTCGCCTGGTTGCCGATGATCAGCTCGTCATGCTTAATCCACAGGGTGCGGTTGGCGAGGTGGTAAGCCAGCGCCAGCGCCCGGCGCACCGGTACCGGCTTATCCATATTTTCCTGGCAGATTTTGGTGTAGTGCGCGGCGCGCTCGGTACATACCGGCGGCTTGACGATATGCACCAGCGCGTCTTTGTGGGCCTTAATACGTTCGCTCAGGGTATCGAGTTTCAGAGTCGTCATCGTTTATCCTCTCAGGGTCGCCGTCAGGCCTTTTTGCGCGGCGTAATGCTGCGCAAAGGTAAGCAGCGCCGGGTTATCCAGCGGTTTATCCGGCGCAAGGTAAGGCTGATGAAGCAGGGCGTATTTGTTCATGCCCAGCGTGTGGTAAGGAAGAAAATGGATGGCGCTGACGCCAAGTTCGTCCGCAGCGAAATTGACGATGGCGCGGATCGACGCTTCATCGGCGTTGAACTCTGGGATCAGCGGCACGCGAATCGTCATCGCCTTGCCGGCGGCGGCCACCCGGCGCAGGTTAGCAAGCACCCGTTTCGCCGAGCCGTCGGTCCAGGCGTGGAAGCGCGCCTCATCGACATGCTTCAGATCCGCCAGAAAGAGATCGATCCAGGGCAGCGCGGGTTCGATATAGCGCCACGGCACATGCAGACAGCTCTCCACCGCCGTGTGGATGTTCTCGTCATGGCACTGGCGGAACAGCCCCGCCGCCAGCGCCGGGTTCATAAAGGGTTCGCCGCCCGATAGCGTGACGCCGCCGCCGCTGCGCGCGTAGAAAGGCTTGTCGCGCCTGACCGCCGCCATGATCGCCTCCAGCGGCTTCTCTTCGCCGCAGAGGGTTAACGCCAGCGTCGGACAGCAGTTTTCCAGCGCGTCGATATGGCGCGGCTGCAGGCGCGGGCGGTCAATCGTCAGGCCATTGCGCGTTCTGGTGATAACCTCCGGCGCCGCGCGCTGGCAGAGATCGCACTGCTCAAGGCAGAGGCGCGCGTCATACAGCAGATCTTTCTGGCGCGAGCGGCTTTCAGGATTCTGGCACCAGCGGCATCCCAGCGAGCAGCCTTTCAGGAAGACAACGGTGCGGATGCCGGGACCGTCATGCGTGGAATAACGCTGGATATTAAAAATCATACGCCCTCTCCTTTCTTACGTTCGAAGATTTGGTACCTTTCGAAAGAAAGCGATATTGATACGGGTCAATAAAAAAGCAGGGATGGGCGATATACTCAGCGAAACTTGCTAAACCTCACGATCTCCTCAGGAGCCGGCTATGGAACTCTATCTCGATACCGCTGACGTCGCGGCTGTTACGCGCCTGGCGCGCATTTTCCCCCTCGCCGGGGTCACCACCAATCCGAGCATTATCGCCAGCAGTAAAACGCCGCCCGAAGTCGTACTGCCGGCGCTGAAAGAGGCGCTGGGCGGGCGCGGCAGGCTGTTTGCGCAGGTCATGGCACCGCAGGCCGATGGCATGGTAGAAGAGGCGCACCGACTGCGCGCCATCATTAACGATCTGGTGGTGAAGGTTCCGGTAACGGCGGAAGGGCTGGCGGCGATAAAACAGCTGCGCGCGGCGGGCATCCCGACGCTGGGCACCGCGGTTTACGGCGCCGCGCAGGGCCTGCTGGCAGCACTGGCCGGCGCGGAATATGTCGCGCCTTATGTTAACCGGCTCGACGCCCAGGGCGGTGATGGTATCCAGACAGTAAGCGAGCTGCAGCAGCTGTTAACGCTGCACGCGCCGGGCGCGAAGGTACTGGCGGCCAGCTTTAAAACGCCGCGTCAGGCGCTGGCGTGCCTGCTGACCGGCTGCGCTTCAATCACGCTGCCGCTGGAGGTGGCGGAGCAGATGATCGCCGCGCCTGCCGTCGCCGCCGCCGTAGAAAAATTTGACCAGGAGTGGCTTGCCGCCTTCGGCAAGGCGGGCCTGTAGCCCGTTAGCGGGCACTCCGCAACAGCCAACGCCGGGTGACCCGCAGCCTGGCGTTCTCCCTGCCTGGGTTAGCACTCTCCCGCTTAAGTTATCGAAATGTGAAAAGCGTGATCCTTTTCACTTCTCAAAAGGATCTTCTTTGTTATCTTTCGCGCTAAAGTTACGAATGAAAGTAAATGCTTTCATTTACCGGCAACGGGCTAATCTAACCTGCGGAGAAACCGATGAGCGCATCCTTTACCTCACTGACCTTACCGGCCGACGTCAAACAGAACGTTATTGAAATGAAGCGGGCGTTACGCGCGCAGATTGGCGACGTCGGGGGCCTGTTCCGTCAGGTTTGTCAGAAGATCGAAACGGAGATCGCCGCCGCCCGGGAAGAGGAGCGGCGCAACGGCAGCGCCTGGCCGGTGCTGCTGCAGGAAGAGATAGCGGCAGGCAAGGTGACGCCCGCGCAGATAGCCCGGATAAAACGCCGCGGCTGTCTGGTCGTGAAACAGACCTTCCGCCGCGACGCGGCGCTGGCGATGGATGCCTCAATGTTGCGCTATCTGGATGAAAACCACTTCGATGAGGTCTACCGCGGCCCCGGCGATAATTTCTTCGGCTCGCTGGAGGCGTCACGTCCGGAAATCTACCCGATCTACTGGTCGAAGGCGCAGATGGAGGCGCGGCAGAGTGATGAAATCGCTGCCGTTCAGTCCTTCCTTAACCGCCTGTGGACCTTTAAGCACGCCGAAGGTGAGTGGTTCAATCCGGACGTTAACATTATCTATCCCGACCGTATTCGACGCCGCCTGCCGGGCACGACCTCAAAAGGGCTGGGCGCGCATACCGATTCCGGCGCGCTGGAGCGCTGGCTGCTGCCCGCCTATCAACAGGTGTTTGGCAAGATTTTCAATAACCGCTTCGCGGAATACGATCCCTGGGATGCGGCGCACCGCCCCGACGTTAACGAGTATGACGTGGACAACACCACCAAATGCTCCGCGTTCCGCACCTTCCAGGGCTGGACGGCGCTGTCGGATATGGCGTTGGGCCAGGGGTTGCTGCATGTGGTGCCGGTGCCGGAAGCGATGGCCTATATCCTGCTGCGTCCGCTGCTGGATGACGTACCGGAAGATGAGCTGTGCGGCGTGGCGCCGGGCCGGGTGCTGCCGGTTTCCGAACGCTGGCATCCGCACCTGATCGCCGGGCTGAGCAGCATCCCGGCACTGGAGGCGGGCGATTCGGTCTGGTGGCACTGCGATGTGATCCACTCGGTAGCGCCGGTGGAAAATCAGCAGGGCTGGGGCAACGTGATGTATATCCCGGCGGCACCGGCGTGCGCGAAAAACAGGGCCTACGCGCAGCGCGTGCGCGAGGCGCTGGAAACCGGTACCTCGCCGGCAGATTTCCCGCGTGAAAACTATGAACAGAGCTGGAAAGATCGTTTTCTTATCAGCGATCTTAATGCGCGCGGCCGTCGCGCGCTGGGCATCGACCCGCTCTGAGGCGGCAGAGAGGGGGCGTCTTACGCGTAGTACAGCAGGCGGGCAGGAAAGAGCGTCTGCACGCAGGCAGAACGCTTTTCTCGTGAGCTGGCGTGCAGGGAGGACGCTCTTTCTCCTGCGCGGAGCGCGCAGCAAAACTGTTCTTCCCGTGATATCAACAGCGTCGGCAGAGCGCTCTGCCGCCATGCGGACCGCTCCGGCGCGCTGCCGGGGCACCATGCGATCCGCAGACGATTTTGTTATACTCCCCTCCCCCGCCCCAGGATGAGACGCCGGATGAACGCAAGGCAGTTACAGATTATTCAGCTGGTTAATGAAAGAGGCAGCATCAGCGTCAGCGAGCTGTCGCGCCTGACGCACGTTTCCGAAGTTACGGTGCGGCAGGACCTCACGACGCTGGAGAAAGGCAGCTACCTGAAGCGCGTTCACGGTTCCGCCATCTCTCTGGAAGGCGATGACGTTGCGGCGCGCATGCAGGCACGTTTTCCGCTGAAGCAGGGGCTGGCGGATTACGCCGCCTCGCTGGTAAAACCCGGCGAGTCGGTGTTTATCGAAGGCGGCAGCACCAACGCCCTGCTGGCGCGCTGCCTGGCAGACAATGACAGCATCACCATTGTCACCGTTAGCCACTATATCGCCGGGCTGCTGAAAGCGTCGCGTTGCGAAGTGATCGTGCTGGGCGGCCTCTATCAGAAAAGCAGCGAGTCGGTGGTCGGCCCGCTGACCCGCAGCTGCATTCAGCAGGTGCATTTCCAGAAAGCTTTTATCGGCATCGACGGCTGGCATCCCGATACCGGCTTTACCGGCCGCAATATGCTGCGCAGCGATATCGTCAATGCAGTAATGGCAAAAGATATCGATACCTTCGCTTTAACCGATTCCTCGAAATTCGGGCAGTTTCACCCCTACCCGATTGCCGTTGACCGCCCTTTCCGTCATGTGATCACCGATAGCGGTCTCGACGACCGCTACCGCCAGCGGCTTGAGCAGCAAGGCATTAACGTCCATCAGGTGAGCGAGAAAGTCCCCGGCGTAGCGTAGCGGCGCCGCCTGCCGCCGCGTCGTCTCCCCTCATCCCTCTATTTCCGCCTGGCTCACAAAGGTTATCTTCGTTCTGCCGCTCTGCTATCGCGGCCCTTCACTTCCTGCCCGATGGTCTATGATTGTTCTTTGTATGCTGCCTGGAGCCGAAACCGCCGGACACCGTTTCAATACGCATTCTCTGGGGGGCAGCCACTTCGTGACTGACCAGAAGAGCGATGCCCCACTACGGCACCAGATCACGCTTACAGATTTAAGCACCTGAAACTCACATCGCCGGCATTTGGCGGGCGATGTCGTCTATTGCTCACATCTGGGTTAACACGAGGCAGTTGAATGGAGTCCAAATCATTTCTTAAAAGTTGGGGCGCTGAATATGTGGCCGCCGACACCGTTCGTTTTCGTCTCTGGGCTACCGGCCAGCAAAAAATCACGCTCAGGCTGTCAGGCCAGGAGCGCGAAATGACGCCGGCCGGCGACGGCTGGTTCGAGCTTGAAGCGGCCGGCGTCGCGCCGGGCGCTGAATATAATTTTGTTCTCGCCGACGGCACTGTGGTGCCGGATCCCGCCGCGCGCGCGCAGAAGGCGGAGGTAAACGGCCCTTCGCTGGTTATCGATCCTGCCGGCTATGCATGGCAAAACAGCGACTGGAAAGGCCGCCCGTGGACCGAGACCGTGGTCTATGAGATGCATATGGGCACCTTCACGCCGGAAGGCACCTTCCGCGCCGCTATCGATAAGCTGCCGTGGCTGGCTGAACTCGGCGTGACGATGATTGAAGTGATGCCGCTTTCCCAGTTCGGCGGCAATCGCGGCTGGGGTTACGACGGTGTACTGCTCTATGCGCCCCACTCCGCCTACGGCACACCGGATGACTTCAAAGCCTTTGTCGACGCCGCGCATGGCCATGGCCTGTCGGTGGTGCTTGATATTGTGCTTAACCACTTCGGGCCGGAGGGCAACTATCTGCCGCTGCTGTCGCCCGACTTCTTCCATAAAGAGCGCATGACCCCGTGGGGCGCCGGCATCGCCTATGATGTCGACGCGGCGCGCCGCTATATCGAAGAAGCGCCGCTGTTCTGGCTGCAGGAGTATTACCTTGACGGCCTGCGCTTCGATGCCATCGACCAGATTGAAGATCCTTCCGACAAGCATGTATTGATCGACATCGCCGAGCGCATCCGCGCTGAGATTACCGATCGGCCGATCCATCTGACCACCGAAGATTGCCGTAACGTGATTTTCCTGCATCCGCGCGCGGAAGATGGCTCAGCGCCGCTGTTCACCGGCGAATGGAACGACGACCTGCACAACGCCGTGCATGTGTTCGCTACCGGCGAAACGCACGCCTACTACCAGGATTTTGCCAGCGAGCCGGAGAAACGCATCGCGCGCGCGCTGACCGAAGGGTTCGTCTATCAGGGCGAAGTATCGGCGCAGAGCGGCGAGAAGCGCGGCGTGAAAAGCACCGGGCAGCCACCGGTCGCCTTTGTCGATTTTATTCAGAACCATGACCAGGTCGGCAACCGCGCGCAAGGTGAGCGACTGATCGATCTGGCCGGCGCCGACCGCACCAAAGTGATGCTGTCGATGCTGCTGCTGTCGCCGCATATTCCGCTGATCTTTATGGGCGAAGAGTATGGCGAAACCAACCCGTTCCTGTTCTTTACCGATTTCCATGGCGATCTGGCGAAGGCGGTGCGCGAAGGCCGCGCGCGCGAGTTCCAGGGCCACGCCGGGCATGAAGGCGAAAGCGTGCCCGATCCGAATGCCAAAGCAACCTTCGAGATGTCGAAGCTCGACTGGAAAAAGCGGGAGAGCGAGGAAGGCAAAGCCTGGCTGGCGCTGACCCGCGAACTGCTGGCGCTGCGTCAGCAGCATCTGGTGCCGCTGCTGGCCACCGCCGGCGGTGACGCCGGCAAAGTGGTGAAGACAGCAGAAGGCTTTTTCGCCGTCACTTGGGCTTTCCCGCGCGGCACGCTGTCGATGGCGCTGAATATCGGCGAGACCACGCAGCCGTTACCCGATCTGCCGGGCGACACCCTGTTCGCCTGGCCGCAGGCGGCCGATGCGCTGCCGCAGAATTCGATTATTGTTCGCCTGGCCTCTGGAGATGCAACGTGAAGATCCCAACCGCTACCTATCGCATTCAGTTTCGTAACGGCATGACCTTTGACCGCGCCGCGGCGCTGGTGCCCTACCTGAAGCGGCTCGGCATCAGCCATCTTTACGCCTCGCCGATTTTTACCGCCACGGCAGAATCCACTCACGGCTACGACGTTACCGACGCCAACGAGATTGAGCCTTCCATCGGCGGCCGCGCAGGCTTCGACCGGATGGTGAAAACGCTGAAAGAGGCAGGCCTCGGCCTGATCCTCGATATTGTCCCGAACCATATGGCCGCCTCGCTGGAGAACGCCTGGTGGCGCGACGTGATCGAGCATGGCAAGCAGAGCCGCTACGCGCGCCATTTCGATATCGACTGGTCGCGTCGCCTGACGCTGCCTTTCCTCGGCGATACCTTTGAGGCCGTGCTGGAAAACGGCGAAATCAGCGTCAAGGCGGATCCGAACAGCGGTAAGCCGGCGTTCGCCTATTACGACAGCTACTACCCGCTGACGCCGGAGAGCTGGCAAGGGCGCGAAGAAGAGATCCTGAAGCTGCGCGATAAAGCGCAGATCGCCGCGCTGCACGAACAGCAGCCGTGGCGGCTGATGTCCTGGCGCGATGCGCCGCGTGACCTCTCCTACCGCCGCTTTTTCGAGATTACCGGGCTGGTCGGCGTGCGCGTCGAGGATAAGCCGGTATTCGACGATACCCATCGGCTGATTCTGGAGCTGGTGCATTCCGGCGCAGTCGACGGCCTGCGCGTTGACCATGTCGACGGGCTCGCCGATCCGAAAGCCTACCTGGAGCTGCTGCGCCAGGAGGCGGGCCCGGATTGCTATATCACCGTCGAGAAAATCCTCGGCAAAAACGAGCAGATCCCGCAAGAGTGGCCGATTTCCGGCACTACCGGCTATGAGTTTATCGAATCGCTTTCCGACGTGCTGGTGGATGACGAGCAGCTCGACGCGCTGCGCGCCGCCTGGGATAACGTTGTCGGCAAGCCGGTGGACATGCGCGCCGAACTGCGCGCGGCCAAACTGCTGATGGCCGATAAGAACTTCGAAGGCGAGTTCACCACCCTGCTGCGTCTGGCGATGGCTATCGCCAATACGGAAAACGCCGGGCTGCACGAGGACGCACTGCGCGGCGCGCTGCGCGAACTGCTGGTTGCCTTCCCGGTCTATCGCACCTACGGCACCACAGAGGGGCTGCCGCCGGAAGGCCTGGCGTTGCTGCAGAAGATCGTGCAGCGCGTAAAAAGCAGCGCCCACGCGCCCGATACCCAGGCGCTTGATGTGCTGACCGACATTCTGGCAGGCAAGGTTTCCGAAGCGGCGGCGGCGGATGCAGCGAATTTCCGCACCCGTTTCCAGCAGCTGACCGGCCCGCTGATGGCGAAATCGGTCGAGGATACGCTGTTCTTCCGCCAGAACATGGAGCTGGCGCTGAACGAAGTGGGCGCCGAGCCGATGCCGCGCGCCTTCTCGCTCAACCGTTTTCACGCTGAGATGAAAACGCGTCTGGAGCGTCAGCCCGACGCCCTCTCCGGCACCTCCACGCACGACACCAAACGCGGCGAAGATGCGCGCGCGCGGCTCTATACGCTAACCGAAGCGCCGGAGCTGTGGGCGGAATGCGTCGCCCGCTGGCGCCAGATGAACCAACAGAAGGTGGTGCAGCTTGAAGATGGCACCGCGCCGAAGCCGGCCGTCGCCTGGATGCTCTATCAGGCGCTGGTCGGCGTCTGGCCGACCACGCTGCGTCCGAACGACGAGGCGGGGCTGAAAGCGCTGGAGGAGCGTTTCCTCGCCTTTACCGAAAAGGCGCTGCGCGAGGCCAAGCTGCGCACTAACTGGGGCGATAGCAATGACGCCTATGAAACGGCGGTGCTGGATTATGCACGCCACCTGCTTTCGCCAGCCAACCAGACCTTTTTGCAGGACTTTTACCGTACCATCCAGCCCTATGTACGCGCCGGCCTGGTCAACAGCCTGACCCAGACCATCATCAAGCTGACCGCGCCGGGCGTGCCCGATATCTATCAGGGCAGCGAAGGGCTGAATTTCAGCCTTGTCGATCCTGATAACCGCCGCGAACCCGATTTCGCCACGCTGGAGCAGTGGCTGGCTGACGATGAGACGCCGACCACCAGCAATGAGCAGAACTGGCTGAGCGGCGAGCTGAAGCAGCATGTTACCGCCAGGCTACTGCGTTTCCGTCAGCAGAAGCCGATGCTGTTCCGCAAAGGCGACTACCTGCCGCTGGCCGCCGCCGGCAAGCGAGCAGAAAACGTTATCGCCTATGCGCGCGCGCAGGAGAATGAGGCGCTGATCGTTATCGCACCGCGTCTGGTGCTGAACGCGCTGCACGGCAGCCTGGCGCAGCCGCAGCTGGAGCGCTGGAGCGAAACGGAGATCCCCTTGCCCGCATCGCTGGCTAACCGTCGCTACCGCGATATTCTCAGCGGAGAAGAGATGTTACTGACCGACCACATCAGTATGGCGTCGGTTGATTGTTGTTCGTCTGTTGTTCTTATAACAGTGTGATTTTGCTTATCAGAAAGCGCTTCTAAACGCTGTTGCAGGCAAAATGTTCATTCGATGGAGAAGAATGCATGTCAAACGGTAAGCCTTTTGAAATAACAGCAGGGTATAGTCATCTTCTCGGCGCCAACTTTGATGGCGACGGCGTTAACTTTGCGATCTTCTCGGCGCATGCGGAGCGCGTGGAGCTTTGCCTCTACGATCCGAGCGGCAAAAATGAAATCGCCCGGCTGGATCTGCCGGAATATACCCATGAGGTCTGGCACGGCTATATACCGGGCCTAAAGCCTGGCGCGCTCTACGGCTATCGCGTTCACGGGCCTTACGATCCGGAGAACGGCCATCGTTTTAACCCCAATAAACTCCTGATCGATCCTTACGCGCGCGAGCTGGTCGGCGATATCGAGTGGAACGAAGCCCACTTCGCCTACGACCTGCTGCATGAAGATAAAGATCTGACCTTCGATACGCGCGACAGCGCCCCTTTTACGCCGAAATGCCGGGTTGTCGATCCTAATGAGTTTGACTGGCAGGATAATAATCGCCCTTCCATCGCCTGGCCGAAATCGGTGATTTACGAGACCCATGTCAAAGGGTTTACCCAGCTTAACTCTGCCCTGCCGCCGGAGCTGCGCGGCAATTTCGAAGGCATGGGCCACAAGGCTTCCGTCGACTATATCAAGAGTCTCGGGATTACTTCGGTCGAGCTGCTGCCGGTTCACTGGTTCCCGGACGATCAGCATCTGCTGGACAGGGGGCTGAAAAATTTCTGGGGTTACAACTCGCTGGGCTTCTTCGCGCCGGCGCCGCGCTACTACGGTCCGAAAGGCATTCAGGGCTTCCGCGATATGGTGCGTGCGTTCCACGACGCCGGCATCGAAGTGATCCTCGACGTGGTCTATAACCATACAGCGGAAGGTAACGAACTCGGCCCAACGCTGTCGTTCAAAGGCATCGATAACTTCTCCTATTACCGCACCATGCCTGACCAGCATCGTTATTACATTAACGACACCGGTACCGGCAACACCGTTAACACCTCGCACCCGCGTGTGCTGCAGATGGTGATGGATTCGCTGCGCTATTGGGCGGAATCGATGCATGTCGACGGCTTCCGCTTCGATCTCGGCACCATTCTGGGCCGCGAGCCGGAAGGCTTCGACCAGCGCGGCGGCTTCTTCGACGCGGTAACCCAGGATCCGGTGCTGTCTAAGGTGAAGCTGATCGGTGAACCCTGGGATATCGGCCCCGGCGGCTACCAGGTGGGCGGCTTCCCGCCGGGCTGGGCGGAGTGGAACGATAAATACCGCGACACGGTGCGCGAATACTGGAAAGGCGATAACGTCTCTACCGATTTCGCCGCGCGTCTGCTCGGCTCCGGCGATCTCTACGATCAGCGCGGCCGTCGCCCGTGGGCGAGCGTCAACTTTATTACCGCGCACGACGGCTTTACGCTGAACGATGTGGTCTCCTATAACGAGAAGCACAATGAGGCGAACGGCGAGGACAACAACGACGGCCATAACGATAACCGTTCATATAACTATGGCGCCGAAGGCCCGACTGAAGATGAAGGTATCAACGCGGTGCGCGACCGCCAGAAGCGCAACTTCCTCGCCACGCTCTTCTTCTCTCACGGCACGCCGATGCTGCTGGCGGGCGATGAGTTCGGCCGCAGCCAGATGGGCAATAACAACGGCTACTGTCAGGATAGCGAGATCTCCTGGGTTCACTGGGACGATCTGCCGGAAACCTGCGAGGCGCTGCGCGAGTTTACCCGTCGGGTGATCACGCTGCGGGCGCAGCAGCCGCTGCTGCGCCGCGAAAGCTGGCGTGACGGCATGGATATCAAATGGTTTAACGCCGGCGGCGGCTTCCAGCAGTCGGAGCAGTGGGACGAAGGCTCTACGCTCGGCGTCTATATCGGCCGCGCCGACCTGCAGCCGGAAGAAGGCATCTGGCACGACGTGCTGATGCTGTTCAACCCGTTTGAAGGCAACGTGCCGTTCCGCATTCCGCAGTTTGGCGAAGGCGGCTGGGTGCTGGAACTCTCTACCTCTGATAACGCGAAGCCGGGTATGGTGATCACCAAAGAGATGGATTTTGAACTGGAGGGCCGCAGCCTCGCCCTATTCAGAAGACCCTAAGCGCACAGCGTTGCTGCTTTACTGAGGATCCCCGTCGGCGATGCCGGCGGGGATTTTTTTATGCGCTGCGCGCTGTCTGTTTAACGCGCCTCTGGCAAGCATCGCTGCGATCGCCCCAACCATACGCTGATAAACCGCCGCGACAATGCGCGCACCATCCCGCTCTGCGGTGATGCTGTAAAGCGCCTTAGCCTCTTGCGGGTTGGCTAACTTGATTTCAGGCTGCGACGCTGACGCTGCCGGAGGCGCAGCTGAACGCCCTGAATACGCTGGCGGCATAACCGTTTGCCTTATGGTGTGGGCCGCCAGATAAGCGGCCCGCGTTGCGACACGTTAAATGACCCGGCACGTTGTCCAGTTGTAGTTCACCTGCGCCAGCTTTAGCTCTCCTGACAGGTCGCCGTAGCGAGCGTGCTGAGCCTGAAGAAAATAGCGCTGCAGCGACGCCGGCAGACGCTGCGCCCGATAACGCAGCAGCGTGCTGTGCCAGAACGGCGCCGGCAGGGGCGTTTTCTTATGACGCGCCAGCAGCGCTTCCCGCCAGGGCGAGGCTAATACCTCTTCACAAAAGCGCTGACGCGCCGTTATCGCCTGAGCGTCAGGCACCCCCGCCAGCAGCAGCTGTCCTGGCAAAGCCACAAGCCGCAGCCCCTTTATCGTTACGCGCTGCCCCTGATAGTTCTGCCACAGGCGCAGCAGCGGCGCGATGTCCTCCGGCAGCGCGTCCTCCTCTTCGTACAGCGGCGGTGTGATGGGCAAAAAGGTGAAATGAAACGCCTCTGTCGGCAGCAGATCCGCCAGCGCATCCTCTGCGCTTAGCTGGCGGACCGCATCGAAAAGCGCGCGCACGGCAGGCGGCATGGACGGTTGCAGACCAGCCGCCAGCGCCAGCTTCCGCGGATGGTAGTACTCTCCGCTCATCACCTCGCCGATGCCGCTTTCCTGTTGCCAGAGGGCGACGGTTTTGTCATTGGTGGCGCGGTAGAGCGTATCCAGATCGGTAGGGTGCATAATTATCCTGGCGTCGGGTCAGAGATGAATGTTAATACCATTTCGAATAACGCACATCGATAACGATAACCACTACCGCCCAGATAACCGTCAGCAGAATGGCATGCGTTGGCAGTACAATGATAAAAAAGAGCGCGCCCGCCACAATTATCGCCAGCGGGATTAAATCACCGAAAAGAAAGTCTATCAGACGCAGGATTTTATTAAACACGGCATTCATTGATTCATCCGTTTTTATATAAAGATAACCCATCGATTCGTTATGCAGAATCAACCCTGAACTTTATATACTTTTCATAAATAAAGTTAGCGCTTCATGGGAGTAATGCGCCCTTATTTGTACAACCATCTTCCGGCTTTTGCTGACTCGATCAGCATACCAATATTGAAATCAGGAACAGAAACAGGCGCTGCTTTCTTAAAAGGATGCCATGAAACAGGAACGTCAGGATAGTAAGTTTCTATTTTAAAGCTTCCCCGTTCAACCTGAAATTCCTCGAAAAACTTATCCATCAGTTCACCCGCTTCAAGGTCATCAAGGCTCAAATCAGTATCAAGATCCGTTTTAGGTGTTAGCGCTACTTGTTTGAACGTGAATAGGTACGCGCCAGCGTAAGGCCGTACTAGCTCATAAATGCGCTGTTCAACATTGCTTACCATAATTTATCGTTCCCCCGCGCTATGGCGTTATAGTCCCGAATAGTACGATGGGTGATTTGAGCGATATCAGAAGCTAAAATAATCCACCCCACGACAGGAATAGCCCTGCCCGTAAACGTTCCAATATTAGCCACAGCCCTAATCCTGATAGTAGAAGGTGGATAACCACCAATAACGGAAGGTAGTTTTATCCCGAAAGGGAACTGCGCTTTTTTGAAAACTTTTCGTGAGGCTTTAGATGCATAGGATGTTCCCTTCTCAGCACCGTTTGGTTTTGCCCTTGTAGGGAGAGTGTTACGCCCTGATACAATGGCAGCAACAGCACCGAAATCAACAAGACCTAAACCAAGTTGATCGACAAACATTTCGCAGAAAATCATAAAAAATAGTTCAGAGGCGGTGAGGTTTGAACGCCCCGCATAAAAATATGTTCCGTTTAGTTCCTCAACTGTATCCACGTCTCGCTCCTTATGACGCTGTATGTATTGCAATCATAACGACGGATTTACATCCAGTCACCCTAAAATATGACGTTAGCCGCTCGCGCCAATTTAATTTTCTCTCACTCTTCCTGCGTCTTAACGAGCCAGACTTTATCTTTCGACGTCGCCAGAAATGTACGGGCGTGAATCTTGCGGTTGTTGCGCTTCGTAGCTGCTTTTGATTAGCCCTGGACATAGGTATTACCTCCGCTGGTCTGCATGGCTTGCCGCAGACATGGCCGGTAACATCCGCAAACGCCGTGAAGAAACGGAGGCGGAAACCAAAGCGCAGAATGAGAAGTAGCGCCATTGTCCGTCAGGCTGAAATCAGCGCGCCCGTGGTGGCTGAAGAATATCAGGCCATCCTTAACGAAACAGGACTGCATTCTGACAGCGCAGTACGCCATGACGCTACCGCCACCCGGATCCTGGCAGGGATACAAGGCTACAAGCTACCGGTTTCGCCTGAAAAAGCTGAACGCATAGCAGGAGGGCCGCTAAAAGGCTTAATGAATTTAAAGTCTCTTCATCCTTCCTAATTTGTTCATTATCCCTAATTTCTTGAGCAAGTCGAAGTAAATGCTTTCCCTCTGTAAAAATGTATTTAGCAAGTTCTCTTTGTGAATTCACATAGCGCAAATCTAGATATTTAAGATAAAATCTATCGCTAACTTCATTCATTTGATTTTGTTTATAACCTACATACAGCTTATAATATGAAGTAGCTCGTTTCGCTTTATATTTTATACGTATGATTACAAGCCCACAGATATTATTTTTGTCAACACGGGCTAATTGAATATCAACCCATGATAAATAAAAACCCTTTCATGCAACAATGTAGACATCACACGTCTAAAACTATGCACGGTAAGTTTTCCACCGTAGCTAATTCGCTTAAAAGCTGATTTATATTTTTTTCGTTCTTCGCCTTACTCGGATCACTCCGCCCAGAAAAAGCATAATGATAGTTCGCTGTTATCATCTTGAGTTCATTGAGCAAATCTAACGCTTGAGTTGATAATTGCATAAAATATGTCCTGCGAATTTTCATCCTTTCCGCAGGAATTTCACAAACAGGGTTATCTATATCAAATTCCGACCATACTGCTGTACGTAATTCGATGTTTCTCACACCAGTGATTGTTAGCAATTTCGTATCAATTTGGACAAGCCAACCTCCGGAGTAACCGTCTAAGGCTTGTAAAAATCAATTATCTCCTCAGTTTGAAGGAACGGAAAATCATTGGATTGATGTACTTCAAGGGCACTGGAGAAAATTGCTGATAGGTTGACCCCATCTATACCTGTAGCAAAAGCACAGCAAAAATTTTTCGCGCAGCGCAGCCGTACTTTAAGCAGCTTTTCTGGCACACCGTATTTCTCAATTTTACACAGCACGTCCAGCAATCCTCGCGATTTAAATTGGCCTACCAACCCTGTGCATACATCAGAAAAATATCGTTTTGAAGCACTCCCATCATACCTGATGCTTACTGCCGACCATTTGGCAGACTTCATCCAATGCCACTCTCTGGCAATCTTTTTGTAAGCGCCTCAGGCTCAGTTTGCAGGCAAGCTTTTGCTCTCTTCGAACCTCGCTCTGATATTTTCCTTCTGCGACTCGTTTCGGGCATCCTCATGATGGGAACGAACACTACCGAGCGTGCTTATCAGGTATAGCCCAGTCGAGATCATTTTGGGCTTACCGGTAAAACGATAACGGAACCGCCAGCGCTTGCTTCCATTGGGTTCTACAAGTAAAGACAGCCCTTGCCCATCATCAAATGTATAGCCTTTAGCTTCAGGCTTAGCGCAGCGAATCTACATATCGTTTAAAGGCAGGTGTACAGGAAGCTAAGACCGAACAGGAACATATACAAAATCCTATACATATTCAGTACCGGATTCTATTGGAAGACCAGGGATTAATCCCGGACAAAAAAAGCACCAAAGTCGTTATAAAACCGATATTTTATGGATAGATACGAACGTTTGAGGACGTTGAAGTGGTGCCGGTAATAGGAGTCGAACCTACGACCTTCGCATTACGAATGCGCTGCTCTACCAACTGAGCTATACCGGCTTTGAGAAGGGACACTACGGGCTGTAACGTTAAAAAAAAGCGGCGCCTGAGTCAAGAGGCGCCGCATCGGATGCTGCTTTTGTCGCCAGCGGGCGGATTACCGTTGACAGCGACCAGCGTTACAGCCGCCCTGCTATCTCTCCGCGCGCCGTCACGCTTTCCGCTACGCCCGCACGGTATCGTCGCCGTAACCAATCCATTTATAGGTTGTGAGCGCTTCCAGCCCCATCGGGCCGCGCGCATGCAGCTTCTGCGTACTGACCGCCACTTCCGCGCCCAGGCCAAACTGGCCGCCGTCGGTAAAGCGGGTGCTGGCGTTAACATACACCGCTGAGGAGTCCACCTGCCTGACGAAACGATCGGCGGCGCGCGTGTCGCGCGTCAGAATCGCATCGGAATGCTGGGTGCCATGCGCGCGAATATGCGCGATCGCTTCATCCATATCGTCCACAATGCGCACGTTCAAATCAAGCGACAGCCATTCATTGTCATACTCTTGCGCTTTCACCGCCTCTACGTCAGCCGGGCCTTGCTGCAACAGCGGCAGCGCGCGTGGGTCGGCGTGCAGCGTGATCGCCTCCTGCGCCATACGCTGGCTCAGCGCAGGCAGGAAAGCATCCGCTACGGCGGCGTTCACCAGCAGCGTTTCAACCGAGTTACAGGCGCTGGGGCGCTGCTTCTTCGCATTAACGATCACCTTCAGCGCCGCTTCCGGCTCGAAGTCGGCGTCGATATAGATATGACAAACGCCAATGCCGCCGGTGATCACTGGAATCGTCGATTGCTCGCGGCACAGCTTGTGCAACCCTGCGCCGCCGCGCGGGATTAGCATATCCACATAGCGATCCAGCTTCAGCAGCTGGTTTACCAGCTCGCGATCCGGGCTTTCAATCGCCTGCACCGCGCCGGCCGGCAGGCCGTGCTGCGCCAGCGCCGACTGGATCACGCGCACCGTGGCGCCATTGGTGCGATATGTCTCTTTACCGCCGCGCAGGATCACCGCGTTGCCGGTTTTCAGGCAGAGCGAAGCCACATCCACTGTCACGTTGGGGCGCGCTTCATAAATGACGCCGACTACGCCCAGCGGCACGCGGCGACGTTCAATGCGCAGCCCGCTGTCCAGCTGGCCACCGTCGATCAGCTGACCGACCGGATCGGTCAGCCGGCATACCTGGCGCACATCGTCGGCAATGCCCTTCAGACGCGCCGGGTTAAGCATCAGACGATCGAGCAGCGCTTCGCTCAGACCGCTGGCGCGCGCATCCGCCAGATCCTGCTCGTTAGCGGCGAGAATGGCGGCGCCCTGCGCTTCCAGTTGATCGGCGATGGTCATCAGCACGCGGTTTTTCTCCGCGGTGGTCAGCGTGGCGAGCTGATATGAGGCCGCTTTGGCCGCCTTGCCCATTTCTTCCAGCATTGATGCCCCCTTAGCTGACAATCATGTCGTCACGGTGCATCGCGACCGGACCATATTCATATCCCAGGATATCACTGATCTCCTGGCTGTGATGGCCGGCGATCATGCGCAGCGCATCGCTGTTATAGCGTGAAACGCCGTGGGCGATATCGCGCCCCAGCAGGCTGCGAATGCGGATCACCTCGCCACGGGAAAAGTTGCCGCTCACTTCGCGAATGCCTTTCGGCAGCAGCGAGCTGCCGCGTTCCAGCACCGCCGACAGCGCGCCATCGTCGATCACGATTTCGCCCGCCGGCGGCGCGCCGAAAATCCAGCGCTTACGCGTCTCCAGCGGCGACTGCTGCGCGTGGAAACGGGTGCCGACCGGTTTGCCTTCAATTACGTCGCCAATCACGCCCGGGCGGCTGCCTGCGGCGATAATCACGTCGATGCCGGCGCGGCAGGCAACGTCCGCCGCCTGCAGTTTGGTGGTCATACCGCCGGTGCCTAGCCCGGAAACGCTGTCGCCGGCGATGGTGCGCAGCGCGTCGTCAATGGCATGAACGTCGCTGATAAGCGATGCCTGCGGGTTACTGCGCGGATCGGCGGTAAACAGCCCCTGCTGATCGGTCAGCAGCAGCAGCTTATCAGCGCCCGCCAGCATCGCCGCCAGCGCCGACAGGTTGTCGTTGTCGCCAACCTTGATCTCCGCCGTCGCTACCGCATCGTTCTCATTGATAACCGGCACAATATTGTTGTCCAGCAGCGCGCGCAGGGTGTCACGCGCGTTAAGGAAGCGCTCGCGATCTTCCATATCCGCGCGCGTCAGCAGCATCTGGCCGATATTGATACCATAGATGGAGAACAGCTGTTCCCACAGCTGGATCAGACGGCTCTGCCCCACCGCAGCCAGCAGCTGCTTTGAGGCGATGGTAGGCGGCAGCTCCGGGTAGCCCAGGTGTTCACGCCCGGCAGCCATCGCGCCGGAGGTGACGATCACAATTCGATGGCCCGCCGCGTGCTGCTGTGCGCACTGACGAACTAACTCCACAATATGTGCCCGATTTAACCGACGCGATCCGCCGGTCAGTACGCTGGTCCCCAGTTTGACCACCAGGGTCTGACTGCCGCTCATGTTTTCCTGCCGTAGTAAAAATGTCTTTGAACGGACGTTTTATCAGGAGTCAGGGAGGAAGCCAACCGTCAGGGCGGGAAAAGCGTGGAAAATTGGCGACAGCGGCGTAGACCAAAAGTTCGCCATTCACAAGAAAGGCGGAAAAGCTTCATAAAACATTCACACAATCCCGGTAAAAACGTTCCTGTTTTTTACAACAAGTGACACAAACTTTTTATTTTTTTACTCATCGGGATAGATAACAAATGAAAAAGAACGCACTGGCACTGCTGATCTCTGCACTGGCTCTCGGCTCTGGCGCACAGGCCGCCGAAGTGTATAACAAAGACGGCAACAAGCTGGATTTCTACGGCAAACTGAAAGCAATGCGCTACATCAGCGATGCGGAAACCAACGCCAGCAACAACGCTGACAAGTCCTACGTGCGTATCGGCTTCAAAGGCCAGACTCAGATTAACGACCTGCTGACCGGCTACGGCCAGTGGGAATATCAGTACAACCTCAATAACCCGGAAAGCGATTCCAACGTCGGCAACAAAACCCGTCTGGGCTTCGCCGGCCTGAAAGCGGGCGACTACGGCTCATTCGATTACGGCCGCAATTACGGCCTGATTTATGACGTGGAAGCGATTACTGACATGATGCCGGAGTTCGGCGCCACCGCTTATACCTCCGCTGATGTCTATATGCTGACCCGTACCAACGGCGTGGCGACCTACCGCAACAGCAACTTCTTCGGGCTGGTGGATGGCCTGGATTTTGCTCTGCAGTATCAGGGCAAGAACGAAAACTCCACGCGCAGCGACGGCGTGTCTAACGGCGACGGCATGGCCGCCTCACTCTCTTATAAGATCATTGATGGCCTGAGCCTGAAAGGCGCGGTCTCCTCCTCCAACCGTACGCTGGATCAGAAAAACAGTGCCTTTGGCGGCGGCGAGAAAGCGGAAGCCTGGGCGACGGGCCTGAAATATGACGACAACGGCGTCTACCTGGCGGCCACCTACGCGGAAACGCGGAATATGAACCCAATCAGCGGCAGCAACGTCAACGTTAACGGCACCGAGCAGAACATCAGCGGCTACGCCAACAAGCTGCAGAACATTGAGCTGGTGGCGCAGTATCAGTTTGATTTTGGCCTGCGCCCTTCTCTGGCTTACGTGCAGACCAAAGTGAAAGATATCGAAGGCGGCGTGGGCGATGCGGACTACTACAAATTTGCTGACGTCGGCGCGACCTACTACTTCAACAAAAACATGTCGGCCTTTGTGGATTACAAAATCAACCTGTTGGATGACAACAATACGCTGAACCGCAACACCGACGATATCGTGGCAATTGGCATGACTTACCAGTTCTGATGCGCAAGCGCGGCGCCGGCGGCCTGGCTCCATCCGGATTGCTGCAACAGACCGCTGGCCACGCGCCGCGCAGGATAAAAAAAGGGCAGGCGATTCGCCTGCCCTTTTCTGTTCGTCGCGCGATCAGGCGGTGAGTTTCACCGGCTGCTCGCTGGCGCCTTCCGCCGGCAACAACCCCAGCTGCAGTTCGTCCAGGGTGGCCTTCAGGCGCTGATGGAAATTACGCAGCGTCTCTTCCAGCTTCTCTTCGTTTTCTTTGCCTTTGATGGCGCATGGCTTCCATTCGCCATCCTTATCGTGCAGACCAAAGTGGTACTGATAGGTAAAGTGGTCGGATTGCGCATCCAGCTCCAGCCACCATCCCCAGAATTCACGGTTTTCCGGTGCGGGCTTAACGTTGACGCAAACGGCCAGGCAGTCGAAAAAGAAACGCGCATCTTCGCATTTGTTCTCGCGGATATAGGGGCCCAGCGCGGTAAAACGTTTAATTAACCGGCTTCTGGGATGTCCATTCGGTAACGTCATGGTTTACACCTCCTTTAATGAGCTAACAGTTTTAGCAAACTGAGGCAAAATAGCAACTTATCACTTCAACTGTTGCAGCAGCCAGTCACAGGTGGTGTGCAGCGCCCGATCGAAATTATTCAGCACCGGCGAAAAGCCGATCGGCAGCAGCTTGCCGCTGGCGGAGGAGTTGACAATCAGTCGCGCATCCTCCTCCGGGCTCCAGGGATCGTTTGGCCAGTAGCCCGCCAGCATTGGCGTCGGCGTGCGGCGTCCCAGCAGCCCCTGGGTTTTCAGCGAATAGCGGTTCAGCTCGGTGCTGAGCGTCTCATCGGTAGCGCGCGCCATACCGAGGCGGCTGGCCAGCACATCAATATACATGTCGGGTACATGAGTCTGCTGGGCGGGGTTGGCCAGCAGCGCATGCACGATCGGCCCCAGCGTGGCGACGCCGCGCAGGCGCTGCGCCTCCAGATAGGCCAGCCGCACCGCCACGTTCGCGCCGAAACGATAGCCCAGCGCCGCCACGCGTGTATGGTCGACCCACGGCACGGCATCCAGCCCGCGCAGCACCTGCTGATGCAGGAAACTGGTATCCTGGGTCAGCTTCCATTTTGATGAGAAGCCCACCGACGGCATATCGAGGGTCAACATGGCGATGCCGCGCGGCGCCAGGTAGTCATGGAACAGGCGATAATGGTCGATCTGCAGGCTGTCGAGGCTGCCGCACAGCAGCACGGTGGGATACGGCGCGCTCACCTCGGGCGGCATATGCAGGAAGCCGGTGATGGCGCTGCCGCCCTGAACAGGAAAGGTCAGCTCTTTCAGCTCGCCCGGCAGGCGCAGCGTCGCCTCTTCATAGGCGCGGTTGGCCAGGATCTGCGCCTGTTCCGCCAGCTCGTCGCCTTTAATATGCGGCCAGGCAGCCAGGCTGTAGAGATTCACCGCGTGCAGCCAGTGCCCGCCCGCTTCCGGCGTCTCGCCCGCCTCCTGCGCTTTCTGTTGCCAGAGCGCCGCCTGCTTGCTCCATTCGTAAATCCAGTTGCCGCCGCGATAGCCGATCACCGTATCCAGCAGCGCCTCGCTGGTGCGTTCCGCGCCGCTGGCGGCGATGCGCGCCAGCACCTCGCCGATCTCCAGCGCCGATAGCCCGCGCCAGCTCCAGAGCAGGCGATTCAGCATACGATACCAGCCGGTATGGCTTTCGCCCTCCAGCGTGGAGTGCAGAGTCGCGGTCAAATGATGGCGCTGACGCACCAGCGAGGAGGTTTCAGGATGTTTGAAGCGGGGTTTAAACAGCTCTTCGCTGAGATTCTTTGCTGACATGATGTAGCCCTTTTCCCACGGCGCGATGATGAAACCAGAGTTTACTTCACCGATGGCAGAGGCGCGACCCGCAGAAACGACAACGCCCGGCGGAACCGGGCGCTGTTTTGATGCAGGTCAATCAGCGATTGACGATCGGCGGAATAAAGGCGACGCCCATATCCCACGGCTGCTCGATCCAGGTGTTCTGCGGAATATCCACTACGTAGTCATCTACCAGCGGCGCGCCGGCCGGCTTGGCAAAGATGGTGACGAAACGCGCTTTCGGGTACATTTCGCGGATCGCCTGCGCGGTACCGCCGGTATCCACCAGGTCATCAATGACGATAAAACCTTCGCCGTCGCCTTCCGCGCGCTTCAGGACGTTCATCTCGCGCTGATGGTCATGGTCATAGCTGGAGATGCAAACCGTATCAACGTAGCGGATGGAGAGTTCGCGCGCCAGCAGCGCAGCAGGAACCAGGCCGCCGCGGCTAACCGCGATAATGCCTTTCCACTGTTCAACAGGAAGCAGGCGCTGAGCCAGTTTGCGGGCATGAATTTGCAGCATGTCCCAGGTGACGACGTATTTTTCGCTCATAAAAGGAATCCCGGCCAACCGAATTGGCTTAAAAAATGTGCAATGGGAAAAGGTTGCGCGGCATTATAAGGATCTGACGCGCTAAAAACCAGCACCGGATAGCGCGGTTGCCGCATTTTAACGCGCCTGACTGCACAGCGGACAATAAAGGATGTTATTCTCACTGCATCACGTCAGATTCGCTGACGGCGATCGATTACCGGAAATTTTGCAACGGGGCGCAGCCGCGCGCCGATGACACAGGAGACCTGTCGTGTCTGAATTGTCTCAACTCTCTCCCCAGCCGCTGTGGGATATTTTCGCCAAAATCTGCTCCATCCCCCATCCCTCTTTTCATGAAGAAGCGCTGGCGCAGCATATTCTCTCCTGGTCACAGGAGAAGGGCTTCTGGTGCGAACGCGACCAGGTCGGCAATATTCTCATCCGCAAACCGGCCACGCCGGGCATGGAAAACCGTAAGCCGGTGGCGCTGCAGGCGCACCTGGATATGGTGCCGCAGAAAAATAACGACACCGTGCATGATTTCGCTAAAGACCCGATTCAGCCTTATGTCGACGGCGAGTGGGTTAAAGCGCGTGGTACCACGCTGGGCGCAGACAACGGCATCGGCATGGCGTCGGCGCTGGCGGTACTGGCCGATGAGCGCGTGCAGCACGGCCCGCTGGAAGTGCTGCTGACCATGACCGAAGAGACCGGCATGGACGGCGCCTTCGGCCTGCAACCGAACTGGCTGCAATCGGAGATCCTGATCAACACCGACTCCGAAGAAGAAGGCGAGATTTATATGGGCTGCGCCGGCGGCATCGATTTTACCGCCACGCTGCCGCTGCAGCGCGAGGCGACGCCGGCCGGTTACGAGCATCTGCGCCTGACGCTGAAAGGCCTGAAAGGCGGCCACTCCGGCGCGGAAATTCATGTCGGCCTCGGCAACGCCAACAAGCTGCTGGCGCGCTTCCTCGCCGCGCACGCGCGCGATTTCGATCTGCGTCTGGTGGATTTCAGTGGCGGCACGCTGCGCAACGCGATTCCGCGCGAGGCGTTCGCGACCTTCGCCCTGCCGACGGCGAAAATCGATGCCCTGAAAGCGGCAGCGATGGGCTACCTGGCGACGCTGCAAAATGAGCTGGGAATGATTGAGAAAAACATCGCGCTGCAAACCGAACCGGTGGGCACCGATGCGCTGGCGCTGACCGCAGAGAGCCGCGACCGCTTTATCGCCCTGCTGAACAGCACGCCGAACGGCGTGATCCGCAACTCCGACGTGGCGAAAGGCGTAGTGGAAACCTCCCTGAACGTGGGCGTGGTGACCATGAGCGAGCAGGAAGCGAAAATCAACTGCCTGATCCGCTCGCTGATCGACAGCGGCAAAGAGTATGTGGTTGAGATGCTGACCTCGCTGAGCGAACTGGCCGGCGCGCAAACCCTGGTGAAAGGCAGCTACCCGGGCTGGCAACCGGACGCCAGCTCGCCGGTGATGGCGCTGGTGCGTGAAACCTATCAGCGTCTGTTCAACAAGACGCCGAACATTCAGGTGATCCACGCCGGTCTGGAGTGCGGCCTGTTCAAGAAACCGTATCCGGAGATGGATATGGTCTCTATCGGCCCCACCATTACCGGCCCGCACTCGCCGGATGAGCAGGTGCATATTGGCAGCGTCGGCCTTTACTGGCAGCTGCTAACGGAACTGCTGAAAGCGATTCCGGCAAAGTAAGCCCCCTCTGCAACACGGCGGCGAGGCGCAGGCTTCGTTCGCTGAAAAGGTCAGACTCCGGTCTGGCCTTTTTTATTCCCATCCCGCCCCGCGTCAACCCAGCATAAAGCGCCGCCTTTTCGCCGCAGCGCTGGCGTATTCCGCTGCCGCCCCCGCTATCCGCCGCCGCTTCCCCTGATGTGTCTGGATGTCTGGATGGCTAATAACATTTTGTGTTAGCTTATGCGCTTTCGGCTGTTGCCAGTTTGTAGCGGTCATTAAAAAATGTGGCAAAACATTTATTTAATTTATCCGGGGATCGTGCATGACGGCATTGAATAGCCTGGAGATGCGTCATATCTCCCTCTCCTTTAGTGGCTTTGCCGCGCTTAGCCAGGTGGACTTTCAGCTGGAGGGCGGCTCAGTGCATGCGCTGACCGGCGCCAACGGTGCGGGAAAATCGACGCTGATGGCGGTGCTGGCTGGCGCACACGCTGATTATCAGGGCGAGATCCTGCTCGACGACCAGCCGGTGACGCTGCGTTCGCCACGCGATGCGAAGCGCCTCGGCATTCATCTGGTGCAGCAGGAGGTAGACGTGGCGCTGGTGCCGCAGCTCAGCGTGGCGGAGAACATCATGCTGGATCGGCTGGCGGAGCCGGGCCTGCGCTATCGCTGGCGTGAGATGCGGCGGCAGGCGCGCGAGCTGCTGGCGCAGCTGGAGTCGCCGCTGCCGGTCAACCGGCTGGTGGAGCGCTGCACCCTGGCGGAGAAGCAGCAAATTCTGCTGGCGCGCGCCCTCTCCCATCACTGTCGCTTTCTGATCCTCGACGAGCCGACCGCGCCGCTCGATCGTCACGAAAGCGAACGCCTGTTTCACGTGGTGCGGCGCTTACAACAGAGCGGCATCGGCGTGGTGTTTATCTCGCACCGCATTCAGGAGCTGAAAACCATCTGCGACCGTATGACGGTGCTGCGCGACGGGCGCCTGGTAAGCAGCGAGCCGATGCAGGCGTTGAGCGCCGGGGAGATTGTTGAAAAAATGCTGGGACACCGGCTGGACGATATCTGGCCGCCGCGTCGCAGCCTGCCGCCGGGCGAAAGGGTGCTGGAAATCAGCGGACTGCATGATGACCGGCTGCTGCAGGATATCGCGCTGACGCTGCGCCAGGGCGAGGTGTTAGGCATCGCCGGACTGGCGGGCGCGGGCAAAAGCGAGCTGTGCAAAGCGCTGTTTGGCGCGACCCGCAGCCGCATCGCCGCCGGCCGCCTGCACGGCGCGCCCTGGCGTCCGCGCAGCCCGCACGATGCGGTAGCGCGCGGTCTGGCGCTGGTGCCGGAAGAGCGGCGGCGCGAAGGTATATTTATTGATGAATCGGTGGCGATGAACCTGAGCGTCACCGCCGACGACAGCTTTTCCCGCTGGGGCGTTTACCGCCATCGTCACGCCTGGCGCTGGGCGCAGCAAATTATCGCGCGGCTGGGCATCCGCACGCGCGGGCCGCAGCAGCCGCTGCGCCGTCTCTCCGGCGGCAACCAGCAGAAAGTCGCCATCGGCAAATGGCTGCGTAACGACGCGAAGGTGCTGATTTTCGATGAGCCGACCAAAGGGGTTGATATCAAAGCCAAAACCGACCTTTTCAACCTGATCGACGGCCTGGCGCGCGAAGGCAAAGCGATTATCTACGCCTCCGGCGAGTTTTCCGAGCTGATCGGCCTGTGCGACCGCATCTGCGTGCTGTGGGACGGCCGCATCGTCGCCGAGCTGGAGGCCAGCGCCACTGATGAAGAGACCCTGTTACTCTATTCCACCGGAGGAACCCCCGCGTGAGCAGTAAAGACCTGACCCTGACGCCGCGCCCGTCGCTGCGCCACCAGCTGTTTGAATTTCTGTACAAATGGGGAATGCTGCTGACAGTGATCCTGCTGATCGCCGGCTTCGGCCTCGCCTCGGACAGTTTTCTCGACCCGAACAATATCATCAATATCCTGCGATCGATCGCGATTGTGACGGTGATCGCCGTCGGCGTATCGATCTCGCTCACGGTGGGCGGCTTCGACCTCTCTGTCGGCTCTACCGCCTCGCTGGCGAACGCGCTGGTAATTTCGCTGTTCGTCTGGTACGGCTTCGACACCACTGAGGCGATCGTGGCGACGCTGCTGATCTGTACGCTGGTGGGGCTGTTTAACAGCCTGTTGATTGTGGTGCTGCGCATTCCCGACATGCTGGCGACGCTGGCGACGCTGTTTGTCGTGCAGGGCGTGGCGATGACGTACAGCTACGGCGGCTCGATTACCGAAAATATGGTATTGCCGAGCGGCGATATGGCGGAAGGCACCATTCCCGCCGCATTCGGCCTGCTTGGCCAGGTGCCAACTATCGTCATTATTATGCTGGCGGTGACGCTGGCGGCGCAGCTGGCGCTGTCGCTGACTAAACATGGCCGCCGCATGTACGCGCTGGGCGGCAACGCCGAAGCGGCGCGCCTTTCCGGCATCCGCACCGTGCGCTACCGCGTACTGGCTTACATGCTGGCCTCGCTGCTCGCCGGGCTGGGCGGCATTCTGCTGGCGTCGCGCATCGGCTCCTCGCAGGTCAACGCCGGCAGCGGCTATCTGATGGATGCGGTGGCGGCCGCCTGGATTGGCTTCTCGCTGGCGGGCGCGGGCAAACCTAACGCGCTCGGCACGCTGTTGGGCGCAGTGATCCTCGGCGTGCTGCAAAACGGACTGGTCATGCTCTCGGTGCCCTATTACGCCATGGACATTATTAAAGGGCTGGTGCTGGCGCTGGCGCTGGCGATGACCTACTTCCCGCGCCGCTAAGGCGCTTTTGACAGGGTAAATAATGATGAAATCTTTCGCACTCTCTTTAATCGCCGTCAGCCTGCTGAGCGCAGCGCCGACGTTCGCCGCCACGCCCGCTCCGGTGCCGACGGCTATTGCCGACCATGACGGCCCGATCCGCATTGCGGTGATCCGTAACCTCGGCTCCGACGACAACACCACCCAGTTCGTCGCCGGGGCGATTCAGCAGGGACGCAAGCTCGGCTTTAAGGTCAGCACTTTTCTCAGCAACGGCGACGACGCGCGCTTCCAGGATTTCGTCAATCAGGCGATCGGCCAGAAGTATGACGGCATTCTGCTGTCACACGGTAAAGCGCCCTACGCCACCGCGCTGGTGAAGCGCATCGCCGACGCCGGCATCAAGGTGGCGGTTTTCGATACGCCGGTTGACGCCGCCATTCCCGGCGTGACGGTCAGCGCGCAGGATGACGCCTCGCTGGCGGCGCTGTCGCTCGGCCAGCTGATCAAAGACTTCAACGGCAAGGCCAATATCGTCAAGCTGTGGGTGGCGGGCTTTCCGCCGATGGAGCGCCGTCAGGGAGTTTATGAAAAGCTGCTGAAGGAAAACCCCGGCATTCGCCAGCTGGAGTCGATCGGCGCCGTCTCGTCCGACGTGCAGGGCGACACCGCCAACAAGATCGGCGCGATACTGGCGAAATACCCGAAAGGCCAGATCGACGCCATCTGGGGCGCCTGGGACGCCTTCAGCCAGGGCGCGTATAAAGCATTACAGGAGAATGGCCGTACCGAAATTAAGCTCTACAGCATCGACGTTTCCAATCAGGATCTACAGCTAATGCGTCAGCCGGGCAGCCCGTGGAAACAGACGGTGGCGGTGGACAGCAAACTGATCGGCGCGGTGAATATGCGTCTGCTGGCGCAGAAGATCGCCGGCGAACCCACGCCCGCCAGCTATCAGTTTAAGGCCTCCGCCATTGACCAGGCGGCGCTAAACGGCCAGCAGAGCGCGGTAAACGTGGCGACGCTGAATAAAATCATTCCCGGCTGGGGCGAAAGCAACGATTTCGTCGCCCCCTGGTTCGCCACGCTGGAAGCGAAGTACGGCAAAAAGTGATGCAGAGAACCGGCCTCAGGGCCGGTTTATTTGCGGTGCGTCAGGCGGGCCGTTTGCGCTTTTCGCAGGGTGCGGCAGAACAGCGCGAACAGCAGCGAGGAGTAAAAGCGTTCGGTGCGAATCAGCCAAAAGCTGAGACCCATAAAAGCCAGCGCCAGCAGTGGGCAAATCAGGTTTCCCCCTGCGCTTACTCCGCCGCTAAATCCGCCGACCAGCGCGCAAAGCAGATAAATCACAGCGCCCCCCAGGGTCGCACGGGCCAGCAGCAGATGCAGGCTAAGGCCAACCATGCGTCCTTTCGCCATAAGAAAGACCGGCATCACATAAAGCGCGCCGCACAGCAGCGAACCAACGACCAGCAGTACCATCGTCATGGTACGCGGCAGCCCCAGCAGTTGCGTTACTGCCTGCCACAAAGAGAACTGCATCATGGCAAAGCTCAGCATCATCAAAAAAGCACTGAACACCAGCGGCAGGGCAAAATTAAACATGCCAACCGAGCCGTTCATCTGCTGATTAAGTTTATCCTGCACGGCCTTCAGTTGACCTGCCGAAGCCTGTTTGATCTCGCGATCGATCGTCAGGCAATAGCGAAAACGCGCCTGAGCGGCTTTCAACAACATAGCTATCCTTAATACGTAGCAAATGACTGAATTGTAGAAATAATATATTTAGCGCTTGTGCCCAGATTTTGCGGATTACGGATGGTACCGGTTACGCCACTTCCAGCAAAGGTGACGGTATTATTTACCACAATCAATAATTCACGCTGTAGCTGCCGCTGGATGGTTTCTGTTGGGAAGCGCTTAGGATAACGACCTGCTTTCATTGCTGCTTTGACACCAGCGTTAGATATTCCAGGGTTTTGTGCGCGAATAATTGTTTCTGTCAGTCGTTTGCGCTCGCTACGACTCAGATTTTGGAACCACTCGCTTACGTTACGGGGAGAAATCGCCTTCATCGCTTTATAGGTATCCAGGGTGCCTCTTAGCCCTGCTCCAGCGCCGGCTAATGATAGAATATCCAGCGCGGTAGATGTCGCAACATACCAGTCCTGACTATCAAGCCATGCCACGTGGTCTTCATAACCGTTAGTCATAGCAATGACACGTCCAACACCAATGAAACATTGAGCTGCTGTAGCAGCGCTACCCGCTACGCCTGTGGCCGCAATTGCGCCTGATGTCCCTGCCATAAAAGGCATCGCAGCCATGGCGGTAGCCGACAGGAAAGCGGTAACGATCAAGTCGCCACAGGCAAATGCGGTAGAAGTAATTTCAGTAGCAAGCGAAGGCGAAGACAGGGATTTTATGACAGCTTATTGCGAAGCGGGCTCGTGTGTTTTGTCTGGTACTTTCGTGATAATAACATGACTTATCAAGCTTTGATTTGGGTTAGCAATACGGCGGGAAGGACGTACAAGCCAACATTTACTTCCATCGTCATAAATAATGCCGACCTGATAAAAATCACGTCTACAGTCCAGATTATTTGCTCACAAGCCGAAATCAATATCCTGCCCACCAGCAGCCTGCCCCGTCCACCGGCCAAAATCGTAACTTAGCATGCCTTTTCCGGGTGATTGACCAGATAAACTCATGATTGCTCTCCTTCGTTCCTTGATGAGAAACATAAACCGGACCAATAATTTCTGTAAAATTTTTAACAAAACGAAGCAGAGTGAGCAATGATTACTTAAATATTAAATTTAATTGCTTGATAAATAATAAAATTTTAATCAGAAAACAAAAGCGATATACAAAAAGTACCTCCAGCACTACAGCTGAATACGGCTAAATTTAACTTATTAAATTATTGGTTTTCCAAATAGATAAAATTTAACAGCAGGCTTAACAACCGCTACAGCCCCAGCACCAGCTGCCTTTCCAGCTGCGGATGCAGCAGCGTAACGTGCAGCCCCACCAGCCGGACGCCGCGGCCGCCGCGCCGCTCATCCCACGTCTTCCTCGCCACCGCGATCAAATCGTCTTTGTTCAGGATCGGCCAGACATGCTCCTGGGTGGTCTGCTGGAAATCGCTGAATTTCAGCTTCACGCCCTGCCGCGCAATATGGCGGTCCGGCTTGATTTTCGTCAGGCGCCGCTCCAGCTCGTCATAGAGAAAATCGATAATCTCCAGGCACTGCTCCCAGTGGTGAATATCTTCCGACAGCGTGCGTTCCACCCCCAGCGATTTGCGCTCGCGATCGGCGATCACTTCCCGCTCGTCAATGCCGTGGCTGCGCTCCCAGATAACGCGGCCAAACTTGCCAAAGCGTTTCAACAGCATCGCCAGATCGCTGTTCTGCACGTCGGCGCAGGTGCGCAGCCCTAAATCCTCCAGCTTCTTTGCCGTCACCTTGCCGACGCCAGGAATTTTCGCCAGCGGCAGCGTCAGCAAAAACTGCGGCATCTCATCCGGCGTAATCACATACTGACCGTTCGGCTTATTCAGATCGGAGGCGATTTTGGCGAGAAACTTGATCGGCGCAATGCCCGCCGACGCGGTAAGGTTCAGCTCATCGGCGATGGTCTGGCGGATTTCACGCGCCATCAGCGTCGCCGAACCGTGGCAGTGCGGGCTGTCGCTGACGTCCAGATACGCTTCGTCCAGCGACAACGGCTCGATGCGCGCGGTATAACGTGAAAAAATTTCCCGGATATGGGCAGAGGCTTCTTTATAGGCGTCGAAGCGGCCCGGCAGCAGCGTCAGATGCGGGCAGAGCTTCAGCGCCATCGCCGTGGACATCGCGCTGCGTACGCCATATTTGCGCGCCGGGTAGTTGGCGGTACTGATTACGCCGCGTTGGGTGCGGCTACCGCCGATAGCGAGAGGAATATCACGCAGGCTGGGATTATCACGCATCTCCACCGCTGCGTAAAAGCAGTCCATATCGACATGAATGATTTTGCGCATACCCCCTCCGCTGACACTGGATAAGTATACAGCCAACCCGAACGGATTCAATGGTGTAGAGTAATGAATGTTGCCCGGCAGCGCCTGCCGCCGCGCTGGCCGGCAACGAAATCACAGCTATTTATTAACAGGCATCTTGATAAAAAAATAGACAGTGATAATGTTGCGCAGCGATAGCGGAATGTTCCGATTATGCAAGTCACAGACGCCGTCGGGCGTTGCAGTTTAACCCCCTCATTATCAAGGGAAAAAGAATGGGCAAAATCGCACTGTTGTTTGCGATGATTCTTTTGCCGGCCCTCAGCATGGCAAGCGCCCCGGACCCAGTGCAGCCACTGGCGCCGGTCAGCAAAGAGTTAAAGAAGCAGTTATTAGGCACGCCGGTTTATATTCAGATTTTCAAAGAAGAGCGCACGCTGGAACTTTACGGCAAGATCGGCAACGAGTTCCGCCTGCTCGACAGCTATCGCATCTGTAATTTTTCCGGCGGGCTGGGGCCGAAGCGCCGTCAGGGCGATTTCAAAAGCCCGGAAGGGTTCTACAGCGTCAGGCTAAATCAGCTGAAGCCGGACAGCCGCTTTTACCGCGCGATCAATATCGGTTTTCCTAACCAGTACGATCGCCAGCAGGGTTATGACGGGAAATTTCTGATGATCCACGGCGCCTGCGTCTCGATTGGCTGTTACGCCATGACCAACGCCTATATGGATGAGATTTTCAGCTATGTGAACGCCGCGCTGCGCAACGGCCAGCCGGAAGTGGAAATCAGTATCTATCCGTTCCGCATGACCGAAAGCAATATGCAGCGTCACCGCAACTCTTATTACGCCAGCTTCTGGAAAGAGCTGCAGCCGGGCTACGCTTACTTCGTCGAGCATCGCCAGCCGCCGATGGTGGCGGTCAATAACGGCAAGTATGTGCTGAACGGCGCGCCGGTCAGCGGCACCCCTGCCGCCTCGGCGTCATTCCTGGCGCTCTCCAAGGCAAAATAGTTGCCACTCGCCTGGCGCGATACGGTGCCAGGTTTCATTGCCGGTTAGCGGCTGAGTGGCAATCACCGTGACCACGTCGTTCGGCGTGGTCTGCTTCTGAAAGTCTATCTCCACATCCTGATCCAGCAGCTTCGCTTTGCCGAAGGGCGCACGCCGCGTAATCCAGAACAGATTGGTCGAACAGTAGGCCATCAGGTAGCGGCCATCCGACAGCAGCATATTGAATACCCCCTTCTGACGCAGCTCTCCCGCCAGCTCGGCGATATAGCGGAACACCGCCGGCCAGTTGCCGGGCGTGCGCGGATAGCGCGTCGCCAGCTTGTGCAGCAGCCAGCAGAACGCCTTTTCACTGTCGGTCTCCCCTACCGGACGAAAGTTGCCGGTCTCCAGCCGACGATAGCCGCTAAGCTGGCCATTATGGGCGTAGGTCCAGTGGCGTCCCCACAGTTCGCGGGTAAAGGGATGAGTATTTTCCAGCGATACCTGCCCGCGGTTCGCCTGACGAATATGCGCCACCACCGAACAGGATTTGATCGGATACTCCTGCACCAGCCGCGCAATCGGCGAGTTATAGCTGGGCTGCGGATCTTTAAAGGTGCGGCAGCCCTTATTTTCATAAAAGGTGATGCCCCAGCCATCTTTATGCGGCCCGGTGCCGCCGCCGCGCTGCACCAGACCGGTAAAGCTGAAACAGATATCAGTTGGAACGTTGGCGCTCATTCCGAGCAATTCGCACATAGTCGGGGCCTCCGGCACGGTTTAGCGACGATTATAACCAATCAGAGGGCGCCAGGCAGCGGGAACGCATGCGCTATTTTCAGGAAAGGAAAGCGGAAAGTACCCGAAAGAGAGGCGCGGGCGGCGCCGGGAAAACGCCGCGCCGGGGAGGACGCGGCGGCGTAATCGACCAGCGGCGGTTACTTTTTCTCCATCTCTTTTTCGATCAGCAGCATCAGGATATGGATCACTTTGATATGGATCTCCTGAATGCGGTCGGCATAGCCGAAATGGGGCACGCGGATTTCGATATCGGCGCTGCCCGCCATTTTGCCGCCATCCTTGCCGGTCAGGGTGATCACTTTCATCCCCTGCGCGCGCGCCGCGTCAATCGCCTTGATGATGTTCGCCGAGTTGCCGGAAGTGGAGATGCCCAGCAGCACATCGCCCGCGCGGCCTACCGCCTCCACGTAGCGCGAAAAGACGTAGTCGTAGCCAAAATCGTTGCTAACGCAGGAGAGATGGCTGACATCGGAGATGGCGATGGCCGGATAGCCAGGGCGGTTTTCGCGATAGCGTCCGGTCAGCTCTTCGGCGAAGTGCATCGCATCGCAGTGGGAGCCGCCGTTACCGCAGGAAAGCACCTTGCCGCCCGCCTTGAAGCTGTCGGCAAGCAGCACCGCAGCACGCTGGATCGCGTGAATATTCGCGTCTTCGCTCAGGAATTTATTTAGCGTATCCGCTGCTTCGTTAAGTTCTGAACGAATAATATCCTGGTACATAGGGATGTCCTTTGGATGAGAAAGAGTCAGCGCAAGTTTACCGGAATGGCAACAGGCCGCAAAGCGTTGCGCTGTGAAGTGAGCGATTTGACCAATCATGCGGCCGGAGTGTGAGCCAGGTTGTAATTATTATGTTATGCAATTGCTAAACATCCTGAACTGCTCTAAATCTGTACACAGACCAACAGGTCAGACCTCTTACTTCTGATGGAGCGGTTCATTATGATGGTTCTTTCTGTTCTGGCGACGCTGGCGTTAATCGGCGCGCTTTTCTGGCATCGCGTTTCGCTGCGCCTTAGCAGCGTTATCCTGCTGCTGTGGACAGCGGCGATGGCGCTGTTCGATCTCTGGACCCCGTGGATGCTGCTGCCGCTGGCGCTGATCCTGCTGCCGTTGAATCTGACGTCGCTGCGCCGCTCCCTGTTTTCCGCCCCAATGCTGCGCACCTTCCGCAAGGTGATGCCGCCGATGTCGCGCACGGAGAAAGAAGCGATCGATGCTGGCACCACCTGGTGGGAAGGCGATCTGTTTCGCGGTAATCCCGACTGGAAAAAGCTGCATAACTATCCGCAGCCGCGTCTGACCACCGAAGAGCAGGCATTTCTCGACGGCCCGGTGGAAGAGGCGTGCCGTATGGCGAACGATTTCCAGATCACGCACGAGATGGCCGATCTGCCGCCCGAACTGTGGGCGTATCTGAAAGAGCATCGCTTCTTCGCTATGATCATTAAAAAAGAGTATGGCGGACTGGAATTCTCCGCCTACGCGCAATCGCGCGTGCTGCAGAAGCTGGCGGGCATCTCCGGCATTCTGGCGATCACCGTCGGCGTGCCGAACTCGCTCGGCCCTGGCGAGCTGCTGCAGCATTACGGCACCGATGCGCAGAAGGATCACTATCTGCCGCGTCTGGCGCGCGGCGAAGAGATCCCCTGCTTTGCGCTGACCAGCCCGGAAGCGGGCTCCGATGCGGGCGCCATTCCCGATACCGGCGTGGTCTGTATGGGCGACTGGCAGGGCCAGCAGGTGCTGGGCATGCGTCTCACCTGGAACAAGCGCTATATTACGCTGGCACCCATCGCTACCGTCCTCGGTCTGGCATTTAAGCTTTACGATCCGCAACATCTGCTGGGCGATACTGAAGAGCTGGGCATTACCTGCGCGCTGATCCCAACCCATACGCCGGGCGTCGAGATCGGCAAACGTCATTTCCCGCTGAACGTACCGTTCCAGAACGGCCCAACGCGCGGCAAAGATATCTTCGTACCGATTGATTACATTATCGGCGGCCCGAAAATGGCCGGCCAGGGCTGGCGGATGCTGGTTGAATGTCTCTCTGTGGGACGCGGCATCACCCTGCCCTCTAACTCAACCGGCAGTGTGAAAAGCCTGGCGCTGGCCACCGGCGCCTATGCGCGCATTCGTCGTCAGTTCAAGGTCTCTATCGGCAAGATGGAAGGGATCGAGGAGCCGCTGGCGCGCATCGCTGGCAACGCCTATGTCATGGATGCCGCCGCTTCCCTGATCACCTACGGCATTATGCTCGGCGAAAAACCGGCGGTACTGTCGGCAATTGTGAAATATCACTGCACCCATCGCGGCCAGCGCGCCATTATCGATGCAATGGATATCGCCGGCGGCAAAGGGATTATGCTCGGTAAGAGCAACTTCCTCGCCCGCGCTTATCAGGGCGCGCCGATCGCCATTACCGTAGAAGGTGCCAACATCCTGACGCGCAGCATGATCATCTTCGGCCAGGGCGCTATCCGTTGCCATCCTTATGTGTTGCAGGAGATGGCCGCCGCCGAGCGCAACGACCTGCCCGCTTTCGACCGCGCGCTGTTTAGCCACGTCGGCCATGTCGGCAGCAATCTGGTGCGCAGCCTGTGGCTTGGCATTACCGGCGGCTATACCAGCGCCTCACCGACGCGCGACGCTACACGCCGTTACTATCAGCATCTGAACCGCATTAGCGCCAACCTGGCACTGCTGTCAGATGTTTCAATGTCGGTGCTGGGCGGCAGCCTGAAACGCCGTGAACGCGTGTCGGCGCGCCTGGGCGATATTCTCAGCCAGCTTTACCTCGCCTCGGCGGCGCTGAAGCGCTATGACGATGAAGGCCGTCAGGCGGCGGATCTGCCGCTGCTGCACTGGGGCGTGCAGGATGCGCTCAACCAGGCGGAAAATGCCATTGACGATCTGCTGCGCAATTTCCCGAACGCGGCCGTCGCGGCGACGCTGCGCCTGGCGATTTTCCCTGCGGGCCGTCACTGCCGCGCGCCATCGGATCGTCTCGATCATCAGCTGGCGAAGCTGCTGCAAACGCCCTCCGCCACGCGCTCCCGTCTGGGACGCGGCCAGTACCTGACGCCTGGCGAACATAACCCTGCCGGCCAGCTGGAAGCCGCGCTGCAGGATGTGATGGCGGCGGAAGCGATCCACGATCGTCTCAGCAAGCAGCTGAAGAAGCATTTGTCGTTTACCCGACTGGATGAGCTGGCGCAGCGCGGCCTGCAGGAAGGCTGGATCAACGCGCAGGAAGCCGAAGTGCTGAAACGCGCCGAAGTCAGCCGCCTGCGTTCGATTAACGTGGATGAGTTCGAGCCGGATGCCCTGGCGACTCAGCCGGTAAAGCAAGAACAGACGGCAATCCGTAAAATCGAAGCCGCCTGACAGCCCATAAAACAGAGGGAGCAATACGCCGCGCTGGCGAGTGAAGGTGGGAGACCGGATGTTCAGCAGCGCGGCCCGCAAGGCCTGAGCGTTTACGCTCAGGCCTTTTTTATGCGGGTGTCGGGCAAAGCGTCTGGTGTGGCCGTCAGCCCATAGGTTGACCGTTTTTACGCGGGCTTTTATATGCCTTAACAAGGATGACAGGATGGCAAGAACGATCGCATATAAGAGACAAAACCGCTTGCCTCCTTGTCTTTTATAACGGACATTAGGGGCTCCTTAAGGATGAGGGCGGAAAATGTATCACTTAATCATTTACCAAACGTCAGAAGGAAAGCAGCCTTTCAAAGCGTGGCGTGACAAGCTGAGGAAAAAAGATCCACGGGCCGTTTTAAAGATAAACTCAACGTTGGATAAAGTGGAAAACGGCAATTTTTCCGATCACAAGTTTGAGCGCAGCGGCGTATGGGAAATAAGGATCAACTATGGGCCAGGCTATCGTCTCTATTACTCGGTGGAAAATGGCAAAATAGTTCTCCTGCTCATCGGTGGAGATAAAACCACCCAATCGCGTGATATCGCTAAAGCGGTTGAATATCTGAAAGATTACAAAGCGAGGACGAAATGACAGTAAGCAGTAAAAAAGGAGCCGCCGCCGGTGAGACGCTCAGGCAAGATTTTCCGCCAGCGGTGGACTATAACGACATGCTAATCGCGGAGCTGCGCGAAGACCCGGCATATGCTGAAATCTATTTACAGACGGCGCTTGAAGATATTTATGAGCCTGGCGGCGTAGCGGCCTTTCTTACTGCGTTACGTCGTGTCATCGAAGCGCGCGGCGGCATAGGAGAGATAGCGAAAAAATCCGGCCTCGGCCGCCAGAACATCTATCGCGCGCTCTCTGAAAACGGCAACCCGACCATCAAAACGCTAACGGAAATTACGCGCGCAGCGGGTGTTCGTTTAGTTCCCGCCCAGCGGTCATAAAAAAACGCGCCTTGCTAACCGCAGGGCGCGCTTCCTGACAGGCGCTTAGCCGTGCTGACGGATACGGGCGATCAGCGTATCGACGCTATCGATATTGGCCGCGGCGACAATCAGCGCCCTGCCCAACCCAATCGCATGACGCACGCATTCCGCGTGCATTACCGGATCGGGGATATTTTTCATATCGGCAACGTGCGACATGCCAACGGTACGGCGAATCAGCTCGGTGCCGCAGTAGCCGATACTGTCGGCAAACACCTTCTTAAGAAACTCACTGGCGTAACCGGGCCAGGCCAGCGCACGGTCGCGGGTTTTCTCCGTCGCCAGCGCCTGAAAGCGTTCGGCAAAGGTTATCCACACTTCACGTACGTCCGTTAAACGCTGCTCGCGCGCGTCGGCGGCTTCACGCGGCGCCAGCAGCCCCGGCAAGGCGCAGTAGTTTAGCAGCAGGTTGCCCAGCGCAGTGCCGATGTCAAAACCCATCGGCCCAAAGTAGCCGAACTCGGCGTCAATCGCCTTCAGGCTGCCGTCGGCAACGAAGATCGAGCCGCTGTGAATATCGCCATGCAGCAGCGCTTCGGCGTGGGCGAAAAAGCGATGCTTCAGCCCCGCCACCTCGCCACGCAGACGGTCGTCGCTGCGTAGTTGATTCACGTCAGCTTCCAGCGCCGGCGGATAGCTGTTGCGCGGATGCGCTTCATAAGGATCGGTGAAAAAGAGATCTTCCGTGATTTCGCACATCTCGGGATTGATAAAGCGCGCTACCTGCGCCTTTTTCTGGTGGGGATGCAGGTAAAAATCGGAGGTATGAAACAGCGTTTGCGCCAGATACTCGCCCAGCTGCCGCGCCGCCTGCGGATAGTAGCGCCCCTGCGTCAGTTCGCCGCGCCAGATGCGATGGCTGGAGAGATCCTCCATCACCATCACCGCCAGCGCCGCGTCGTAATGCAGTACCCTGACCGTATGCTGCGGGCAGTGGCGATAATGTTCAATCAGGGTTTCTGCCTCCAGCCGTGCGCGATCCAGCGTCAGTGGCCAGGATTCGCCAACGCAGCGGACATAGGGCAGCGCCTGTTTCACCACAATACGGCTGTGACCGTCACGATCGAAGATTTTAAATACCAGATTAAGGTTACCGTCACCAATCTCTTCGGCGTCCACCAGCGAAGACGCATCGCTCAGTCCGCTAAATTGTTGCGCATAGGCCACCGCATCGGCGGCAGTGAACGTCCGGTATTGCGACATGATCCGTTTCCTCTGCAAATCTGTAGTAAAAGCCGTTCAGACGTCTATACTTCCGTTTCGCATGTTGGCACAATACACAGCATTAACGCAACATGGATTTCACCCTTATGCAAACTCTTCATACCACCAGTCTGCGGGTGCGTGATAACCAGCTCTGGATCCTCGATCAGCAGGCGCTGCCGCAGCAGCAAAACTGGCTGGACGCCAGCAGCGTGGACGCGCTGGTTGGCCATATCCACGCGCTGCGCGTGCGCGGCGCACCGCTAATCGGTCTCTCTGCCAGCCTGCTACTGGCGCTGCTGGCGGAAAACGGCATGTCGCGTGATGCGCTGTCGCAGGTGCTGACGGTGCTGCGCGCGGCACGTCCTACCGCGGTTAACCTGATGAATAATCTGGATCGCATGAAGCTGGCGCTGGCACAAGAAAACTATGTCGCCGCCCTCGGCACGGAGGCGCTGCGCCTGGTGGAAGAAGATAAAGCGCTGTGCGAGGCCATCGTGCGCGCCGGCAGCGAGCGGGTGCCGCGCGGCAGCCGGATTTTGACGCACTGCAATACTGGCGGCCTGGCGACTGCCGGCGTCGGCACCGCTATCGGCGTGATTGCGCGTGCCTTTGAGCAGGGAAAGGTAGAGCAGGTATGGGTGGGTGAAACGCGTCCGCTACTACAGGGCGGACGGCTGACCGCCTGGGAACTGGGTGAGCTGGGTATCCCGAACCGCTTGATCTGTGATTCTATGGCGGCGGCGCTAATGGCGCAGCAGCAGGTAGACGCCGTCTGGGTCGGCGCCGATCGCATCGCCGCCAACGGCGACGTAGCGAATAAGATCGGTACCTACAGCCTGGCCGTACTGGCGCGTTATCATCATATTCCGTTTTATGTTGCCGCGCCGCATACCACGCTGGATCGCCATTGTCCCGACGGCAGCGCCATCCCTATCGAGCAGCGCACCGCCGCCGAAGTGACCGGCGTGGCCGGCAGTTTTGGCCAGGTGCAGTGGGCGCCGCAGAATGCGCAGGTGTGGAATCCGGCGTTCGATGTCACCCCGGCGGCGCTGATCAGCGGCTGGGTGCTGGATACCGGCGTGGTGACGCCGGAAGCGGTAGCTGCCGGTTGTTTCCAGCCTCTGGCAGGCGTTTAGCCGTAACGATAAGCGGATGCGCGCCGTCCGGCGCTACAGGTTCCGGGTTCAACACTCAGATCCCACAGGGGCGCCGGCCCCCTCAAACAGGCGATGCGTAAACGGCAGGCCGGGGCACGCTGATGAAAACGACAGTGGCCCTGTTGGCCAGGGCGCACTGGCTAACACCTATAGCCGGGGCACCCTGACAAACATCACCGTGGCAGCATCGGCTGAGACAATCTGACGAAACGGCAGGAGATCATGACGCGGACGGCGGCGGCCGCCCGCGCGGCTAGCGTCAGGGCAGACGCGGGTAGGTTACGGCGATCGGATCGCCGGTAAAGTTGGCGATCCAGCCTTCCTGATTATCGAAAATACGGATCGCGGTGAAGTGCGGCTGCGATCCCATATCAAACCAGTGCGGCGTGCCGGCTGGTACGGAGATCAGATCGTTCTTCTCGCACAGAATCTGATAAACGCGCCCTTCCAGATGCAGGCAGAACAGCCCTGCGCCCTCGACAAAAAAACGCACTTCATCTTCCCCGTGGGTATGCTCCGAGAGAAATTTGGTGCGCAGCGCCTCTTTTTGCGGATTATCGGCGCGCATGCTGATCACATCCCAGCTCTGATAGCCCTTTTCCGCCACCAGCCTGTCGATAGCGTGCTGATAGGCGCCGATTACCGTTTCCGCATCGGGATTTTCGCCCAGTTCGCGATCCGCCTGCCAGCGTTCAAAGCGGACGCCGCGCGCGTTCAGCTGCTCGCGGATCGCCTCAGGATCGGTGCTGTGCCAGATTGGCACCGTGGTTTCTGTCTCGGTATAAATGGTTAATTCACTCATAAGGAAAACGGCTCCAGCTTAATCTGATCAAAACGGTTAACCTGGCGATGGGTACTGTCATTATCCGCTTCGCCGCGAATCAACTGCAGGGTATGCCACCCGGCCTGCTGCGCCGCATCCAGCTCCTGGCGAATATCGGAGAGAAACAGCAGCGCTTCGGCAGGCAGGCCAATCTGACCGGCAATGTTCTGGTAAGCGCTCACCTCGCGCTTGGCGCCGACGCGGGTGTCGAAGTAGCCGTTAAACAGCGCCGTAATATCGCCGCAGTCGCTGTAGCCGAACAGCAGCTTTTGCGCCGCAACCGATCCAGAAGAATAAACGTACAGGGAAATCCCCTGCTCGCGCCACTTTTTTAATGCGGGCAGCACGTCGGGATAGAGATGGCCGGTAAAGTCGCCGTTCAGATAGCCGCTGCGCCAGATCATGCCCTGCAGCGCCTTCAGCGCGGTCGATTTCCGGTCTTCATCCATAAAGCGATAGAGCGTGGAGATCAGCGCATCGATGTCAGCCTGCGGCTGCTCAGTCTCGCGCCGCAGCGCATTCAGCGCGTCGGCCACCTCTGGTTGATTCTGCTGCGCCCGCACGAAGTCCGCCAGATGTTGGCGCGCCCAGGGAAACAGAACGTGATGCACAAAGCGGATATCGCTGGTGGTGCCTTCAATATCGGTGACAATCGCGCGAATCATGTTTTCTCCAGCAAACGACGTTGCATTTCACAGTTAAACAGAAACTCCAGCCCTTCCAGATGGCGGCGCGCCTCCTGCACATCTTTGCCCCAGCAGGTAAGGCCGTGGCCGCGCAGCAAAAAACCGTAGCGCAGCGGCTGGCGTTGCGCATACGCTTCGATGCGTAACGCCAGCGCGTCGATATCCTGATCGTTATCGAACAGCGCAATGGCCACCTGGTCAAGATGGCTGCGCTGTCCGGCGAGGCTTTTTTGCATCTCATAGCCCTGCAGCTGCAGCGCCGGGCCTTTCTCCACCCGCGACAGCACCGTGCTGTTAACGCTGTGGGTATGCAGCACCGCGCCCGCCTCGGGAAACAGGCGGTAGATCAGCGTATGCAGCCCGGTTTCGGCGGAAGGCGTGCGCCCGGCAGCGGCCTGCCCGGTAGCGATTGATACCTCGATAAAATCGTCGGCGTTCAGGCTGCCTTTATCCTTGCCCGATTCGCTCAGCAGGCAGATCCCGTCGCCGGCGCGCACCGACATATTGCCGCCGGTGGCGGGCGCCCAGCCCTGCTGTCCAATCCAGTGGCAGGCAGCCACCAGCTGCGCCAGTTGCGGAGTTACCGTCATCGTATTCCTTATCTCTGAGTCGCTGCAGGAGAAGCGTGTTTAGACGTCTACCCGTCTTGATTGCTAAATACTAACATCATGATTATAGTGGCTCAACACAGCCGTAACATCGGGCCACGATCCATTCTGAAGGTGAGCCATTTATGTCATGTAACCCGTTGATTCCAGAAAGTAAGCTACCCGCGCTGGGCACCACGATTTTCACCCAGATGAGCGCGCTGGCACAGGCGCACAACGCCATTAATCTCTCGCAGGGTTTCCCCGATTTTGACGGGCCGCACTATCTGCAACAGCGGCTGGCGTACCATGTCAGCCAGGGCGCCAATCAGTATGCGCCAATGACCGGCGTGCTGCCGCTGCGCGAGGCGATCGCCGATAAAACCGCCGCGCTGTACGGCTGGCGTCCTGAGGTTAATGATGAGATTACCGTAACCGCCGGCGCCACCGAGGCGCTCTACGCGACGATTACCGCGCTGGTACGGCCGGGCGATGAGGTGATCTGTTTCGATCCCAGCTATGACAGCTACGCGCCGGCTGTCACCCTGGCGGGCGGTGTGATGAAGCGCCTGACGCTGCAGCCGCCCACCTTTGGCGTCGACTGGCCGGCATTTGAGCAGCTGTTGTCGTCGCGCACCCGGCTGGTGATCCTCAATACGCCGCACAACCCCTCCGCGACGGTCTGGCAGCAGAGCGATTTCGCCGCGCTGTGGCAGGCGATCGCCGAACGGCCGATCTACGTGCTGAGCGATGAAGTTTATGAACATATCTGCTTCAGCGAGACAGGCCATCACAGCGTGCTGGCACATCCGCAGCTGCGCGCGCGCGCCGTTGCCGTCTCATCGTTCGGCAAGACCTACCATATGACCGGCTGGAAAGTGGGCTACTGCGTTGCGCCACCTGCGCTGAGCGCGGAGATCCGTAAGGTGCATCAATACCTGACCTTCTCGGTGAATACCCCGGCGCAGCTGGCGCTGGCAGATATGCTGCGCGCCGAGCCGGAGCATTATCGTCAGCTGCCTGACTTTTACCGCGCGCGCCGCGATCGCTTTGTACAGGCGCTGGGCAACAGCCGTTTCGAGATCCTGCCGTGCGAAGGCACCTATTTCTTGCTGGCGGACTATAGCGCCATCTCCGACCTGGAGGATGTCAGCTTTTGCCGCTGGCTGACGGAAACGGTAGGCGTGGCGGCGATCCCACTGTCGGTGTTCTGCGCGGACGCTTTCCCGCACCGCCTGATCCGCCTCTGTTTCGCCAAGCAGGAAAGCACCCTGCTCGCTGCGGCGGAGCGCTTATGTCAGATTTAACGCTCACGCTGCTGCAGCAACCGCTGGCCTGGATGGACGGCGAAGCGAACCTGGCCCATTTCGATCGCCTGCTGGCGCCGCTGAGCGGCCGCGACCTGATTGTGCTGCCGGAGATGTTCACCACCGGCTTCGCCATGGAGGCGGCGCAGCAGTCGCTGCCGCAGGAGCGGGTGGTTGCCTGGCTGGCGGATCATGCGCGTCGGCTTAATGCGATGGTCGGCGGCAGCGCCGCGCTGCAAACGGAAAAAGGGCCGGTAAACCGTTTTCTGCTGGTGGAACCGGGCGGCCGCCTGCACAGCTATGACAAGCGGCATCTGTTTCGCATGGGCGATGAGCATCATCACTATGTCGCCGGCGAGCGGCGCGAAATTATCGCCTGGCGCGGCTGGCGCATTCTGCCGCAGATCTGTTACGACCTGCGCTTTCCGGTCTTCTCTCGCAGCCGCAACGATTACGATTTGGCGCTCTACGTGGCGAACTGGCCGGAGGCGCGCAGCCATCACTGGCAGGCGCTGCTGATGGCGCGCGCCATCGAAAACCAGGCGTACGTGGCGGGCTGCAACCGCGTCGGCGAAGATGGTAAATCGCTGCGCTACAGCGGCGACAGCCAGATTATCTCGCCGCAGGGAATGATCCTCGATCGCGCCGGGGCGCATCAGCCCGCCATCCTGAACGCCACGCTATCGCTGGAGACGCTGAACGGCTACCGTGACAGCTTTCCGGCGTGGCGTGACAGCGATCCTTTCACCCTCTGATCGCGTTTTCCTCCGCCGTCGGCGCGCACCGCGCCGACGGCGGGCTGCACTCCTCCCCACGGTCCGCCCCGTTCACGCTTTTTCCTGCTGATTAAGACACTTTTTTTACAGTGAGACGCTTTCCGCCGATTTGTCCACTTTTCCGCGCCTGTTGTCCGTTTCATTCGATATATTGTCATAGCTGAACATATTCCGAATGATAAATACAACTTATCATTCCTCACGGTTATCACCCACTGTGAGGCAAAACTGGAATGAGTAGCTTCTTACATAAACAGCAGCATATTGATATTTTTTCGACGCAGCTGGATATTATTCGCCGTGATGACGACACGGCTGAAGAGGCGCGTCAATATATTGCCAACATCTATTATAAAAACTACCGCGCGACGATTAATCCTGATCCTGACATTATTATCGCCAGTCGTAATAAAGAGACGGCGGCATTAATCGCCTGTACCGGCATTTCCTTTGTATCACCTACACAACCTCTGTTTTCCGAACGCTATCTCTCTGCCCCGCTGGATGAAACCATCCTGCGGCAAACCGGCCATACGCTGGCGCGCCATCAGGTGGTTGAGATCGGTTCGCTCGCCTCTGATAACCCTGGCGCTGCCGCTGATTTAATTCGTTTAATGCTGATTATCGCCTGGTTTATGGGGAGCAAGGCGATTCTCTGCACCTCCACCCGCCGCCTGCGCAAATTACTGGCGTTCCATCAGGTGCCGTTTTGCATGCTGAGCGAGGCGTCGCCGGAAAAACTTTCGCCGGAAACGCGCGCGGCCTGGGGAAGCTATTATGACCAGGCGCCACAGACCGGCGTTATTTTACTCGAACAGTGCGGCCATCTTTTTAATCACTTCTGCGGCCGGCTGGTTTTCTCGGAATTTGAGCATATCGCCCGCTCCGCGCTCTCTTCCGCTCAGGTGGCAGCATGAATATTCTTAATGAATTTGTTTCACAGGCGCAGCGCCGTCCGCACGCTGCGGCGATTATCCAGCTGCGTCAGGGCGATAACGGCCACTTTGAAGAAGAGGTGCGCTGCAGCTATCTGGCGCTGCTGGAGGAGGCGCGCCAGCTGGCCGCCAACCTGCAGGCGCAGGTCGGCGTGCGGGCGCAGGTCGGCATCGTGATGGGCAATACGCCGGAGTGGGTGCTGGCGGATATCGCGCTGCTGCTGGCAGATCTGGTTGAAGTGCCGGTGCCGCTGGCCTTTTCCGGCGAGCAGGCCGCTTTTCTGCTGCAGAACTGTCAGGCGGTGCTGACTGACGCCACCGGCGCGCAGCGTCTGACCCAGTGGCAGGCAAACGGGCTGCAGCTACAGGCGGCGATGCTCTCTGTCACGCTGGGCGAAACGCCGCGCCATGCAACGCCGGTGGTCACGCATCCCGCCGACGGCGCGCAGGATGGCGTGATTAAAATCATTCATACCTCCGGCACCACCTCCCAACCCAAAGGGGTGATGATTCGTCGGCACGGCCTGGATGCGCTGGTCGACGCGCTCTGGCAGCGCGCCCTGCCCGATGACTACCAGCGCTATCTGAACCTGGTGCCGCTCAGCCTGCTGATTGAGCAGGTCACCGCCCTCTATATGCCGCTGACTTCCGGCGGCGCGGTGGTGATGCCGCCCGCCGATATGCCGCCGCTCGGCCATCCTGGCGTAACGGCGGCGCAGCGCCTGACGCTGATCCGCGCGGCGCGCCCCAGCGCCATGACGCTAACGCCGGCGCTGGTGGAAGCGCTGGCGGAACGCGCCGCCGGCCACGGCGACCGTCCTGGCCTGATGTCGGCGCTGTTTGGCCGGGAGGCCGCACCGCTGCTGGCGGCGGGTGGCGCGCCGGTCGCCGTAGAGGTGCTGCAGGCGCTTAACGCCCGCGGTATCCCGGTCTATCAGGGATATGGCCTGAGTGAAAACAGCTCGGTCGCCACCTGGAACGCGCGCGGCGCCAACCGCATCGGCACGGTAGGCAAACCGCTCTCCCATGTCGAGGTGAAGATCGCCGACGACGGCGAACTCTGCCTGCGCAGCAGCTCGCTGTTCGCCGGCTATTCCAGCGAAGATCCCAGCAGCTGCGCGATTGATGACGAGGGCTGGCTGCACACCGGCGATCTGGCGACCCAGGACGCGGACGGGTTTATCTCTATCGTCGGGCGCAAGAAAACGCTCATTATCACCGCCAATGGCCGCAATATCTCCCCGGAGTGGCTGGAGAGCGCTTACCGCGCCGTTCCTGGCGTGCAGCAGGTGATCGTTTATGGCGACAGGCAGCAGTTTCTCGGCGGCCTGTTCGTGGTGGACGATATGCGCCAGGCGCCCGCTATTCGTCAGGCCATCGCCGCTTATGCACGTGAACACCTCAACGAAATTGAATTTATTCCCGCACCGGTGCTGGTGCCGCATAGCGCGGAGATCATGGCGTGCCTGTTTACCGTCACCGGACGCCCGCGTCGCAACGCCGTTAACGCTTTCTTAGCCCAACATGAGACTGTGACAGCATGAATATTCGTGAAACTGCCCATACCCGCGTCGGCGGCCTGATTGTCACCTCGCTGAATGAAGGCGACGTGAACCTGTTATCGAAAACCTACTTGCTGACGCAGCTGGCGGAGCATGGTTATCTGGTGCTGCGCGGCTTTCAGCACAGCATTGACCAGTTTTCACAACTGGTGCGCCACACCAGCGGCCGGATAAGTCTCGATCCGGCGCGCAGCTTCAGCGGCGATACCGCGCAGAAAGTCGATGCCGGTTACGATAAAGTCGGCCTGCACTGTGAAAACGGCAACAGTCCCTTCTGGCCCGATCTCTGCTGGTTTTACTGCCAGCAGGCGCCAGCGCAGGGTTCACAGACCACCGTCTGCGACGGCAAGCAGGTTTATCAGCACCTCAGCCCGGCGGCGCGCGCTGCGTTCAGCGCGCAGGAAATTGTCTATTCACGACGGGTAGAAGAACAGAAGTGGAAAACCTACGCGTTCCACGCGCTGGCGGCACAGGAAAACGCGCCAGCCAGCCTGGAGGAGACCACGCTGGATCACCTGCTATCGCTTACCGCGGGATGCGCCGGCGCCCGCATCACCCTTAACGACGACGGCGCGATCCGCTATGCGTTCCAGACGCCGGCCATCCGCGCCAGCCGCCTCAATCCGGCGGAGCGCCACAACTTCGCCAACAGCCTCTTCGGCCCGTCGAATCACTACGAGAAGCCGGTGATCACCTTCGCCAACGGCGACGATATTCCCGCCGATCTGCTGGCCGAAGCGGACGCCGTCTGCGATCGCTTTACCTTCGATATCGGCTGGCAGCATGGCGATATCGTGTTGATCGATAACACCCGGGTGATGCACGGCCGCCGTCGCATCGAAGACAAAGCCCGCACCATTTTCAACGCGCTCTCTTACCTGGCCTGACGGAATGCATCATGACTGATTTCAAAAGCATCAACCAATACGCACACCTTAACTATCTGCATCCTAACCGCATGCCCTGGGAGCAGGCCGCCACCGACAGAGAGCTGGATTTCCTGTCGCGCGCGCTGGTCGGCGAAGCGGGCCAGGAAGATAAGGCGGTGGCCTATCTCTATAAGGAGCTGGCGCAGCTGGCGGAAATAGAGATGCACGTCGCCACGGTGATGACCCGCATCCTGTGCGAACTGCAGGCGGAATCGACGCCGTTTAAAGCGGGTGACGGCCTCTATCACGCCGTCTCCTGCTTCGCCTCGGAGGAGATCAACCACGCCAACAGCTTCTATCAATATGTGCGTCATCTGTCAGGGCGCGATATCAAGCTGGAGAACAACCTGTTCGCGGAGCGCGTGGCGCTCTACAGCGATAACGACGCACCGCTGATCAAGCTGGCGGCTCTCTGCTCCACCGCCTACGTCGGCGAATCGATCATTACGGTGTTTGAGCGTCGCCTGAAGGTGCTGGACCCGATGCAGCGCAGCTTCCTTACGCAGCTGCTGCACTTCCACGGCCTGGACGAGGCGCGCCATATTCAGTGTGACCACGCCATCTTCGCGCAGATTATCCCCACCTTCAGCGCGGCAGAAAACCGACGTATGCATCAGCTGGTGCAGGAGACGGAGGCGTTGAATACCCAACTGGCGATCGCCAGCGCCGAAACGGTGAAAGCGGCGTTCGATCTCGATTACGCCGAAGGCAATATCGCCGCCAGGACACAGCTGGATATGACGCTGCGTTTTCGCGAGATCGTGCAGTCCGGCGAGGCGATCCGCAATGTCGATGACTATATGGACCAGGAAACGGCGGCTATTGTGCAGCAGTTTTCACAGGCCTCGCGCGTGCATACCGCCTGGTAAGGAGAGAGGATGAAAGAGACCACTTTAGCGCTCGCCGCGGCGCTGCCTAAAAAAAACAGTGTCGGCGTGCTGGCGGTGATCGTCGCCCTGTTTCTCGCCGCGGTGGACAGTACTATCGTCAGTACGGTGCTGCCGACCATCAGCCAGCAGCTGGGCCATCCGGCCCTCTGGCCCTGGGTGATGTCCGCTTTTTTACTGCCGGTGGCGCTGGTAGCGCCGTTGGCCGGTGCGTGCGGCGACCGGCTTGGCGTCTCCGCCACGCTGAAAGCGTGCCTGTTGATCTTCCTCGGCGCCTCGGCGCTGGCGGCGGTCAGCGCCACCATGCCGATGCTGATCCTGGCGCGGGCGCTACAGGGCGTCGGTGCCGGCGGGATTATCGTGCTTTCCTATTCGCTGCTGGCGGCGCTGTTCGATGCGGAACGGCGCGGCAAGATGCAGGGCATGCTGAGCGGCGTCTGGGGATTATCCGCTATCGTCGGTCCGCTGCTCGGCAGCGCGCTGGCGGCGACACTTGGCTGGCGGGCGATCTTCTGGCTGAATATTCCGCTCGGCCTGCTGGCGCTGCTGCTGCTGTTTATCGCGCCGGCGGTGAATAAAGGGACGGGCAAGGCGCGTCTGGACGTGCCGGCGCAGGGAGCGCTGATCGTCGCCGCCTGCTGCCTGTTGTTGCTGAGCGCGCGGCCGGAAAGCGGCTCGGCCTTCGTCTGGATGCTGACGGCGGGCTTACTCGTGGGGCTGCTGGCGCTTATCGCCCGCGTGCGGCGTCAGCCGGAGAGCAGCCCAATCCCGCTGCCCTTTTTTCAGCGGCGCACGCTGTTTCCGGTTATCGTGCTGGTGCTACTTTCCAGCGCCGGGCTTTATGCTTCGGTGACGCTGCTGCCGCTGGCGCTGAGCCAGCAGCCGACCGACGTTTCGACCGGCCTGCTGGTCATGCTGGCGGCGCTGGGCTGGGTGGCGGGCGCGGCGGTCTGCGGCGCGAAGCTGGCGGCGGCGGGCTACCGGCGCATGGCGGCCGGCGGTATGCTGCAGCTGGCGGCCGGCGGGTTGCTGATGGCGTGGGCCATCACACAGCAGCAGCCGTGGCTGATGGCGGCGGCGCTGCTGCTGACCGGTCTGGGCATGGGCTTTACCGCTACCGCCACGCTGGTACTGGCGCAGAATGCCGCGCCGCCGGAACGCCTCGGCGCCTGGACCGCGACGGTACAGTTTTTACGCAACCTGGGCGCGGCGCTGGGCGTTAATATTCTGGCAACGGTGCAGCTGCATCTCAGCGGCCTGCACGCCTTCCCGATCTGTTTTATTATCCTTGGCGTCAGTATGCTGGTAGGGTTGCTCTTTACCCTGTCGCTGCCCCGCGCTTACCCGGCGAAATAGCCATAAAACAGAACAGATGGATACCGTGACGTTAAACAATGACGCGCTGATTATCGAGCGCGTGCTGGAGCAAATCGCGGCGAAGGAGAATGAGCCTCACCGCCATCCGCTCGGCCAGTTTGTGCTGGTAAAACGCGGCGTACTGCACGGGCATACGCCGGAGCAGCACTGGCTGATGAAGCCGGGGATGGCGGTCTGGATCCCGCCGGACACCGTTCACTGGGGAGAGGCCTATAGTCGCGTCGATCTGACGGTGCTGTATATCGCGCCGACACTCTGCGGCTCCTTCACTTCCCACGTGAAGTTGATTGATACCTCGTTTTTGATCTCCGCCCTGTGCGAGCGGCTGGCCGACGCCAGCGCGCCGCTGACGGAAACGCGCCGCAACAGCATGCTGCAGCTGCTGTTCGAAGAGATTGAAGAGAAGCCCGCCAGCAACCTGACCCTGCCGCTGCCGCAAGATCTGCGGCTGAAAAAGCTGACCGACAGCCTGATTGCCGATCCCGCCCAGCGCCTGAGCCTGGCGGAATGGGGCCACCGCGTCGGCGCCACCGAACGTACGCTGGCGCGCCTGTTCCGCAAAGAGACCGGGCTGCGCTATACCGACTGGCACAACCGCCTGCTGCTGGCGGTCGCCTGGCAGGGACTGGCGAATGGCGCCTCTAACGAACAGCTGTCGGTGATGTTGGGCTTCTCCTCCGGCGACTCGTTCGGCCACTGGTTCCGACGCGTGGCGGACAGCTGTCCAGGCCAGGTACGCAGGCACCTGCAGGATCACCGGCCCGGCACCACGACGTAACGCCGCACATTGTCCGTTTGGTTCGATAAGATGTGTTTTGTGAACATTCTTAGAGCCACCCGCCTCCAGTAAAGTAGCGCCTGTCCCTGAAACGACTGGAGGAAATTGCATTGAGTTATGACGTCATCAAAATGGTTCACGCCCTGGCGGCGGTGGCGGCGACCGGCCCGCTGCTCTTCGCGCCCTGGCTTTCCGCACGCCTAAAGCGCTGCCAGTCGGAGAACGCCGCGCTGCTGCTGCAGGGCCTCGATGTGACCGACCGCTATTACAATATCGCCGGCTGGATATTGATGCTGAGCGGCATCGGTATGTTCTGGCTGCATGACTGGCACCGGCTTTTCCAGATCTGGTTTTTGCTGAGCGTGGCAATTTTCGTTATCGATTCGCTGGCGGAGAAGCGACTGCGCGACCCGGCCAACACCGCGCTCGCGACGCTGCGCCCCGGCGACGCGGAGTGGAGCGCGAACGTGGCGCGCCTGCATAAGGCGGTAGTGGCGCAGATGATCTGCACCGCCGCCATTCTGATGGTGATGCTGCTGCACAGCCAGCTGGATATCAACCTGCTGACCGTGGCGCCTTTCCACTGGGGCTCAGCTTAAAACGCGTTTCGGCAGCGGATTAAACAGCGCGTTCAGCGTCACCGAGACCAGACAGGCGGCGCTGATGCCGGAGTGAAACAGCGTCTGTACCCAGCCAGGAAAACGGTCGTAAAAGCCCGGCATCACCACCGGAAGGGTGCCGAAAGCGAGCGCGGTGGCCACAATCACCAGATTCATATTGTCTTTGTACTCTACCTTCGCCAGAGTACGGATGCCGCTGGCGGCGACGGTGCCGAACAGCACCACCCCGGCGCCGCCCAGCACCGGCATTGGGATCGCGGCAATGACGCGCCCCAGCACCGGCAGCAGCCCAAGCAGGATTAAAATGACCCCGCCCGCCGCCACCACAAAGCGGCTTTTGATGCCGGTCATCGCCACCAGGCCAATATTCTGGGCGAAGGCGCTCTGCGGGAATGAGTTAAACAGCGGCGCCAGCGCGCTGGTCAGCATATCGGCGCGCAGCCCGCGCGCGATGCGCGGCTCATCCACCGGCGTACCGATAATCTCGCCGATCGCCACCAGTCCGGCGGTGGTCTCCGTCAGCAGTACCAGCACAATTAACACCATCGACAGGATCGCCGCCGCATCGAACTGCGGCAGCCCAAAATGCAGCATGCCCGGCAGCGCGAACAGCGGCCCGTGCGCCACGCTGCTGAAATCCACCTTGCCGGCCAGCGCCGCCAGTAGCGTGCCGAACGCCATCGCCAGCAGCACCGCCAGCCGCCGAATCCCGCCGCCGCCTACCTTGCTCAGCAGTAGCACCGTCGCCAGCGTCAGCGCCGCCAGCCCGATATTCTCCGGCGCTCCCCAGTCCGCCGCTTTAGGGTTGCCGCCCATTGCCCAGCGCGCCGCCACCGGCATCAGCGACAGCCCGATCGCCGTGATCACCGTGCCGGTTACCAGCGGCGGGAAAAAACGGATCACGTGAGCGAAGAACGGGGCGATCAGCAGGCCGAACAGCGAGGCGCCGATAATCGCGCCCGCCACCACCGGCAGACCGCCAGGCCCGGCGGCGATGCCCACCAGCGTGGAGACGCTGGCGAATGAGACGCCCTGCACCAGCGGCAGCCGCGCCCCCAGCCCCGGCAGCCCTAAAGATTGCAGCAGCGTCGCCGCGCCGCTGACGAACAGCGCCGCAGTGATCAGCAGGCCGATATCCGCCGCAGAGAGGCCCGCCGCGCTGCCGATAATCAGCGGCGGCGCGATAATGCCGCCGTACATGGTAAGCACATGCTGCAGTCCCCAGGCGAAGGTTTTTCCCGCCGGGTAACGCTGGTTTTCCGGATTGACGCGGTTCTCATTCATCATGGTTGCCTTCTGCGGTTGCGGGCGTCCGCTCAGCTGTCGGACGGGAAAAACGCCGTAGCGCCTGACGTTCAGCTGCCCCGGTAGGTTGACCAGCTCCAGGGCGAGATGAGAAACGGCAGATGGAAATGGCTGCCCGGCCGTGCGATTACGAAATCGATCTGCGCGGTCACGTAAAGCGCATCGCGGCCGTCGGCGGCGAAGTAGTCGCCGATCTCTGCCGTCAGACGATAGTGTCCCGGCGTCAGCGGCACCGCAGAAAAGCTGGCGATCCGGCCGTCGGCGTCGGTCTTCTCCTGCGCCAGCGGACGCCAGCCCTCAACGCCGTTCTGCTCCAGCGCCACCGTTACCGCCGCCGCCGGCCTGCCCAGCGCGGTATCGAGAATATGGGTCGACAGTGAACTCATGCAAAGCTCTCCTCTAAGCGCAACAGGGTGATCTCCCGCAGCTGGGCCAGCGCTTCGCGCTGCTCTTCGCCTGGCGTATTGGCGAGACGCCGTCGCAGCTCGGCCAGTATCGCCTCCCCGCTGCGCCCTCTGGCGCGGATTAAAAACAGATGGCCGAAGCGCTCTTCATACGCCAGGTTGGCGGCGCGCAGCGCCTGCTGCAGCGCAGCATCCTGCCCGACCGCCGCCTGTTCGCGCCGGGAGAGCGCCGCCGCTTTCTCTTCGCCTGCGGCGCGCTCGCCAATGCGTGGGTGCGCCGTCAGCGCCTGAGAAAAATCCGCCTCGTCCCACTGCTGTGCCAGCGCTCCGGCCTGCGCGATCAGCGCTGCCATATTGGCATAAGGGCGCGCCGCCGCGACCGCCTGCCGCCAGCGTGGAATGGCGACGCAGTGGGCGATCGCCGCCTGCGCCTGTTCGGCGGAAAGCTGATTGAAGGTTTCAAGCCGCATCAGATCGCCTCCCGGCGCGCTGCGCCGCATAGTTCTCCACCGCCAGCAGCGCCGCCTGTAGCGCTTGCGCCACATCCGCCTGGCGCACCGACTCCGCCGGATGATGGCTGATGCCGCCGGCGCAGCGCACAAACAACATGCCGACCGGCCAGCGCCCGGCAATGGCGATGGCGTCGTGGCCGGCGCCGCTCGGCAGCGCGACGGCGCGACCCTGCACCTGCGTGACCGCCTGCATCAGCGCCTGCTGCAGCCCGGCATCGCAGAGGGTGGCGTTAATGTCGTAATACTGCTCGGCATGGAAGGCCAGCCCGCGCCGCGCCGCGATGCGCTCCGCCTGCGCCAGCAGCTCGCCCAACAACGCCGCCAGCGGCGCATCTTCCGGGCCGCGAATATCGAGCGATAGCGCCACCTCGCCGGGAATGACATTGACCGCGCCGCCGGGGCAGTGCAGCGTGCCGACGGTGGCGACCCGCTGTCCGCCCTGCTGGCGAGTGGTTTGCTCAATAAACACCATCCATTCGGCGGCGGCGGCCAGCGCGTCTTTACGCTGCGTCATCGGCACCGTGCCCGCATGTCCCGCCTCACCGCGAAAGCGGCAGCTCAGGCGGCGCGCGCCGTTGATCGCCGTCACCACGCCCAGCGCCAGATCCGCCTGCTCCAGGCAAGGGCCCTGTTCGATATGCAGTTCCAGATAGGCGGCGATACTCTCCGGGGCGCGGGCGGCCTCGGGAATGCGCGCGGCGTCGAGACCGACGGCCTGCATCGCCTGCGCCACCGTTACGCCATCGGCGTCCGGCACCGCCGGCCACGCGGCGGGCCAGCTGCCGGTAAGGCCGCGGCTGCCCAGCAGCGTAATGCCGAAACGGGTGCCCTCTTCATCGCCGAAGCCGACCACTTCAATCGCCAGCGGCAGCCGCAGCCGTTGCTGATGCAGCCAGTTGACCAGTTCAATGGCGCTCAGCACGCCGAGCATGCCGTCATAACGCCCGGCGTTGCGCACCGTATCAAGGTGCGAGCCGAGCAGCAGCGCCGGCGCGCCCGGCTCCGCGCCCTCATAGCGGCCGCAGATGTTGCCAACTGCATCCTGCCAGACGCGCATGCCTGCCGCCTGCATCCATTCGCCGACGCAGACGTTGGCACGCAGATGTTCCGGCGACAGGTAGACGCGGGTCAGCCCGTCGCGGCTTTCACTGATCGCCGCCAGCGCATCGCAACGCGCCAGCACTCGCGCCGCCGCGCGTTCCGCCTCATCGTCCTGCATCAGCTGCGTCATACGCTTCCCTCGCTGGCATAGCGATCCCAGGCGGCCTGCAGCGCCGCGCCCTGAACGGTTTTAAAGCCGAGATGGTTTAACACCGCCTCCAGCGCGCAGAGCGTCTGCATGACGCAATCTTTGCGCGCGTTGTAGCCCATGGTGCCGATGCGCCAGACTTTGCCGATCAGCGGCCCGAAAGAGGTGCCGATCTCGATGCCGAAATCCTCCAGCATCCGCGCGCGTACCTGTTCGCCGTTAATGCCCGCCGGGATCACTACCCCCAGCACGTTGTTCATGCGGTGGCGCAGATCGCCGAAGATCTCCAGCCCCATCGCCTGAATGCCGCGCAGCAGTGCCTCGCCGTGCAGCTGATGGCGGGCGATAGCGTTATCCATCCCCTCCTGCAGCAGCAGCCGGGCGCATTCGCGCGCGCCGAACAGCGCGGTGGTCGCTTCGGTATGGTGATTGAGCCGCTCCGGCCCCCAGTAATCCATGATCATCCCGAGGTCGAAATAGTTGGACCAGATCATCTCATCCTCGCCATCCTGATGGGCGGCGGTGCGGATCCCCTGCTCGACGCGTTTGCGCTGGCGAATGGTCTCCTCCATACGCGGGCTGAGGGTAACCGGCGAGGTGCCGGACGGCCCGCCGAGACATTTCTGCATCCCGGCGGAGACCGCGTCCAGCCCCCAGGCGTCGCTCTCCAGCGCGTTGCCGCCCAGCGAGGCGGTGGCGTCGGTGTAGAACAGCACATCATAGCGGCGGCAGATTTCGCCCAGCTCCGCCAGCGGCTGCAGCATGGTGGTCGAGGTATCGCCCTGCACCGTCAGCAGCAGGCGCGGCCGCACGCGCTTAATCGCCTCTTCGATCTGGTCAGGAGTGAACACTTCGCCCCAGGGGACTTCAAGGGTATGCACCTCCGCGCGGCAGCGGCGGGCAATTTCACACAGCAGGTGGCCGAAGCGGCCGAAAACCGGCACCAGCACTTTGTCGCCCGGCCGAATGGCGGAGAGCAGGATCGCTTCGATGCCGGCGCGCGAGGTGCCGTCGATCAGCAGCGTCCAGCGGTTTTCGGTGCGGAATACGCCGCGATAGAGCGCCATCACCTCGTTCATGTAGTGGGTCATCGCCGGATCGTACTGGCCGATCAGCTGGGTTGACATGGCGCGCAGCACGCGCGGATCGGCGTTGATCGGTCCCGGCCCCATCAACAGGCGCTGCGGCGGATTGATTTGTGCGAATTGCGAGATATCCATGTGTCGTTCCTTATCAGTTAAGTCCGCGAACCGAAGAGATAAACTGTTTCAGCTCCGCTGTCTGTGGGCTGGCGAACAGCGTTTTACTCTCGCCCTGCTCCCAGACGCGCCCCTGGTGCATAAACACCACGCGGTCGCCCACTTCGCGGGCGAAATTCATTTCATGCGTCACGAGGATCAGCGTCATCCCCTCCGCCGCCAGCTGCTCCAGCACCTTTAGCACTTCGCCCACCAGTTCGGGATCGAGCGCGGAGGTGATCTCATCGCAAAGCAGCACTTTCGGGTTCATCGCCAGCGCACGGGCGATCGCCACCCGCTGCTGCTGGCCGCCGGAGAGGTTCGCCGGGGAGTAGTCGACGCGATCGCCCAGCCCCACCTTTTCCAGCATCTGCCGCGCCAGCGCGCGGCATTCGTCCGGCTTCATCTTCAACACCCGGCGCGGTGCCAGCATCACGTTCTCCAGCGCCGTCATATGGGGAAAGAGGTTAAAGCTCTGAAACACCATGCCTACCGAGCGGCTGATCTCGCGCGCCTGCGATTCGCGATCGGTGACGGTCATGCCGCCCAGCTTGATGCTGCCCTCCTGATAGCCCTCCAATCCGTTCATGCAGCGCAGCAGCGTACTTTTTCCCGAGCCGCTGCGGCCGATGATCGAGATCACTTCGCCGCCTTCGATATCCAAATCGACGCCTTTCAGCACATGGTTGGTGCCGTAATATTTCTGAACCTGATTAATGGTGATCAGCGGCATGGCATTTCTTCTCCAGATACTGGCTGTAGCGCGACAGCGGGTAACACATCAGGAAATAGCCCAGCGCCACCAGCCCGAAAACCCGGAACGGCTGGTAGGTGACGTTGGTGAGAATGGTGGCGGCCTTGGTCAGCTCGACGAAGCCGATAATCGACGCCAGCGCGGTGCCCTTGATCACCTGCACCGCAAAGCCGACGGTGGGCGCGATGGCGATGCGCATCGCCTGCGGCGCGATCACGCGCAGCAGCGTCTGGCCGAAATGCAGCCCCAGGCAGCGCGATGCCTCCCACTGCCCCGGCGGCAGCGCGCGGATGCTGCCGTACCAGATATCCACCAGGAAGGCGCTGCTGTAGAGCGTCAGCGCCAGCGCGGCGGCAGCCCAGGGCGACAGGTCGAAGCCGAACAGCGCCGGGCCGAAAAAGGCGAGAAACAGCTGCATCAGCAGCGGTGTGCCCTGAAACAGCTCGGTGTAGCCGCGCACCAGGCGCTGCGGCCAGCGACGGCGCGTCAGGCGCAGCAGCAGCAGCGGCAGCGTCATCAGCGCCCCGCCGAGAAACGCCGTCAGCGACAGCAGCACCGTCCAGCGCGCCGCCAGCAGCAGGTTGCGCACGATATCCCAGTCGGTAAAGGTGTTCATCGCGTGGCTCCAAACCATTTCCGGCCCGCCGCCAGCAGCAGCTGGCGCATCATCATCGACAGCAACAGATAGATCAGCGTCGAGACCAGATAGACTTCGAAACTTAAAAAGGTGCGCGACTGGATCAGGCTGGCGGCGAAGGTCAGCTCCTCATAAGAGACCTGCGAAACCACTGAGGAGCCGAGCATCACGATAATGCACTGGCTGACCAGCGCCGGATAGATACGCTGCATGGCGGGCGGCAGCACGATGCGCAGAAAGGTTTGCGTATAGCTCAGCCCCAGCACGCGCCCCGCCTCCCACTGCCCTTTCGGCGTCGCCTGGATGCCGGCGCGAATAATCTCGGTGCTGTAAGCGCCGAGGTTGATCAGCATCGCCAGTAGCGCCGCCTCCCCAGCCGTCAGCTTCAGGCCGGCCGTCGGCAGACCGAAGACGATAAAGAAGAGCTGTACCACGAACGGCGTATTGCGGATCAGTTCGACGTAGCCGCCCCAGAGCCGGCTCAGGCCGTTCGGCTTGCCGCTGCGCAGCGCCGCGCCGAGGATGCCCAGCGCCACACCGCCGAGCGTCGCCAACAGCGTTAGCTGGATAGTGACCCACGCGCCCGCCAGCAGCTGCGGCCAGTAAGGCCACAGCGCGCTAAAGTTGAGTTGCCCGCTCATCGCCCTGCCCTTATGCGCCGAGGTTGGCCGGCAGCGGCGCTTTCAGCCACTGCTGCGACAGCTTGTTGAGGGTGCCGTCCTGAATGCCCTGCTCAATCAGCGCGTCGATCTTCGCCTTCAGCGCCGGCTCGCCTTTTTTCAGGCCGATATAGCAGGGCGAATCTTTCAGCATAAATTGCGCCACCGGCGCTTTGGCGGCGTTCTGGCGCGCGATGGCGGCCACCACCAGGTTGCCGGTGGCGACGTACTGCACCTGTCCGGAGAGATAAGCGGAGAGCGTGGTGTTGTTATCCTCGTAGCGTTTTATTGTCGCCGCCTTCGGCGCCACGCTGCTCAGCACCATATCCTCCACCGCGCCGCGCGTGACGCCGATGCTTTTGCCGCTCAGCGCCGCCGCATCGCTCAGCGGCTGGCCGCCTTTCGGCCCAAAAACGCCGAGAAAGAACGGCGCGTAGGCGCGGCTGAAATCGATGGCGTTGGCGCGCTCGGGATTTTTGCCGAGGCTGGAGATCACCAGATCGACCTTATCGGTTTGCAGGTAGGGTACGCGGTTGGCGCTGGTGACCGGCACCAGCTGCAACTTTAGTTTCATCTGGCTGGCGAGGTACTTCGCCATATCGATATCATAGCCCTGCGGCTGCAGATCGGTGCCGACCGAACCAAACGGCGGGAAATCCTGCGGCACCGCCACGCGCAGCACGCCGCGTTGCTCAATGGTCTGCAGCCCATCGGCCAGCGCGCTGCTGAGTTGCATAACCATTAACGCCGCGCCCATCATGACCCTGATTAATTTATTCATCGCTGTTTCGCCCCGGAGTGAAGTGTTGCAACAAAAGGTTCGTCATTGAGCTTTTTGCAACTAATGTGCCAGGTGGCGAAGGCGGAGAGAGCGGGCAGGAAAAAACGCGCAACGGCCCGGTTAACGGGCCGCCGGCGACGACATAACAGAGAAGCGCGCGCTGTGCCGTAACGGCGCAAAGCACCAAAATGGTGCCCCATCAGCGCTGTTCGAGTTCATCCAGCTGTTGATAGAGATCGGCGATGGCGTGAATGCGCTGACGTCCCTGCGCCAGCCCCTCATGCAGCAGGGCGTTGGCCAGCAGGTTCACCAGGCTCATGGCAGCGGAGTAGCTGTCAAAGGCGGAGACGCTGTCCAGCGGCGTGCAGAGCGGCCAGCGTGCCAGCGGCAGGATCCCCTGCGCCTGCGGCTCACATAACAGCAGCACCGGCACGCTCTGCTGCTGCAGCTGCTGCAACAGCGGCCTGATAATGCGCGAACGGCGGCGGAAAGCGACGACAATCGCCAGATCGTCGGCGGCGATATCCACCAGCTCTTCCGCCAGCGTCTGGCCCGGCTGCGGCAGAATATGCACCTGCGGACGCGCCTGCAGCAGTTGCTGACGCAGATGCAGCGCTACCGGCCAGCCGTTGCGCATACCGAAGATAAAAATGCGCCGCGCCTGCCCCAGCGCGGCGACCACCTCGCTGAACCGCTGCGGATCAAGCTGATTCATCCACTGCGTCAGGTTCGCCATCTCCTGCTTGTAGTGGCGCGCCAGCAGCGTGTTGCCCTGCGCCGCTTCGCGGCTGTCCGTCAGCGGCATGCCGCTCTGCCGCAGGGTGCGCAGCTCGTCGCGCATATCCTTATATTTCTCGTAGCCGAGCCGCCTGAACAGGCGACTGACGGTCGCCTTGGAGACGCCGCTCAGGCGCGCCAGCTCGGCGCTGTTATAGCCGATCAGATCGTCGAAATGGTCGACGATAAAATCGGCGATGCGCTGCTCCTGCGGCGAAAGCTGCCCGTAATGTTGCCTGAGCCGTTCATCAAGCTGTGTCATAACCCGCCCCGTAACTTTTGTTTCAGCCAGAACATAGCATAAATCGCGCCAGAAACCGGATGGCCAAACCTGGAACGTCTCTTGCTTAGCTTTTATCAACAGAGCCAATAAGGGAACGCAATGATCCAGAGTAATATGGCGCCGCAGGGGATGGTAGTGACGCCGCACCATCTCGCCAGCGAAAGCGCGCTGGCGGTACTGCGCGAAGGCGGCAATGCGATTGAAGCGATGGTGGCCGCCGCGTCGACCATCGCCGTGGTCTATCCACATATGAACGGCCTCGGCGGCGACGGCTTCTGGCTGGTGGTGCCGCCGCAGGGCGCGCCGGTCGCCATCGACGCCAGCGGCGCCGCCGGATCCCTCGCCGGGGCGAGCTTTTATCAGGGGATGACGCGGATCCCCCACCGCGGGCCGAAAGCGGCGCTGACCGTCGCCGGCACCGTCAGCGGCTGGTCCGACGCGCTGAACCTTTCCCGCGAGTTGGGCGGCGGCGCGCTGCCGCTGACGCGCCTGCTGCGCGACGCCATTCGCTACGCCGCCGATGGTATGCCGGTTACCGCTTCGCAGGCGGCCGCCACCGCCGCCATGGCGCACGAGCTGGCTGACCAGCCCGGCTTCGCCGCCCTCTTTATGCCGGACGGCGCGCCGCCGCGTCCCGGCAGCCGCTTTACGCAGCCGGCGCTGGCCGACACCCTTTCCGAACTGTGCGAATACGGGCTGGAGAGCTTCTATCGCGGCCCGCTGGCGCAGCGGCTGGCGCAGGGCATGGCCCAACTGGAGATGCCAGTGATGCTGGAGGATTTGCAGCGCCACCGCGCCCGACGCCGTGCGCCGCTGCACCTCGCCCACCAGCACGGCGACATTTATAACCTCGCTCCGCCGACGCAAGGGCTGGTGTCGCTGGCGATCCTCGGCATCACCGACAGCCTGGAGATGGCGCAGGCGGATGAAGTCCAGACCGTCCACCGCATTGTCGAAGCGACGAAAAAGGCGTTCGCCCTGCGCGACCGCTATATCACTGACCCGCTGCATATGCGCGAGGAGATGCAGGCGCTGCTGGAGAGCGGGCTGCTGGCGGAGACCGCGCGCCAGCTCGACCTGACGCGTGCCGCCCCCTGGGGGGGCGGACGCGGCCCCGGTGATACCGTCTGGCTGGGGGTAATGGACAGCAGCGGCATGGCGGTCTCTTTTATTCAGAGCATCTATCACGAATTCGGCAGCGGCGTGGTGCTGCCCGATACCGGCATCGTCTGGCAGAACCGCGGCGCGGCATTCAGCCTCGAACCCAATCATCTGCTGACGCTGCTGCCCGGCAAACAGCCGTTCCACACCCTGAACCCCGCTGCCGCCCGCCTGAAAGATGGTCGGGTGATGGTATACGGCGCGATGGGCGGCGACGGCCAGCCGCAAACCCAGGCGGCAATCTTTACGCGCCACGTGATTCAGGGGATGGCGCTGCAGGAGGCGGTGAGCGCGCCGCGCTGGCTGCTGGGCCGCACCTGGGGCCAGGCGTCCGATTCGCTGAAGCTGGAGGGGCGCTTTCACGCCGATACGCTGGCACAGCTGCGCGCGCTTGGCCACGAAGTCGAGACGCTGCCGGACTTCAGCGAGGCGGTGGGCCATGCCGGCGCTATCGTGCGGCATACCAACGGCATGCTGGAAGGCGCTTTCGATCCGCGCAGCAACGGCAGCGCGGCCGGTTTCTGATAAAGGAGGAAAATATGCAGACCACGACTGACTGGACCGCTTACCTGCGCCAGATGGAGGCGTTGCTGGATCTGGAGCTGGATGAGGCGCGGCGCGCCGAACTGCTGACGCAGTTTACCCGCATCGCGCAGATGGCCGGGCCGCTGATGGCGTTGCCGCTTGATACGCGGCTGGATGTGGCGGGGGTATATCAGGCATGACGCTTCATGAACTCTCTATTCGCCAGCTGCGTCAGGCATTGGCGCGCGGCGAGCTGAGCGCGGCGGAGATCGCCGCCGCCACTCTCTGCGCCATTGAGCAGCAGAACCCGCGCCTGAACGCCTGGACAACGATCGTCGGCGATCGCATGCGCCGGGAGGCGGATCGCCTTGATCGACGGCGGCGCGAGGGGCAGCCGCTGCCGCCGCTCGCCGGCGTGCCTTATGCGGTAAAAAATCTGTTTGACGTGGCGGGCCATCCCACGCTGGCGGGTGCCAGTTTGTTCAGCGACAGCGCGCCCGCCGCGCATGACGCCTGGGCGCTGGCGACGCTAAGCCAGGCCGGCGCGCTGCTCAGCGGCATGCTGAATATGGATGCCTACGCCTATGGCTTTACCACTGAGAACAGCCACTACGGTGCCACGCGCAATCCGCACGATGTGCAGCGTATCGCCGGCGGCTCCTCTGGCGGTTCGGCCGCCGCCGTGGCTGCCGGGCTGGCGCATTTTACCCTGGGAAGCGACACCAATGGATCGATTCGCGTACCCGCCTCGCTGTGCGGGGTGTTCGGCCTGAAGCCGACCTTCGGCCGCCTGTCGCGGCACGGCACCCATCCGTTCGTTGCCAGCCTTGACCATATCGGCCCGTTCGCCCGCCGCAGCGAAGACCTGGCATACGTTTATGATGCGCTGCAGGGACACGACGCGCAGGATGCCTTTCAGGCGAACGTGGCGGTGCAGCCGGTGAGCGGGCAGCTGCATCGCGGCATGGAGGGGCTGCGCTGCGCGGTGCTGGGCGGCTTTTTCCGCCAGTGGAGCGATGCGGAGGCGCAGCAGGCGGTCGCGACAGTGGCGCGCGCGCTGGAAGCGAGCGAGGAGCTGAGCATAGAAGAGGTGGAGATCGCCCGCTCGGCGGCCTTTATTATTACTGCTTCGGAAGGGGGTAACCGCTATCTGCCTTTACTGCGCAGTCAGCCCGAACGTTTTGAGCCGCTGTCGCGCGAGCGGTTGCTGGCGGGGGCGATGCTGCCCGCCGCCTGGTACGTGCAGGCGCAGCGTTTTCGTCGCCATTTTCAGCAGCAGGTGACGGCGCTGTTCGCTGATGTTGATATTCTGATTGCGCCCGCCACGCCCTGCAGCGCCACGCTGATGGGCCAGGAGAGCATGACGATTAACGGCCAGACGCTGCCGGTGCGCGCCAGCATGGGGATGCTGACGCAGCCTATCTCGTTTCTCGGCCTGCCGGTGGTGACCGTGCCGCTGCAAACCGCCAGCGGCCTGCCGATCGGCGTGCAGCTGATTGCCGCGCCGTTTCAGGAGGCGCGCTGCCTGCGTGCCGCCCGCGCGCTGGAGCAGATGGGCATTGCGGCAGCGCCGGTGGCGAAAGGGAGCATGTCTGATGAATTATGAAGCGATTAATCTGCCGGCGGTGCTGGCAGAAGTGACGGCCGCCTTTCAGCGCTACGAGCAGGCGCTGGTCGGCAATGATATCGCCGTGCTGGATGAGCTGTTCTGGCATGACGAGCGTACCGTGCGCCTTGGAGCCGGCGAGAATCTCTATGGCATTGCGGCGATCCGCGCCTTTCGCGCCGCACGGCCCGCCGCCGGGCTTGACCGTCAGTTACGTAATACGGTGATCACCACTTTCGGCACGGATTTCGCGGTCTGCAGTACCGAGTTTACCCGCGTCGGCAGCGAGCGTATCGGCCGGCAGCAGCAGAGCTGGGCGCGGTTGCCGGAAGGGTGGCGCATCGTCGCCGCGCAGGTGAGCCTGATGACCGCATAAAGAACCCGCCTGTCAGAAGGGGGAAAAAGCGCAGGAAGGAGAAAAGCGAGCCAGGCGGCGGCCTGCAGCGAGGCCGCCAGACTGTCAGCTTTCCGGTGCCGGATGGTGCTTTATCCAGTGATCGGCGATCTGCTGACGGGTGCAGATCCAGACCTTTTCATGCTGCTGAATGTAATCGAGGAAGCGGGTCAGCGCGCGGAAACGCCCCGGTCGTCCCAGCAGGCGGCAGTGCATCCCCACCGACAACATTTTCGGCGCGCTTTCGCCCTCTTCATACAGCACGTCGAAGCTGTCCTTGAGATAAGTATAAAACTGTTCAGCGGTGTTGAACCCCTGCGGCGTGGCGAAACGCATATCGTTGGTTTCCAGCGTATAGGGGATGATCAGATGCGGCCTCACCGTGCCGTCCTGACAGGTGACCTGCGTCCAGAACGGCAGATCGTCGCCGTAGTAGTCGCTGTCGTAGCTGAAGCCGCCCTGCTCTACCACCAGCCGCCGGGTATTCGGGCTGTCGCGCCCGGTGTACCAGCCGGTAGGCGCTTTGCCGAACAGATCCATCAGCACGTCGACCGCCTGCTGAATATGCTGTCGTTCGGTTTTCGCGTCCATTGACTGATAGTGGATCCAGCGCCAGCCGTGGCTGACCACGTCATAGTTCGCTTCGCTAATCGCCTGCACGATTTCAGGATGACGCGCCAGCGCCATCGCCACGCCGAACACCGTCAGCGGCAGACCGCGTTTCTGAAACTCATTGTGAATGCGCCAGAAGCCGGCACGCGAGCCATATTCATACAGCGAATCCATCGACATATGGCGATCGGGATAGCTGGCGGCGCCGATGATATCGGAAAGGAACTGCTCCGATCCGGCATCGCCGTGCAATACGTTGTTTTCCGCACCCTCTTCATAGTTGAGAACAAACTGCACCGCGATGCGCGCCTCGCCGGGCCAGGCGGCGTGCGGCGGCTTGCCGGCGTACCCGCGCAGATCGCGCGGATAATTTTTATTAAAGCTGTACTCTTTTTTGTCTGGAGATGCACTCATTCTCTGGCTCCTTTCTTGAGCAGATAGCTTCCGTTAGTTTAGGTGCTGAAATGCGCCCGATATCTTTTTTTCTCGTGGGAAGGCTAAATCACCATATTTACTGGTGCCTAAGCCCAGCGCGACCAGCGATTCCACCATTTTGACCGCCGCGCCGACGCCATCGATCACCGGCATACCCAGCTCATGCGTCAGCTCGGCGGCAAGCGCCGCCATGCCGCCGCATCCCAGCACGATGGCGCCGCTGCCATCCTCGCGTTTGGCCTGCAGACAGCGACGGCGCACCAGCTCCTGCGCCTGTCCGCTGCCATCTTCCAGCGCCAGCACCGGCATATCGATGGCGTGCAGCGCGGCACAGTGATGGCTAAAGCCATACTGCTGTAGCAGATGGCGCGCGATGATCACCGTACGCGGCAGCGTGGTGACGATAGAGAAACGGGTCGCCACCATGGTCGCCAGGTGCATCGCCGCTTCGGCAATGCCTACCACCGGGCCGCTGGCCAGCTCGCGCGCCGCCAGCAGGCCGGGATCGCCGAAGCAGGCGATGACGTGTCCCTGTACGCCCTGCTCTCTTCCCCGCCTGACCTGCTCCAGTACGCCGATCGCCGCAATCGCCTCGTCGGCGTGGCCTTCAATCGACGGCACGCCCTGCGAGGGGGAAACAGCGAGGATTTCCGTGCCGGGTGCGGCGGCGGCGCGTGCGGCGCAGCCGATGGTTTCGGTCATCGCCAGCGTGGTATTAGGATTGATGACCTGTATTAAGAGGGGATTCATCAGCGATGGACTCCTTTATCGGCAAACAGTTGGATGAAATCGGGCGCTGCGGCGGCGTCACGCTCAAAACGCAGCGAGGCGAGGATCTGGTCGAAATGGCGCTGCAGGGCGTCGGACAGCGGCGTCAGCGCGCCTTCGCGCAGAAGATCCACCAGCCGGTCGTGATCGTCGCAGCGGCAGCCGTGACGCCAGGGCGCGCCCCAGGCGGCGATCACCAGCGAAGAGCGCTGAGTCAGCCGCGTGACCAGTTCGGTCAGCACCCGATTGCCGGAGATCGCCTGCAGCTGAATATGAAAAGCGGCGGAAAGGCGGATCGCCGCCGCCCCTTCCTGCTGCTGGTGCGCCTGACGCTCCTGCTCAAGCAGCCCCGCCAGCCCCGCCAGATGCGGCGGCTGGCAGTGAGCCAGCACGTTCGGCAGGTTGGCGCACTCGATCAGCGCGCGGGTGCGGAAAATATCCCGCGCCTCCTGCACATCGGGCGAGGCGACCTTAGCACCACGTCCGGGCAATAAGACGATCATTTGCACCGCCGCGAGGCGTTGCAGCACTTTGCGAATGCCGGTGCGACTGACGCCGAAGGCGGCGGAGAGCGCCTCCTCCGGCAGGCGGCTGCCGGGCGGCAGCTGCTGTTCCACGATGGCAGTTAACAGCGCCTGATAAACAGGCTCATGACTATCGTTCCGTTCTGCGGCCGTTCGCTGGCCGGTTTCACGCTTCATCACCTTCTCCCGTCGCGCGGTGTTGTATACAAAAAAGGGGGCGCGGTGTGGCCGATTCCTGTCTCCCCTTCTACGGTTGGCCTGGATCCTGCAAGTGCTGAAGCACGAGGTTCTCCGTTACCCATCTTCAGAGGAGCAGGTTTCATGCCAGAATATTCCGCCGTTACTTCAGCATCGGCCGCGCGGGACGATGCGCACTACAGTCCGCGCCTGACCAACGACGATCTTGCGCCGGTGCCCCAGCAGACATGGAGCTGGTACAACATTTTTTCTTTCTGGATGTCGGATGTGCATAGCATGGGCGGCTACGTGGTGGCGGCCAGCTTCTTTACGCTCGGGCTGGCGAGCTGGCAGGTGCTGATCTGCTTGCTGGTGGGAATTTGCATCGTGCAGCTCTGCGCCAACCTGGTGGCAAAGCCGAGCCAGCTGACGGGCGTGCCCTACGCGGTGATTTGTCGCCAGGCATTCGGGGTTTTCGGCGCCAATATCCCGGCGGTAATCCGCGGGCTGATCGCTTTCGCCTGGTACGGTATTCAAACCTGGCTCGCCTCTAACGCGCTGATGCTGGTGCTGCTGAAGTTCTGGCCGGCGCTCGCATCGCTGACGCACGGCGCCTGGCTGGGGCTATCGCTGCTTGGCTGGATCTGCTTTGGCGTAATGTGGCTGCTGCAGGCGGCGGTATTCTGGCACGGCATGAGCGCGATTAAGCGCTTTATTGATGTCGCCGGTCCGGCGGTGTATGTGGTGATGCTGGCGCTGGCGGGCTGGATTGTATACAAAACCGGCTTTTCCGGTATCTCCTTTACGCTGGCCAGCAAAAGCCTGAGCGTCAGCGAGCAGAGCTGGCAGATGATCACCGCCACCGCGCTGGTGGTCTCCTACTTCTCCGGGCCGCTGCTTAACTTCGGCGACTTCTCGCGCTACGGTAAAAGTATGCAGGCGATTCGCCGTGGTAACCGCTGGGGATTGCCGTTTAACTTTCTGCTGTTTTCCGTGGTGACGGTCGTGATCGTCTCCGGCACGCGTTCGCTGTTCGGCAAGATGATCACCGATCCGATTGAAACCGTCAGCATGGTAGGCAGTGACCTGGCGGTAGCGATTGGCCTGCTAACGATGATCACCGCCACCATCGGCATTAATATCGTGGCGAACTTCGTCTCTCCCGCTTTCGACTTCTCTAACTGTTCGCCGCAGAAGATCAGCTTCCGCACCGGCGGCATGATCGCCGCTGTCGGTTCGGTGCTGCTGACGCCGTGGAACCTGTTTCAGTCGCCGGAGCTGATCCACTATACGCTGGATGTGTTGGGTGCCTTTATCGGGCCGCTGTTCGGCATTCTGCTGGCGGATTTCTATCTGATTAAGCGCGGCAAGGTCGTGGTGGACGATCTGTTCAACGCGACGCCGTCCGGGCGCTACTGGTATCGCGGCGGCTTTAATCCGAAAGCGATTGGCGCGCTGCTGCCGTCGGTAGCGATCGGCCTGCTCATCAGCTTTACACCGTCGCTGCACGCAGTGGCCAGCTTCAGCTGGTTTATCGGCGTGGCGCTTGGCGCGGGCGGCTATCGCTGGCTGGCACGCGACGAGCGCGAGGCATCCGCGCCGCGTTATGCCGCGCCGGTGGCGATGCAGGAGGAGTAAAACGCAGAAAAGCAAAAGGCCGATTCATTGCTGAATCGGCCTTTCTGAAGAGTTGGCGGTGCGGACGGGACTCGAACCCGCGACCCCCGGCGTGACAGGCCGGTATTCTAACCGACTGAACTACCGCACCGCGCTGCGTTCCCCGTCGGGAACGAGGCGCATATTAAGGGGAGTTGTTCTGGCCGTCAACGCTTTTTCTTACCCAGGCGATCGTTTGCCTGTTTTTTCATCTTACTGCGCCTTTTTACAGCGAAATGATGGATTTATGCCCGCCACAGGCAGCTGCCGCCCTTTTTCATCACCAGGTCGAGGCGCTGTTCATGCGCCATCACTTCTTCATCGCTGGCCGCCACCACGCGCAGCCCGGAAGTACGCGACACGCGCTGGATCCCTTCGCCGTTTTCATTCTGCTGCTGTTCGCCCTCCATGGAGAACGCCAGCGAGGTCTGCCCGCCGGTCATGGTCAGGAACACTTCCGCCAGAATCTCGGCATCGAGCAACGCGCCGTGCAGCGTTCGCTTGCTGTTGTCGATTTCGTAACGCGAGCAGAGCGCATCCAGGCTATTGCGCTTGCCAGGGAACAGCTTGCGCGCCATTAACAGGCTATCGGTAATTTGACAGAAGGTATCCGTTTTGGGGATGTTGCGGTTCAGCTTGCTGAACTCGTAATCCATAAAGCCGATATCGAACGACGCATTGTGGATCACCAATTCGGCGCCGCGAATATAGTCCAGGAACTCATCGGCGATATCGCTGAAGGTTGGCTTATCCAGCAGGAACTCGTCGGCGATACCGTGAACGCCGAACGCTTCCGGGTCCACCAGCCGATCGGGCTTCAGGTACATATGGAAATTATTGCCGGTCAGACGGCGATTGATGATCTCCACCGCACCGATTTCAATAATGCGATGGCCTTCGTAATGCACCCCCACCATGTTCATGCCGGTGGTTTCTGTATCGAGAACGATCTGGCGTGTAATTGCTGTGCTCATAAGGCTCGTTTATGTCAGACTTGGCGTTTTTTCAGGAGGAAGTCTACCAGAGATGCGCAAACAGGTAGAAATTTTCACCGATGGCTCCTGCCTCGGTAACCCCGGCCCTGGCGGCTATGGCGCTATTTTACGCTATCGCGAGCATGAAAGAACCTTTAGCGCCGGTTTTTATCGCACCACCAATAACCGTATGGAGATGATGGCGGCCATTGTGGCGCTGGAAGCGTTAACGCAGCCCTGCGAAGTGACGCTCAGCACCGACAGCCAGTACCTGCGTCAGGGGATCACCAGCTGGATCCATAACTGGAAAAAGCGCGGCTGGAAAACCGCAGATAAGAAGCCGGTTAAGAATGTCGACCTGTGGCAGCGGCTGGATGCGGCGCTCAGCCACCATCAGATTAAATGGGAATGGGTAAAGGGGCACGCCGGACATGCGGAGAACGAACGCTGCGATGAGCTGGCGCGCGCCGCCGCCGGCAGCCCGGCGTTTGAGGATATCGGCTATCAGCCGGAATCCTGATCCCGCGTTTTATGCAGCTGACGCGTGGCGTTGACCGTGGCGCGCAGCTTAACTTTGCCGCTGATTTTTTTGGCTGGCGTCATGCTCAGCGGCAGGGTGCGCTTGCGCGCCACCATGATATTGAGGCAGCCCAGCGCCGGCACGTGCGTGCTGATGACTCGCCCACCCTGTCGGCTCCACGGCACCACCTGAAAACAGCTGCGGTACACCACTTCGTAATTAAGCAGGCTTAGCCAGTCAAGCAGACGCATCTGGCTGAACATGCGGCCATTCCACGGCGGACGGCGATGCAGACCCGGGATCGCCTTGCCCATCCCCAGCAGGCTGAGCGGATTAAAGCCGGTGATAATCATCCAGCCGTCATCGATCAGCACGCGATCCACTTCGCGCAGAATGCGGTGCGGATCCTGACTCCAGCTCAGGGTATGCGCCAGCAGGCAGGCATCCACCGACTTCGCCTCAAAAGGCAGATGCAGCGGATCGGCCACCACCTGTACCGCCTGCCCCGCCTCGCCGACGTTAACCTGATGCGAAATCGCGCAGGCCTGGGTATCGATCTCGACGCTCAGGTTGCCGATTTTTAGCAGGTGAAAGCCGTACAGCTTGCCGAGACAGGGCTGCAGATGCTGGGTCAGCGCGTCGCGGAACGACTCCCCCATGGCATATCAGACCATGAGTGCGGCGTGGCCAGAATTTGGCGTGTTTTAGCGGGCTTCATGTTTTACCATCGGTGTTCCTTCACGACGTGCGAGAGGTGTGTATGAATCTTAACAGTATCCCAGCGTTTCAGGATAACTACATCTGGACATTGAGCGATGACCAGGGCCGCTGTCTGATTGTCGATCCCGGCGAAGCGGCGCCGGTGCTGGCGGCAGTGGAACAGCAGCAGTGGACGCCGGTCGCTATTCTACTGACCCATCACCATCATGACCACGTTGGCGGCGTAAAAGAACTGCTGAACAAGTGGCCGGAAATAGTGGTCTACGGCCCGCAAGAGACACAAGATAAGGGCGCTACCCAGATTGTCAGCGAAGGCGATATCGTGCCTGTTTTGGGCTGCGAATTTAGGGTGATTTTTACCCCCGGCCATACTTTAGGACATATCTCATATTACAGCGCACCTTATCTTTTTTGCGGTGACACTCTGTTTTCTGGCGGCTGCGGACGTCTGTTTGAAGGCACGGCAGAACAGATGTACGAATCTTTTCAGAAACTTGCTGAATTGCCAGATGAAACTCTGGTTTGCTGCGCCCACGAATACACCTTATCTAACTTAAAATTTGCTAACGCTACGCTGCCGGAAGACAGGGAGATTCAGCGCTATTTTCACGAAATTAAGGAGTTACGCGCTGAAAACCGCACTAGTTTGCCAACAAAACTGGGGCACGAACGGCAAATAAATTTATTTTTACGTACGCAAGATGCTGATTTACAAAGGGCGTTACGTTTGAATATGCCGCCACAGCATGCATGGGACGTTTTTGCCCTGCTACGGCAGAAGAAAGACAATTTTTGATTTTTCGGGTTGTGTTGTGGTGCTTCAGCACGTATGATTGCTCGTCTTTTAAGCAAACCATTGACACACACATGAAGACTAGAGCGATTATCCTTCTCGCCTCGGTCTTGCTGATGATGGGATGTCAGGCATCGCGACACGATGCCACTATCCCTGAACAGCATGCACAGAGTCTGTCTTCAGCTGGTCAAAGTGAGAATGGTAAATTTACAGATCGCATGTTATCCCCGCGTTGGCAGGATGATGGAACGGCCCTGACTCAGGACCAGGATTTGTGGAATTACATTCGCGACGGGCTGAAGATGGAGGTTCCGGAAAACCCCCGGATCCGAGAGCAGAAACAAAAGTACTTAAGAAACAAGAGCTATCTCCACGATGTAACTTTACGGGCAGAGCCGTATATGTACTGGATAGTCGAGCAGATTAAGCAACGTAAGATGCCGATGGAACTGGTACTACTACCCATAGTGGAGAGCGCTTTTAACCCCCACGCCACATCCGCCGCGGATGCCGCAGGCATCTGGCAGATAGTGCCGAGTACGGGGCGTAACTATGGTTTAAAACAGAATCAGTGGTATGACGGCCGCCGCGATATCGTCGCGTCGACCCGAGCGGTTCTGGATATGATGGAACGTCTGAACACGATGTTCGACGGAGACTGGTTGTTAACCATCGCGGCCTATAACAGCGGCGAAGGGCGAGTGCTGAAAGCGATTAAACAGAATAAAGCGCGCGGCAAACCAACTGATTTCTGGCATCTGTCCTTACCGCGTGAAACCACGCTGTACGTCCCTAAAATGCTGGCGTTGCAGGATATCCTGAAAAACAACAAGCGTTATGGCGTACGGTTGCCGGCCCCGAATGAAAGTCGCGCGTTGGCGCGTGTTGAAGTGGGTCAGCAGATTAAACTGACGCAGGCGGCGGAAATGGCCGGCCTCTCGGTGAGCAAGCTGAAGAACTACAATACGGGCTACAAACGTGGCGCAACGGCGCCTAACGGACCGCACTATATTATGGTGCCGAAGGCGAATGTGGCGCAGCTGCGTAGCTCTCTGGCCTCTGGCGACATCGCTGCGGTACAACCGACGCGTCTGGCGAGCAACAGCGCCAGCAGCTATACGGTGCGTAACGGCGATACCCTGTCAGGCATCGCCAGCCGGATGGGCGTTTCGGTAAAAGCGCTGCAGCGCGCTAATAATTTGCGCGGCAACACGATTAAACCGGGACAGACGCTGACGACGGGCGACAGCGTGGCAGGTAGTGAACTGGCCGATAACGGCAACAGCATCACCTATAAGGTTCGTAAGGGTGATTCTCTTGCCAGTATTGCGCGTCGACATGGTGTAAACATCAAAGACGTCAAGCGCTGGAACAGCGTGCTGAGCGACAGCAGTTCGATTCAGCCGGGTGATAAACTCACCCTGTTCGTCAGTAACAGCGCGACGCCAGACAGCTAAGCTTGCTTGCTGAAGGAAATAAAAAGCCGATCTTACGATCGGCTTTTTTTATGCCTGAACCGCATCGGCAGCGGCGAATTCGACCAGCAGCGGATTGTGATCGGAGGCGCGCGTCACCAGCACGCTCGCTTCAGCCACCCGCAGCCCGCGATAGAAGACAAAATCGAGCGGGCGACCAAATGCCTTACGGCGGTAATCATCGGTAAAACGCACCTCGCGCAACCCCATCTCGCGCGCAAAGCGATAGAGCGCATTCATACGCTGACGGCTCCAGGCGTTAAAATCCCCGGCCATGATCACCGGGCCGTCATGGTGCGCCAGCTGCTCGCCGATCGGCCCCAGCTGTTTGCTGTAGACATCGATCCCAAGACTGAAGTTAACCGCATGGATGTTTACCACCATCAACATCTTACCGTCCGGTAAAGGATAAGCGGTGATCAGCGCCGATTTCGCCAGGCGTAGCAGCGGCTCACGCTCGCGCAGCGGGCAGCAGTAGACCGGATGGGCAGCCGCCAGCGTCATTACCCCGGAAGGATGCTGCGGCAGCACAAAGGCGGGCACCTGATCCGCAGCGAGGTAGTTCGACGTCGCGAAACGCACCAGCTCCGGCGTGGTCTGCGCCTCTTGCAACAAGACCAGCTGCGCATCCTTACCGAAGCTTTGCAGCACCGACAGCCAGTCAGCCCGCTGCTGTTTGAAGATATTCCACACCAGCACGCGTAACGTCGCGCTGGAGGTAAGAGGCGCGCCTGGCGGAAGCGCTTGCCCAACATGCAGCATGGCGTTCGGCTGGAAAATTCTTTCCGCAGGCTGGCCAGCTACATATCTCATGGCATAGGTTTTTTTCCGCACGATACCGCCCGTTTCTGAAGTGTCTGCATACAGGTACTGCTTTCAGTTATAGGGGCTTCAGGGAAGACTTTCAATCAGTGTGACGGAATTTACCTTCCCGACAGGCAAGCAAATGTTACGATAGCAACAAATTCAGTCCGCCCTGCTCTCTGCTATCCTGTCCGGCAGGGACGCAGAAAGAAAAATATCGCACGGGAGACAGGGTGAAAGCATCTACAGATGAGTTAAAAATCTTTGTTACGGTAGTGGAAAGCGGCAGCTTTAGCCGTGCGGCCAGGCAGCTGGAACTGGCGACCTCCGCCGTTAGCCGCGCCGTAAAGAAGCTGGAGGCGAAGCTGGGGGTGGAGCTGCTGACGCGCACCACCCGCCAGATTAGCCTGACGCAGGAAGGCGAAGGCTATTTTCGCAAAATACAGAAGCTGCTGCAGGAGATGGCGGCGGCAGAAAACGAGCTGATGGAAAGCCGGCTGGTGCCGCGCGGCCTGTTGCGGGTAGACGCCGCCACGCCGGTGGTATTACACCTGCTCACGCCGATGGTCGAGCCGTTTCGCCGTCGCTATCCGGAAATGACCCTCTCCCTTATCTCTTCCGAAACCTTCATTAACCTGATTGAGCGCAAGGTGGATGTGGCGATCCGCGCCGGAAACCTGAGCGATTCCAGCTTGCGCGCCCGCCCGCTGTTCACCAGCTATCGCAAAATAGTGGCGGCGCCTGCCTATCTGGCACGCTGCGGCGTACCGACTAGCGTTGATGCGCTGGCGCAGCACAGCTGCCTCGGCTTTGTCGAAACGCCGGCGCTGAATCGCTGGCCCGCCGCTCAGCCCGACGGCGAGCTTTATACTATCCAGCCTACGATTACTGCCAACAGCGGGGAAACGCTTAAGCAGCTCTGCCTGGCGGGGAACGGCATCGCCTGTCTGTCAGACTACATGATCAATAATGAGGTTAATGACGGCAGTTTAGTGGAGGTATTAGCGGACAAACGCTTGCCGGTCGCCATGCCGTTTAATGCCGTCTATTACAGCGATCGCGCCGTCAGCACCCGCGTCAGAGCCTTTATCGATTTTCTCAGCGAGTGGATTAACACACATCACGTTTTGTAAAGCGGGCCCTGCTTTACGCTCGCGGACAACTGGAGCCATGCTGCGGGATAAAGGGGGGATAAGTGAACCGCCGGGAAAATGAGGGGCGGGAAAAGAGGTTTAAAGCACGCGGTATCACCCTTTTTCAACGACAGAAAAGCAAAAAGCCCTGACATTGCTGTCAGGGCTGTTGCTTATAGAGTGGCGGTGCGGACGGGACTCGAACCCGCGACCCCCGGCGTGACAGGCCGGTATTCTAACCGACTGAACTACCGCACCACCGAATACTGCATTACCAGCGGGGTCTCGCTGATAACCGGTGTCGACCTTTACAGGTGTAACCTTAATTTGATGCCTGGCAGTTCCCTACTCTCGCATGGGGAGGCCCCACACTACCATCGGCGCTGCGGCGTTTCACTTCTGAGTTCGGCATGGGGTCAGGTGGGACCACCGCGCTCTCGCCGCCAGGCAAATTCTGTTTCGCATGCCGCCCGCAGGGGGCCACACGCGCTAATCCGGTGAACAAGCTGAAAACTGCGTCTCTCTTTTTTCTTAAAACGCCTGTGGCGTTGTAAGGTTAAGCCTCACGGGTCATTAGTACCGGTTAGCTCAACGCATCGCTGCGCTTACACACCCGGCCTATCAACGTCGTCGTCTTCAACGTCCCTTCAGGGGGCTCAGGGCCCCAGGGAAGACTCATCTCGAGGCAAGTTTCGTGCTTAGATGCTTTCAGCACTTATCTCTTCCGCACTTAGCTACCGGGCAGTGCCATTGGCATGACAACCCGAACACCAGCGGTGCGTTCACTCCGGTCCTCTCGTACTAGGAGCAACCCCTCTCAGTCTTCCAGCGCCCACGGCAGATAGGGACCGAACTGTCTCACGACGTTCTAAACCCAGCTCGCGTACCACTTTAAATGGCGAACAGCCATACCCTTGGGACCTACTTCAGCCCCAGGATGTGATGAGCCGACATCGAGGTGCCAAACACCGCCGTCGATATGAACTCTTGGGCGGTATCAGCCTGTTATCCCCGGAGTACCTTTTATCCGTTGAGCGATGGCCCTTCCATTCAGAACCACCGGATCACTATGACCTGCTTTCGCACCTGCTCGAACCGTCACTCTCGCAGTCAAGCCAGCTTATGCCATTGCACTAACCTCACGATGTCCGACCGTGATTAGCTGACCTTCGTACTCCTCCGTTACACTTTGGGAGGAGACCGCCCCAGTCAAACTACCCACCAGACACTGTCCCCACGCCGGATCACGGCGCCAGGTTAGAACATCAAACATTAAAGGGTGGTATTTCAAGGATGGCTCCACGCAGACTGGCGTCCACGCTTCAAAGCCTCCCACCTATCCTGCACATCAAGGCTCAATGTTCAGTGTCAAGCTGTAGTAAAGGTTCACGGGGTCTTTCCGTCTTGCCGCGGGTACACTGCATCTTCACAGCGAGTTCAATTTCACTGAGTCTCGGGTGGAGACAGCCTGGCCATCATTACGCCATTCGTGCAGGTCGGAACTTACCCGACAAGGAATTTCGCTACCTTAGGACCGTTATAGTTACGGCCGCCGTTTACCGGGGCTTCGATCAAGAGCTTCTCCTTACGGATAACCCCATCAATTAACCTTCCGGCACCGGGCAGGCGTCACACCGTATACGTCCACTTTCGTGTTTGCACAGTGCTGTGTTTTTAATAAACAGTTGCAGCCAGCTGGTATCTTCGACTGGCTTCGGCTCGGGGAGCAAGTCCCTCCACCTACGTGCCAGCGTGCCTTCTCCCGAAGTTACGGCACCATTTTGCCTAGTTCCTTCACCCGAGTTCTCTCAAGCGCCTTGGTATTCTCTACCTGACCACCTGTGTCGGTTTGGGGTACGATTCGTTGTTACCTGATGCTTAGAGGCTTTTCCTGGAAGCAGGGCATTTGTTGCTTCAGCACCGTAGTGCCTCGTCGTCACGCCTCAGCCTTAACTTTCCGGATTTGCCTGGAAAGTCAGCCTACACGCTTAAACCGGGACAACCGTCGCCCGGCCAACATAGCCTTCTCCGTCCCCCTTCGCAGTAACACCGAGTACGGGAATATTAACCCGTTTCCCATCGACTACGCCTTTCGGCCTCGCCTTAGGGGTCGACTCACCCTGCCCCGATTAACGTTGGACAGGAACCCTTGGTCTTCCGGCGAGCGGGCTTTTCACCCGCTTTATCGTTACTTATGTCAGCATTCGCACTTCTGATACCTCCAGCATGCCTCACAGCACACCTTCGCAGGCTTACAGAACGCTCCCCTACCCAACAACACATAGTGTCGCTGCCGCAGCTTCGGTGCATGGTTTAGCCCCGTTACATCTTCCGCGCAGGCCGACTCGACCAGTGAGCTATTACGCTTTCTTTAAATGATGGCTGCTTCTAAGCCAACATCCTGGCTGTCTGGGCCTTCCCACATCGTTTCCCACTTAACCATGACTTTGGGACCTTAGCTGGCGGTCTGGGTTGTTTCCCTCTTCACGACGGACGTTAGCACCCGCCGTGTGTCTCCCGTGATAACATTCTCCGGTATTCGCAGTTTGCATCGGGTTGGTAAGCCGGGATGGCCCCCTAGCCGAAACAGTGCTCTACCCCCGGAGATGAATTCACGAGGCGCTACCTAAATAGCTTTCGGGGAGAACCAGCTATCTCCCGGTTTGATTGGCCTTTCACCCCCAGCCACAGGTCATCCGCTAATTTTTCAACATTAGTCGGTTCGGTCCTCCAGTTAGTGTTACCCAACCTTCAACCTGCCCATGGCTAGATCACCGGGTTTCGGGTCTATACCCTGCAACTTAGCGCCCGGTTAAGACTCGGTTTCCCTACGGCTCCCCTATACGGTTAACCTTGCTACAGAATATAAGTCGCTGACCCATTATACAAAAGGTACGCAGTCACCCCCATAAAGAAGGCTCCCACTGCTTGTACGTACACGGTTTCAGGTTCTGTTTCACTCCCCTCGCCGGGGTTCTTTTCGCCTTTCCCTCACGGTACTGGTTCACTATCGGTCAGTCAGGAGTATTTAGCCTTGGAGGATGGTCCCCCCATATTCAGACAGGATACCACGTGTCCCGCCCTACTCATCGAGCTCACAACACATGCATCTTCGTGTACGGGACTGTCACCCTGTACCGTGCGCCATTCCAGACGCTTCCACTGACACACATGCTGATTCAGGCTCTGGGCTGTTCCCCGTTCGCTCGCCGCTACTCAGGGAATCTCGGTTGATTTCTTTTCCTCGGGGTACTTAGATGTTTCAGTTCCCCCGGTTCGCTTCGTTAAGCTATGTATTCACTTAACGATAGTGTGACGAGTCACACTGGGTTTCCCCATTCGGACATCGCCGGCTGATAGCGGTTCATATCACCTCACCGGCGCTTTTCGCAGATTAGCACGTCCTTCATCGCCTCTGACTGCCAGGGCATCCACCGTGTACGCTTGGTCGCTTAACCTCACAACCCACAGGCGTCTTGCGACACCGTGTCGGTGTGAAAAATTGAGAGACTCTGAACAGTTCTTTATGCAAAGAAGCTGCTCTTTCAAATTTTCAGCTTGTTCCGGATTGTTAAAGAGCAAATACTGCACAATACATTCGTAAATGTATTCTGGAGTGGTCATCAACCTGATGTTGATGGTGGAGCTAAGCGGGATCGAACCGCTGACCTCCTGCGTGCAAAGCAGGCGCTCTCCCAGCTGAGCTATAGCCCCAGATATACTGTAAAATCGCCGGTTAACCTTTAATTCTTTCTCAGGCAAGGCATACGTTCGGGAAGTTTACACGGGTAAACGACCGGGCGTATAACGCGGCATGAGGAAGAATTTGGTAGGCCTGAGTGGACTTGAACCACCGACCTCACCCTTATCAGGGGTGCGCTCTAACCACCTGAGCTACAAGCCTGCCGGGATTTTACTGCTCGTTAATTTCTATCAGACAATCTGTGTGAGCACTACACGGGAAGGTATCAGCATGGTAAGGAGGTGATCCAACCGCAGGTTCCCCTACGGTTACCTTGTTACGACTTCACCCCAGTCATGAATCACAAAGTGGTAAGCGCCCTCCCGAAGGTTAAGCTACCTACTTCTTTTGCAACCCACTCCCATGGTGTGACGGGCGGTGTGTACAAGGCCCGGGAACGTATTCACCGTGGCATTCTGATCCACGATTACTAGCGATTCCGACTTCATGGAGTCGAGTTGCAGACTCCAATCCGGACTACGACGCACTTTATGAGGTCCGCTTGCTCTCGCGAGGTCGCTTCTCTTTGTATGCGCCATTGTAGCACGTGTGTAGCCCTGGTCGTAAGGGCCATGATGACTTGACGTCATCCCCACCTTCCTCCGGTTTATCACCGGCAGTCTCCTTTGAGTTCCCGGCCGAGCCGCTGGCAACAAAGGATAAGGGTTGCGCTCGTTGCGGGACTTAACCCAACATTTCACAACACGAGCTGACGACAGCCATGCAGCACCTGTCTCACGGTTCCCGAAGGCACTAGGGCATCTCTGCCGAATTCCGTGGATGTCAAGACCAGGTAAGGTTCTTCGCGTTGCATCGAATTAAACCACATGCTCCACCGCTTGTGCGGGCCCCCGTCAATTCATTTGAGTTTTAACCTTGCGGCCGTACTCCCCAGGCGGTCGACTTAACGCGTTAGCTCCGGAAGCCACTCCTCAAGGGAACAGCCTCCAAGTCGACATCGTTTACGGCGTGGACTACCAGGGTATCTAATCCTGTTTGCTCCCCACGCTTTCGCACCTGAGCGTCAGTCTTCGTCCAGGGGGCCGCCTTCGCCACCGGTATTCCTCCAGATCTCTACGCATTTCACCGCTACACCTGGAATTCTACCCCCTCTACGAGACTCAAGCCTGCCAGTTTCAAATGCAGTTCCCAGGTTAAGCCCGGGGATTTCACATCTGACTTAACAGACCGCCTGCGTGCGCTTTACGCCCAGTAATTCCGATTAACGCTTGCACCCTCCGTATTACCGCGGCTGCTGGCACGGAGTTAGCCGGTGCTTCTTCTGCGGGTAACGTCAATGACGGCGCGTATTAAACGCCATCCCTTCCTCCCCGCTGAAAGTACTTTACAACCCGAAGGCCTTCTTCATACACGCGGCATGGCTGCATCAGGCTTGCGCCCATTGTGCAATATTCCCCACTGCTGCCTCCCGTAGGAGTCTGGACCGTGTCTCAGTTCCAGTGTGGCTGGTCATCCTCTCAGACCAGCTAGGGATCGTCGCCTAGGTGAGCCGTTACCCCACCTACTAGCTAATCCCATCTGGGTTCATCCGATGGTGTGAGGCCCGAAGGTCCCCCACTTTGGTCTTGCGACGTTATGCGGTATTAGCCACCGTTTCCAGTGGTTATCCCCCTCCATCGGGCAGATCCCCAGACATTACTCACCCGTCCGCCACTCGTCAGCGAAGCAGCAAGCTGCTTCCTGTTACCGTTCGACTTGCATGTGTTAGGCCTGCCGCCAGCGTTCAATCTGAGCCATGATCAAACTCTTCAATTTAAAAGTCTGATGCTCAAAGAAAAACGTCGTAATGAATTACGTGTTCACTCTTGAGACTTGATACTGCAATTATTTTTGCGATATCCGTCCTGTGAGTGCCCACACAGATTGTCTGATAAATTGTTAAAGAGCGGTGCGACCGGCGCTTCGTGCCGTTGCCGCGAGGTGGCGTATATTACGCTTTCCTCTTTCAGAGTCAACCCCTTTTCAGGAAGTTTTTCTCCGGCGATTCAGACTTCGCTGAACCGCTCAACACCGCGTGGCGTAAGCCGTTGTGCCGTGTCGATGGAGGCGCATTATAGGGAGTTCTTCCGGGCTGACAAGTGCTAATTTCAACTTTTTTACCGTTCGCTGAAATTTCGCGCAGAACGCCGTTTTTTAACCCTGTTTTATCCGCGCCGGCAGGTCGGCGATGCTGTCCAGCACCCAATCGGCCGCCTTTTCGCCTTCGGCGGTCACTGCTTTACCGCTGCGTACCAGCACGCTGGTGCCCACGCCGGCCGCTTTACCCGCCAGCACATCATCAATCTTATCGCCTACCATATAAGAAGCGGCCATATCGATATTCAGGTGCTTCATCGCGCTGAGCAGCATACCGGGCTGTGGCTTACGGCAGTCGCACTCCTGACGATAGGCTTCTACCGCCGCTTCCGGATGATGCGGGCAATAGTAGATACCGTCAAAGTCCACTCCCCTGTCGGCCAGCGACCAGTCCATCCACTCGGTGAGCTGCATAAACGTATCTTCGCTGAACATGCCGCGCGCAATGCCGGACTGGTTCGTCACCAGCACCAGCGCATAGCCCATCTCTTTCAGCTCGCGCATCGCTTCAATCGCGCCGTCGATAAACTGAAAATCATCAATCTCATGGACATAGCCATGATCCACATTCACTGTGCCATCGCGATCGAGAAAAACCGCCGGTACTTTAGCCGTCACGTAGTAACTCCTGCTGCCGAATTTATCTGTCAGTATCGCATGATTGTAATAAAAGAGAGAATGGCAGATTGAATCTCTCTGATTGATTTAGACGTCTGGATGCCTTAACATCCGTTTCAACTTTTTGTCGGTCCGCTCAGGCAAAAACAGAACACACCACGGATAACTACATCGCGATAGATAATAAGTAAATCAATGATAAAACTTTCCAATATTACTAAAGTCTTTCAGCAGGGCACGCGCACCATTACCGCATTGTCCGATGTTAGCCTGCATGTGCCCGCCGGGCAGATTTACGGCGTCATCGGCTCGTCGGGCGCCGGTAAAAGCACCCTGATCCGCTGCGTCAACCTGCTGGAGCGCCCGACGTCAGGCAGCGTGTTAGTTGATGGCCAGGAGCTGACCACGCTTTCCGAAGGTCAGCTTACGCTGGCGCGCCGCCAGATCGGCATGATTTTCCAGCACTTCAACTTACTTAACTCGCGCACCGTGTTCGGTAACGTGGCGCTGCCGCTGGAACTGGACAACATGCCGCGCGAAGCCCTGAAAGCGCGCGTCACCGAGTTGCTGGATCTGGTCGGTCTGGGCGATAAGCATGACGCCTGGCCGGCAAACCTCTCCGGCGGACAGAAGCAGCGCGTCGCCATTGCCCGTGCGCTGGCCAGCAACCCGAAAGTGCTGCTGTGCGACGAAGCCACCAGCGCCCTCGATCCTGCCACCACGCGCGCGATCCTCGAGCTGCTTAAAGATATCAACCGCCGTCTTGGCATCACCATTCTGCTGATTACCCATGAGATGGACGTAGTGAAACGCATCTGCGATCAGGTAGCGGTGATCAGCAATGGTCAGCTGATTGAGAAAGACAGCGTTAGCGAAGTTTTCTCTCATCCGAAAACACCGCTGGCGCAGCAGTTTATTCAGTCGACGCTGCACCTGGACATTCCGGAAGATTATCAGCAGCGCCTGAAAGCGGCGTCGACGGCCGACAGCGTGCCGCTGTTGCGTCTGGAGTTTACCGGCCAGTCGGTGGATGCGCCGCTGCTGTCGGAAACGGCGCGTCGCTTTAACGTCAATAACAACATTATCAGCGCGCAGATGGATTACGCGGGCGGCGTGAAGTTCGGCATTATGCTGGCGGAAATGCACGGCAGCGAGCAGGAGACGCAAGGCGCTATCGCCTATTTACAGCAGCACCATGTAAAAGTAGAGGTATTAGGGTATGTCTGAAGCAATGATGTGGTTGTTGGCCCGCGGCATCTGGGAAACGCTGATGATGACCTTCGTCTCTGGCTTTTTTGGTTTTGTGCTGGGCCTGCCGGTCGGCGTGCTGCTCTATATTACCCGTCCCGGTCAGATTATGGCGAACAACAAGCTCTATCGGGTGTTGTCCGCGCTGGTCAATATTTTCCGTTCGATTCCTTTTATTATCCTGCTGGTCTGGATGATCCCCTTTACCCGCGCCATCGTTGGCACCTCGATTGGTCTGCAGGCAGCGATCGTTCCGCTGACCGTCGGCGCCGCGCCGTTTATCGCGCGTATGGTGGAGAATGCCCTGCTGGAGCTGCCTACCGGCCTGATTGAAGCGTCGCGTGCGATGGGCGCCACACCGCTGCAGATCATTCGTAAAGTCCTGCTGCCGGAAGCCTTGCCGGGACTGGTAAATGCGGCCACTATTACCCTGATCACGCTGGTCGGCTACTCCGCCATGGGCGGCGCAGTCGGCGCGGGCGGGCTGGGGCAGATCGGTTATCAGTACGGCTACATCGGCTATAACGCCACGGTGATGAATACTGTACTGGTATTGCTGGTTGTGCTGGTGTATCTCATTCAGTTCTGTGGCGACCGCATCGTTCGTGCAGTCACACACAAATAAGCAACATCAATTCTCTCTATTAAGGAAGGGATATGTCTTTTACATTTAAAAAGATTGCTGCAGTGAGCGCGCTTCTGGGCGCCATGGCACTGGCGGGATGTGGACAGGAAGAGAAAGACCCGAACCACATTAAAGTAGGGGTGATTGTGGGCGCCGAACAGCAGGTTGCTGAAGTCGCGCAGAAAGTAGCGAAGGACAAATATGGCCTCGATGTCGAGCTGGTCACCTTTAACGATTACGTGCTGCCGAACGAAGCGTTAAGCAAAGGCGACATCGACGTTAACGCCTTCCAGCATCAGCCTTACCTGGATGGGCAGATCAAAGATCGCGGTTATAAGCTGGTCTCCGTCGGCAACACCTTCGTTTACCCGATCGCGGGCTATTCGAAAAAAATCAAATCACTGAACGATCTGCAGGAAGGCGCGCAGGTCGCGATTCCTAACGATCCGACCAACCTCGGCCGTTCTCTGCTGCTGCTGCAGAAAGTGGGCCTGATTAAGCTGAAAGAGGGCGTGGGCCTGCTGCCGACCTCGCTGGATATCGTGGAAAACCCGAAAAAACTGAAGATTGTCGAGCTGGAAGCGCCGCAGCTGCCGCGCTCGCTGGATGATGAGCAGATCGCGCTGGCGGTGATCAACACCACCTATGCCAGCCAGATTGGCCTGACCCCGGCGAAAGACGGCATCTTCGTAGAAGATAAAGACTCCCCTTACGTCAACATGATCGTTGCGCGCGAAGATAATAAAGACGCCGAAAACGTGAAGAAATTCGTTCAGGCCTATCAGTCTGACGAAGTCTCTGACGCCGCGAACAAGATCTTTAACGGCGGCGCCGTTAAAGGCTGGTAATTACGGCGGACGGCGGCGGGTTTCTGCGCCCGCCGCCGCTGAGAGAGGTTACCGAGTGTCATCAGGCGGCCCGTCAGCCGGCCGGTAGAGCGTATCCTGCGCTTGCCGGCCGGTTCGCCGGGCCGCCTTTTTGCTTAGCGGCGGAAGCGATCGCAACTTGTCATTTAATGGATTGCTTGCTTCAATAACGCCAATTTTGAGAAATGAGGACAGTTTAATGCGTGCGTTACCGCTCTGTTTGTTGGCGCTTTCGCTGACAGGATGCTCTTTGCTGCATAAGCCCTATAAGCCCATTACCCCGCCCGCAGCCAGGCCGACGCCCGTTGAATCCCATACCCGTCCCGCCGCGCGCCCGGCGCCGGTAAAGCTCTATACCGATATGAACGCGCTGCTGAGCAACCCGTTCCGCGATTTAGGCGAAGTCTCAGGCGAAGATTGCCAGACCGGCCGTCAGGATTCGCCGCCCAATATCAATACCGCGCGCAAGCGTATGCAGATCCGCGCCTCTTCGATGAAAGCCAACGCGGTGCTGCTGCATAAATGCGAAGTGGTTAGCGAAAGCCAGGGCTGCTACCGCCAGGCCATTTGTCAGGGCACCGCGTTAAAAGTCTCCGGCAGTAAATGAGCCGCTTCACCTTCGAACAGATCGGCGTCATTCGTTCGCCGTGGAAAGAGAAATTCGCCGTTCCGCGTCAGCCCGGGCTGATTGAGGATGGCGGCGGCGAGCTGCATCTGCTGCCGCCCTATAATCAGCAGGAGGCGGTGCGCGGGCTGGAAGCCTTCAGCCATCTGTGGCTGCTGTTTGTGTTTCATCAAACCATGGCAGGCGGCTGGCGTCCGACGGTGCGTCCTCCCCGCCTCGGCGGCAACGCGCGCATGGGCGTCTTCGCCACGCGCTCGACCTTTCGCCCTAATCCGATCGGCATGTCGCTGGTCGAGCTGAAAGGCGTTCGCTGTCACAAGGGCCAGGTGGCGCTGGAGCTGGGCAGCCTCGACCTGGTCGACGGCACGCCGATCGTGGATATCAAACCCTACCTGCCGTTTGCCGAGGCGCTGCCGCAGGCGCGCGCCGGTTTTGCGCAGAGCGCGCCGCCGGCGGCGATGCCGGTGCGTTTTTCCGCGCTGGCGCAGCAGCAGCTGGCCGATCATCAACAGCGCTATCCGCAGCTGGCGCGTTTTATCGCTCAGGTGTTGGCGCAGGATCCGCGCCCGGCCTACCGCAAAGGCGAAGAGCCCGACCGCGAATATGCCGTCTGGCTGCTCGATTTCAACGTGCGCTGGCGCGTAACCGCGCAGGGAACCGAAGTCGTGGCGCTTGATGCGCGCTAATTTGTTCTCCCCTCTCTTTTGAGGTGCATCACTCGCTGGTACACTAACCGCCACTTTCAGGTCATGCTTTGACTGTTTTCCGTCCAAACTGGAATCTTACAGATGCGTACTACTCAATATCTGCTCTCCACGCTTAAGGAGACGCCGTCCGACGCCGAAGTCATCAGCCACCAGCTGATGCTGCGCGCAGGGATGATTCGTAAACTGGCTTCAGGTCTTTATACCTGGCTGCCGACGGGCTTACGCGTACTTAAAAAAGTTGAAAACATTGTGCGCGAAGAGATGACCAACGCCGGCGCGATTGAGATCTCTATGCCGGTCGTGCAGCCTGCCGACCTGTGGCAGGAAAGCGGCCGCTGGGAGCAGTACGGTCCTGAGCTGTTACGTCTGGTCGACCGCGGCGATCGTCCTTTCGTGCTGGGTCCGACGCATGAAGAAGTGATTACCGATCTGATCCGCAACGAGCTGAGTTCTTATAAGCAGCTGCCGCTGAACCTGTTCCAGATCCAGACCAAATTCCGTGACGAAGTGCGTCCGCGTTTCGGCGTGATGCGCTCGCGCGAATTCATCATGAAGGACGCTTACTCCTTCCATACCTCGCAGGAATCGCTGCAGGAAACCTACGACGCGATGTTCCGTGCCTATAGCGAAAGCTTCAGCCGCATGGGTCTCGATTTCCGCGCGGTGCAGGCGGATACCGGCTCTATCGGCGGCAGCGCCTCGCATGAGTTCCAGGTGCTGGCGCAGAGCGGCGAAGATGACATCGTCTTCTCTACCGAATCTGACTATGCCGCCAACATCGAGCTGGCGGAAGCGGTCGCACCGGCAGGCGAGCGCCCGGCGCCGTCTCAGCCGCTGACGCAAATTGATACGCCAAACGCCAAAACCATTGCCGAGCTGGTTGCGCAGTTTAACCTGCCGATCGATAAGACGGTGAAAACCCTGATTGTGAAGGCGAGCGAAGAGAGTGGCCACTCGCTGGTTGCGCTGCTGGTGCGCGGCGATCACGAACTCAACGAAGTCAAAGCGGAAAAAGTGGCGATTGTCGCTGCGCCGCTGACGTTCGCGACCGAAGAAGAGATCCGCGCCGCCGTGGGCGCCGGCCCAGGTTCACTGGGTCCGGTCGGCCTGACGCTGCCGGTTATCGCCGATCGCACCGTGGCAAAAATGAGCGACTTCAGCGCCGGTGCTAACATCGATGGCAAGCACTTTACCGGCATCAACTGGGGCCGCGATCTGGCCGAGCCGCTGCAGGTCGCCGATCTGCGCAGCGTGGTGGAAGGCGATCCGAGCCCGGACGGCAAAGGCACGCTGCTGATCAAACGCGGCATCGAAGTGGGCCATATCTTCCAGCTGGGCACCAAATATTCTGAAGCGATGAAGGCGGCGGTTCAGGGCGAAGATGGCCGTAACCAGACGCTGACCATGGGCTGCTACGGCATCGGCATCACCCGCGTGGTAGCGGCGGCGATTGAGCAGAACCATGATGACCGCGGCATTATCTGGCCGGCCGCGCTGGCGCCCTTCCAGGTCGCTATCCTGCCGATGAACATGCACAAATCCTTCCGCGTGAAAGAGCTGGCGGAAGAGCTGTACGCCACGCTGCGCGCCAAAGGCATTGAGGTGCTGCTGGACGATCGTAAAGAGCGTCCGGGCGTGATGTTCGCCGATATGGAACTGATTGGTGTGCCGCACACCATCGTGCTGGGCGATCGTAACCTGGACAACGACGAGATCGAATATAAAGCGCGCCGCGCCGGTGAGAAGCAGATGATCAAACGCGATCGGATTGTGGATTTCCTGGTGGAAGCGATTCAGGGCTAAACGTTTTATGACTTATCAAAGCCACCCATCGGGTGGCTTTTTTATTGCCTGACGCGCGCGGTTACAGCACCTTGCCGCGCAGCGCCTTGGTGCTGCTGCGCTGCGCTTTTTCCTCCAGCCGCCGCCGTTTCGAAGCCAGCGTCGGGCGAGTGGCGCGGCGCGTTTTCTCTTCAGCGGTAAGTTCGCGGATGAGATTTTCCAGCCGCTTCAGCGCCGCTTCCCGGTTCATCTCCTGGCTGCGATACTCCTGCGCTTTGATGATCACCACCCCTTCGGCGGTGATCAGATGATGGCTGGCATCTAACAGGCGCGACTTATAGAACGCCGGCAGCGACGAGGCGCGAATATCAAAGCGCAAATGGATCGCCGTCGAGCTTTTATTCACATGCTGTCCCCCGGCGCCCTGCGCGCGGATCGCGCTTAGTTCTATTTCAGCGTCGCTGATAGTGACATTTCGTGACAGTACAATCATAAATCCTGCTTGCTCGGTGAGTGACGGCGCACCGCCGTTTAGCGTGGCGCCGCCTGATAACATCGGACATCATTTCGTAATACAGTGTGACGCCCGCTGATGAAAGATCAATTATTTTAACCGTCTGTCCGTCCCGCCGACCCGCTTCCCCCCTCCCCGGCATGGTGCATATGCTTTGCCTTTTCCGCCGCTCGCCAGGATAAATCCCTTACGCGACAGGCTGATTTCCCGCGGGGGCTGTGTTATAGTCGCTTGAGTCGGAGATTTACGCTCTGAAAGGAGGTGCATGTGCAGCAATATTGTGATTTGGTTCGTCAGAAGTACGCTGAAATCGGCGGCGGCGAACTGGGATACGTGCCCGACGCCATAGGTTGCGCGTTAAAAACACTGAATGAGATAGCGGCCAATTCTGCGCTAGACTCTTCTGTCAGGGAACAGGCGGCGTATGCTGCTGCAAACTTAATGGTGAGCGACTATGTTGACGAATGAAGCCTACAAACCGATCAATTGCGACGATTATGATAGTCTGGAACTCGCCTGCCAAAAACAGTGGACGCTGGCTCTGGAACTTAAAAACGGCGAGCAGCTTAAGGTCAAGGCCAACGATATGATCACCCGTAAAAACGTGGAGTATCTGGTGGCGGACCTCAGCGGCGAAACGCGCGAGCTGCGCCTGGATCATATCGCCAGTTTCAGTCACCCGGAACTGGGCACCGTTGTCGTCAGCGAGTCTGATTAAATCTGCGGGCGGGCTTGCCCGCCCTGCGTCCCTATGGCTTCAGCGAATGATAATACGCCGCCACATCCGCCATATCCTCATCGCTTAATCCGCTAACAAACGCCTTCATGACCTCTGCCTGACCGCCGCTACGCTCCCCTTTTTTATAGGCCTGCAGCGCATGCTGCAGATAGTCAGCATTCTGCCCGGCCAGGTTGGGGTAGAGCGAAACCGATGCTTTGCCTTCCGCACCGTGACAGGCGCTGCAGGCGGCTGCTTTTTCCTGACCGGCGGCGATATCGCCAGCGGCCAGCGCAGGCGCGGTAAAAGAGGCCAGCAGCACTATCAGCAGGCTTTTCATTTTAATTCTCCATAAGATGGTTGTTGCCAGACGATGCGCAGGCCGTGCCCTGGCGCGACGCTTCCTTCACGGCAGACAAACGTGTTCAGCGCGGCAATGAGCGTATCGTTGTAAAAAATCAGCGGCGTGCTTTCGCGACGCCAGGGCGGCACGCCACACTCCTGCCACAGCTTCTTAAGCGGCCGATGGCCGCCGCGCCCGACGATGGCGAAACTGCCCTGCGCCTGAAAGCGTACGCTTACGCGTTCATCGGCGCGCGGCGCGCGCATTTCACTCCCGGTTTCCGCCAGACGCAGCGTGCCCAGCCCGTGCGGCAGCAAGAGTGGCTGTTGTAAATCGGCCCAGAGCAGAATCGCATCGCGCACCGACGGCCGCAGCGGCAGCCAGTAGAGCGCCTGACGATAGCGGCGCACTTCAAACTCTCCCAGCCGCAGACGGGGCGCAGCATCTTCGCGCGCGCAGATCACCTCTTGCCAGATGCGCTGAACGGCGTCGCGCGACGGCATGTTACCCCCGCAGGCGGCGATCCAGCGACGCAGCAGCGCGGTGCGTCTTACCGCACTCAGCGCGGTGAACCCATCGATACGCAGCGCGCCGTCCGGCTGCGTCAGCATGCTCAGCGACTCCGCCAGCAGCTCATCCAGCAACTGTTCCTGCTCGCCGCACAGCGACGCGCTGCGCGCCGCCGCCGCCGAAAAATGGGGCCACCGGGCATTCAGGCGCGGGACGATCTCCTGACGCAAAAAGTTGCGGTCGTAGCGTGTATCCTGATTGCTTTCATCCTCAACCCAGCGCAGCTGATGCTGTTGCGCCCAGCTTTCCAGCGCCTCACGACGACACTGCAGCAGCGGACGCAGCAGCCGGCTATCGCCCAGCGCCAGGCTGGCGGGCATCGCCGCGAGACCGGCCGGGCCGCTGCCTCGCTTCAGCGCCAGCAGTAATGTTTCGCACTGGTCGTCAAGATGCTGCGCCGTCACCAGCGCCTCACCGCGCTGTAAATGCTGACGAAAGGCGCGGTAGCGCCCTTCGCGCGCGGCGCCCTCGATACCGCTTTCGCGCCCGTCGACCTGGATGTTTACCGTCTCCAGCGTCACCTGCCATGCGGCGCAAACGGCGCGGCAGTGCTGCGCCCAGCGGTCGGCGTGGGGGCTAAGCCCGTGATGGATATGGATAGCGCGCAGCTGAAGATCCAGACGCGGGCGCAGCAGCGTCAGCTGATGCAGCAGAACGGTAGAGTCCAGCCCGCCGCTAAAGGCGACCAGCAACCGCCGTTCGCCGTCCAGCTGTTGTTCAAGTTGTGCAAGCTGCGTCATGGCAAACCCGTTGCGGAAAACGGCCATCGCAGGATGGCCGTAAAAGCGGCTATTTTACGCCTGGTACAGCTCCAGCGGCAAATTATCCGGGTCGGAGAAAAAGGTAAAACGCTTGCCGGTCAGCGGATCGACGCGCACCGGCTCGCACGCCACGCCCTTTTCCTGCAGGAAGCCGCAGGCAGCGTCGATATCATCGACGGCAAAGGCGAGATGCCGCAGGCCGCACGCTTCGGGCTGGCTCACCCTGGCCGGCGGTGAAGGGAAAGAGAACAGCTCGATGACATACTGGCCGTTCAGCGCCAGATCGCCTTTCCATGAGTCGCGCGCTTCGCGCCAGACTTCCTGCTGCAGCGTAAAGCCGAGAATATCGCAGTAGAATGCCTTACTGCGCGCATAGTCGCTGGCGATGATGGCAATATGATGAATCTGCTTAAGGCCCAGCATAACCTCTCCTTGAGTGTCCTTTTAAATCGCAGCCCGCACCCTACCCGCTCGAGTGCCGTCAGGCAAGACGGCAAACTCTGCAAAATTAGCGTTCGCCCGCCGGTATTGCCGGTTCGTCCTGCTTCAGGACGCGCACCAGATAGCGCCCATCCTCCGTCAGCCTGGCACCGTGAATATCGGTTTCAAAGCCGGGATAGTGACGGCCAATCGCACAGAGCATCAGCAGGAAATCCAGCACCGGACGGCTCGCCTCGGTGATCCTCTCTCCTGGCATCACCAGCGGCACGCCGGGCGGATAAGGCAGGATCATATTGGCGGAGACGCGATCGATCATCTGGTCTATCTCTACCGTTTCCACTTCGCCCTTTACCTGTAGCTGAAACGCCTGATGCGGCGTCATCTTCATTTCCGGCAGTACGTCGAACGCCTTCAGCATCAGACGCGGCAGATCGTGTTGTTGGATCAGCTGGTGAATGCCCTGCGCCAGCGTCTGGATGCGCATATTACGGTAGAAATCGGGATCTTCCGCATAGAGATCCGGCAGGATGTTCTTCACGCGCAGGTTAAGATCGTAGGCGCGCTTAAAGTCGAGCAGCCCGCGCAACAGCCCCATCGCCCGGGTTTTGTCGATGCCGATGCTAAACAGGAATAGCAGATTATACGGCCCGGTTTTCTCCACCACGATACCGCGCTCGTCGAGAAACTTGGCCACCAGCGCCGCCGGGATCCCTTCATCCGCCATAACGCCCTGCTCGCTCATGCCCGGCGTCAGGATGGTGACCTTGATGGGATCAAGATACATATGGTCGCGATCCGCATCGGCGAAACCGTGCCAATCCTCTTCGCCCGGCTGGATTGGCCAGCATTCCGCTTCATCAATCCCGTCCGGCTGCCAGATATCGAAGAACCAGCTGTCAGATTCTTCGCGCAGCCGCTGCACCTCGCGGCGGAAGTGAAGCGCCCGCTCCACTGAGCGGTTAATCAGCCGGCGGCCCGGGTTGCCGCGCAGCATCGCCGCCGCCGTTTCGATCGAAGCGACAATCGAATAGTTGGGCGAGGTGGTGGTATGCATCATATAGGCTTCGTTAAAGGTCTGTTCGTCATAGTCGCCTTTAATATGGATCAGCGAAGCCTGGGAGAACGCCGCCAGCAGCTTATGGGTCGACTGGGTTTCATAAATCACTTTGCCAGGCGTGCGCTCGCCGCTCATGCCGCTTTTGCCGGCATAAATCGGGTGGAAATTGGTATAAGGCACCCAGGCGGAATCGAAGTGGATCGACGGCACCTCCAGCGTCTCTTTGATATATTTTGTGTTATAGAGCAGGCCGTCGTAGGTGGAGTTGGTGATCACCGCATGCACCGGCCAGGCGGCATGTTCAGTTTGCGCCACCTTTAGCGCGATACTTTCACGGGTGAATTCACGCTTCGGAATGCCGCCGAGAATGCCCAACGCGTTGCGCGTCGGCTTTAGCCAAATCGGCACGATATCGCTCATCATCAGCAGGTGAGTCAGCGATTTATGGCAGTTGCGATCTACCAGCATCGTGCTGCCGGCGGGGGCGGCGTACATGCCAACGATTTTGTTCGAGGTTGAAGTGCCGTTGGTTACCATATAGCTCTGCTCGGCGCCGAAGGTGCGGGCGATATATTCCTCCGCTTCCAGGTGCGGGCCGGTATGATCGAGCAGCGAGCCCAGCTCGGTCACGGAAATCGAGGTATCCGCTTTTAGCGTATTGGGGCCGTAGAAATCATAGAATAGCGTGCCGACCGGGCTTTTTTGAAAAGCGGTGCCGGCCATATGGCCCGGCGTGCAGAAGGTGTACTTGCCCTCTTTTACGTAGGTGAACAGCGCGCGGGTCAGCGGCGGGGTAATGTTATCGATATATTCATCGGTATACTGCCGAATGCGCTGGGCGATATCATCCGCCATATCGAGCGCATACTCAAAGAACCACAGCGCCATACGCATCTCATTGATGCTGATATCCATGGTGGAGTGGGTATTGATAAAGGCGTAGAGCGGCAGATACTCGTTAAGCTGGTTAATTTCGCTGCATAAATCGAGACTGTACTCATCCCAGTCAAAAATCACGCCGCAGATGCGGGGATTATGCTCAATCAGCTTCACCAAATCGTTAGCGTCTTTGGGGTAGATCGGTTCGAATCCCTGGTTTATCAGCGCCTGATGCAGCTGGCGTATCGGTTCATCTTTATAAAAGGCGTTATGCGGTCCCATTATCGCAATAATATTCAATTAGCACCTCCTGGTGATGGGCGATAAAGGATAAGCATAGCGAAGATGCGCAGCGGCAGGAGAAATCTGACGGCGGCGCAGGGATTATGCACGCGGCAAAGGCGCAATGGCGGCAAAAAAAAGGCGGCCCGGAGGCCGCCCTGTTTTACCCGCTACGCATCACGCGTAGCCGTAGTTCATCAGACGATGATAGCGGCGGTTAAGCAGCTCTTCGGTGTTCAGCACATCCAGATCGGCCAGATCGGCCAGCAGCTGCGCTTTCAGCGACGCGGCCACCGCCAGCGGATCGCGATGCGCGCCACCCAGCGGTTCCGGAACGATAGCGTCAATCAGGTCCAGCTCTTTCAGACGCGGCGCAATAATTCCCATCGCTTCCGCCGCCAGCGGCGCTTTATCTGCGCTTTTCCACAGAATAGAGGCGCAGCCTTCCGGTGAAATAACGGAATAGGTGCTGTACTGCAGCATGTTGACCTTGTCGCCCACGCCGATAGCCAGCGCGCCGCCAGAGCCGCCTTCGCCGATCACGGTGCAGATCACCGGAACGGTCAGGCCGGACATTTCACGCAGGTTGCGCGCAATCGCTTCGGACTGGCCACGCTCTTCCGCGCCCACGCCCGGGTAAGCGCCCGGCGTGTCGATAAAGGTAATGATCGGCATCTTGAAACGCTCGGCCATTTCCATCAGGCGCAGCGCTTTGCGATAGCCTTCCGGTGCCGGCATGCCAAAGTTACGCCGAATCTTCTCTTTCGTTTCACGGCCTTTCTGATGGCCGATGATCATTACCGGACGTCCATCCAGACGCGCAATGCCGCCGACAATCGCCTTGTCGTCAGCGTAGGCGCGATCGCCTGCCAGCTCGTCAAAGTCGGTAAACACGTTACGGACATAGTCCAGCGTGTAAGGACGCAGCGGATGACGCGCCAGCTGCGCGATCTGCCACGCGCCCAAATCGGCGAAGATTTTACGCGTCAGCTCTACGCTTTTTTCACGCAGACGCTGAATCTCTTCATCCAGATTAATATCGTGTTTTTCATCCTGACGGCCAACCGACTTCAGGGAGTCGATTTTCGCCTCCAGTTCTGCGATTGGCTGTTCAAAATCCAGGTAATTAAGACTCATAATGTTCCTGTTTTAGTCAAACTCCAGTTCCACCTGCTCCGATCCTATCAGCGATCGCAAGTCATTCAGCAAACGATCGCAAGGAGAGACGCGCCATGCTGCGCCAAAACGCAGTCTGGCCCGCGCATCCGCTCTCTGATAGTAGAGATGTACCGGAATTGTCCCCGAACGATGGGGTTCCAGAGACTGACGGAGACGGTTTAAAAGCTGGTCATCAATTTGCCTGTCCGTCAGCGAGATAGCAAGTCCACGCGCATATTTTTCGCGTGCTTCGTCGATATCCATAACTTCACGGGCGGTCATTTTAAGGCCGCCGCTGAAGTCATCAAAGCTGACCTGTCCGCTGACGATCAGGATACGGTCTTTTTCCAGCAGCTGCTGGTATTTATCAAGCGCATCTGTGAACAACATCACTTCCAGACGACCGGAACGGTCATCCAGCGTGCAGATGCCAATACGGTTGCCGCGTTTAGTGACCATAACGCGGGCCGCCACCACCAAACCGGCCGCGGTGGTCATTTTACCGCGATCGGTTGGGTGCATGTCTTTCAAACGCACGCCGCCGACGTAGCGTTCAATCTCTTTCAGGTACTGGTTAATGGGGTGGCCGGTCAGATAAAGCCCCAGCGTCTCCCGCTCGCCGTCCAGCTGCACCTGCTCCGGCCACGGCGTAATGCTGGCGTAGGATTGCTCTACCTGCTCCGGCTCTTCCGCCAGCACACCGAACATATCCGCCTGCCCGATCGCTTCCGCTTTGGCATGCTGATCCGCCGCTTTCAGCGCATCGCCCAGCGCGCTCATCAGCGCCGCGCGGTGCGGCCCGAGGCGATCGAAGGCGCCCGACATGATCAGCTTCTCCATCACGCGTCGGTTGATCTTCTTCGGATCGGTGCGCGCGCAGAGATCGAACAGCTCGCGGAAATACCCATCCTTATTGCGCGCCTCGATGATCGCTTCAATCGGGCCTTCGCCGACGCCTTTGATGGCGCCGATGCCGTAAACGATCTCGCCGTCATCGTTGACGTGGAACTGATAGAGGCCGGAGTTAATATCCGGCGGCAGCACCTTCAGCCCCATGCGCCAGCACTCATCCACCAGGCCAACCACTTTCTCAGTGTTGTCCATATCGGCGGTCATAACCGCCGCCATAAACTCGGCCGGATAGTGCGCCTTCAGCCACAGCGTCTGGTAAGAGACCAGCGCATAGGCGGCGGAGTGTGATTTATTGAAGCCGTAACCGGCGAATTTTTCCACCAGGTCGAAGATTTTCATCGACAGCTCGCCGTCGATGCCCATGCTTTCCGCGCCCTCTTTAAACACCGAGCGCTGTTTGGCCATCTCCTCCGGCTTTTTCTTACCCATGGCGCGACGCAGCATATCTGCGCCGCCGAGCGTATAGCCCGCCAGCACCTGGGCTATCTGCATCACCTGTTCCTGATAAAGGATAATGCCGTAGGTTGGCTCCAGAACCGGCTTCAGCGACTCATGCTGCCACTGAATATCGGGATAAGAGATCGCTTCTCGTCCATGTTTACGGTCGATAAAGTTATCGACCATCCCTGACTGCAGCGGGCCAGGACGGAACAGCGCCACCAGCGCGATCATATCCTCGAAGCAGTCCGGCTTCAGACGTTTGATCAGATCTTTCATGCCGCGCGATTCAAGCTGGAAAACCGCTGTGGTTTCCGCGCGCTGCAGCATATCAAAACTTTTTTTATCTTCCAGCGGAATCGCGGCGATATCGATCGGCGCCTCGCCCTGCTTTGCCCGGCGCGCGTTGATCATATCCAGCGCCCAGTTAATGATGGTCAGGGTGCGCAGGCCGAGGAAGTCGAACTTCACCAGGCCGGCGTATTCCACGTCGTTTTTATCGAACTGGGTAACCGGGTGGTTGCCGTTTTCATCGCAGTAGAGCGGCGCGAAATCGGTAATTTTGGTCGGCGCGATCACCACGCCCCCGGCGTGCTTGCCGGCGTTACGCGTGACGCCTTCCAGCTTACGCGCCATATCGATCAGTGCCCTGACCTCTTCATCCGCCTCATAAATTTCCGGCAGCTGCGGCTCAGCGGCGAACGCTTTTTCCAGGGTCATACCCGGATCGGGCGGCACCAGCTTCGAGATACGATCGACGAAGCCGTAAGGATGGCCCAGCACGCGGCCCACGTCGCGGATAACCGCTTTCGCCGCCATGGTGCCGAAGGTGATGATCTGCGATACGGCGTCGCGCCCGTACATATCGGCGACATGTTCAATCACCTGGTCGCGTTTTTCCATGCAGAAATCGACGTCGAAGTCGGGCATGGAGACGCGCTCCGGGTTGAGGAAGCGTTCGAACAGCAGGTCGAACTCCAGCGGATCGAGGTCGGTGATCTTCAGCGCATAGGCCACCAGCGAACCGGCGCCCGAACCGCGTCCCGGTCCGACCGGGATACCGTTATCTTTCGACCACTGGATAAACTCCATAACGATCAGGAAGTAGCCGGGGAATCCCATCTGGTTGATAACGTTAAGCTCAATCTCCAGACGTTCATCATACGGTGGCCGCTTCTGCGCCCGCTCTTCCGCATCGGGAAACAGAAACGCCAGACGCTCCTCCAGCCCTTCGCGCGAGCGCTGCACCAGAAAATCTTCGGTGGTCATCTCGCCGGTTGGAAATTTCGGCAGGAAATATTCGCCAAGCCGTACCGTGACGTTGCAGCGGCGCGCGATCTCTACGCTGTTCTCCAGCGCTTCCGGGATGTCAGAGAAGAGTTCGCACATCTCCTCCGCGCTACGCATATATTGCTGCGGGCTATGATTGCGCGGACGTTTAGGATCGTCGAGCGTGTAGCCGTCATGGATCGCAACGCGAATTTCGTGCGCGTCAAAATCGTCTTCATCGAGAAAGCAGACTTCGTTGGTCGCCACCACCGGTACACCTTCCGCAATCGCCAACTCGACGGCGGCGTGCAGATAGCTCTCCTCGTCGGGGCGGCCGGTACGGATCAGCTCCAGATAGTAGCGATCGGGAAAATGCTCCTGATAGAAGGCGAGACACTGCGCCACCAGCGACTGATTGCCACGCAGCAAGCTGCGGCCCACGTCGCCGCGGCGTCCGCCGGAGAGCAGAATCAGCCCTTCGCTGAACTCCGCCAGCCAGTCGCGATCGATTGTCGGCCCGTTAACGCCGTAGCCGCGCTGGTAAGCGCGTGAGATCAGCAGCGTCAGGTTCTGGTAACCGGTGTTGTTCATCGCCAGGACGGTGATTTGCGTCAGCTCGTCCCCCATCAGCTCGCTATTAACGAGGAAATCGGCGCCAATGATCGGCTTGATGCCGGCGCCGTGCGCCGTGCCGTAAAACTTCACCAGCCCGCACAGGTTGGTGAAATCCGTGATCGCCATCGCCGGCATGCCGAGCGCGGCCGCTTTTTTCACCAGCGGGCCGGTCTTCGCCAGTCCGTCGATCATTGAATAATCGCTGTGGATACGCAGATGAATAAAACGTGGTTCGGCCATCTTTCTTTCCGGTTAACTGCAGCAAAGCGCGCTTAGCGCGCAGATTCAGCGGTGAGGTGCTTTACTTCAAGATCCAGGAGCGCATTGCGCACCGGCGCAAAACTACGACGATGGTGCGGCGTGGCACCATGTTCTGTCAACATCGCCAGATGTTGCGCGGTGGGATAACCTTTATGCTGCGCAAAGCCATACTGCGGGAAAACCGCATCCAGCTCCGCCATTTCGCGGTCGCGCGTCACTTTCGCCAGGATAGAGGCGGCGCTGATTTCAGCGACCAGGCTATCCCCTTTGACAACCGCCATCGACGGCATCGGCAGCGCGGGGCAGCGGTTGCCATCGATCAGCACATAGTCGGGCCGTATCGCCAGAGCGGCGACGGCGCGCTGCATCGCCAGCATGGTGGCATGCAGGATATTGAGCTGGTCGATCTCGTCCGGCTCGGCGCGCCCCAGGCTCCAGGCCAGCGCGTTCTGTTTAATTTCATCGAACAACGCCAGCCGGCGCTTCTCGCTGAGCTTTTTGGAATCCGCCAGGCCGACGATAGGACGCGCGGGATCAAGGATCACCGCCGCCGTCACCACCGCGCCAACCAGCGGCCCACGCCCGACTTCATCGACGCCGGCGATCAGCCGCGCGTCGGGATAGATAAATTCAGCCATTCGCCAACTCCAGTACGGCCTGCGCCGCTTGTTCATCGGCATTCCAGCGGATCTGCTGGTGTAGTTCGGTAAATGTCGCCAGCAGGCGTTCACGCGTTTCGCCCGCGCCCAGCAGCGGCTCCAGCGCCGCCGCGAGCCGCGCCGGCTGGCAGTCATCCTGCAGCAGCTCAGGCACCAGCTCGCGCCCGGCCAGCAGGTTCGGCAGAGAAACATAGTCCGTTTTCACCAGCCGCTCGGCCAGCCAGAAGGTAAAGGGCTTCATACGGTAGCCGACCACCATCGGGCATTTAGCCAGCATGCACTCCAGCGCGGCGGTGCCGGAGGCCAGTAACGCCGCGTCGCTGGCGACCATCGCCTCGCGGCCTTTGCCATCCAACAGATGCATCGGCAGATCGGGCGCAACCTCAGCCTTGATCTGTTCAAACTGCGCGCGCCGCTGGGCGTTGACCAGCGGCACCACAATCTCCAGCTGCGGCCATTTCTCACGCAGCAGCATCGCGGTTTTCAAAAAATCGGCGCTGAGCATCTCTACTTCCGCCCGACGCGAACCGGGCAGCAGTGCCAGGCAGAGCGCCTCTGCGGCGATCCCCAGCTCACGACGCGCCGCTGCTTTATCGGGCTGTAGCGGCATCGCGTCCGCCATGGTGTGGCCGATAAAGCGGCAAGGCACATCATAGCGATCGTAAAAAGCTTTTTCGAATGGCAGGAACGCCAGCACCAGATTGGTGGCGCGACCGATTTTAAATACCCGTTTCTGTCGCCACGCCCAGACAGAGGGGCTGACGTAATGAATGGTGCGGATGCCGCGCTGTTTCAGACGGCCTTCCAGGGTAATGTTAAAATCGGGCGCGTCGATGCCGACAAAGACGTCCGGCTTCAGCGCGGTGAAACGGCGGGTCAGATCGCGGCGGATCGTTAATAGGCGCCGCAGCCGTCCCAGCACCTCAACAATGCCCATGACCGCCAGCTCTTCCATGTCGTACCAGCTTTCGCAGCCTTCCGCCTGCATACGCGGGCCCGCCACGCCGACGAAACGGGCGTCAGGGTGTTTTGCTTTCAGCGCGCGAATAAGACCGGCACCAAGAATATCGCCGGAGGTTTCTCCGGCGACAAGGGCAATCGTTAGGGGACGAGCAGCCATGGGTTAACGGATCAGACCCCGCGTTGAGCGGGCAAAGAAATCGTAAAACGGCTGAACTTCAGCATGCTCTTGCGCCAACGCTTCGATTTCAGGCTTAACCTCATCAAGCGTTCTTCCGCTGCGGTAAAGCAGCTTATAGGCGTTACGGATTGCATGCAGCCCTTCTTTGCTAAAGCCGCGGCGCTTCAGGCCTTCGATATTGATGCCGTACGGCGTCGCGTGGTTGCCCTGCGCGATAACGTATGGCGGCACATCCTGCGCCACGCCGGAACAGCCGCCCACCATGACATGCGCGCCAATAATGCAGAACTGATGCACCGCCGTCATACCGCCGATAATCGCAAAATCATCCACCGTTACGTGACCGCCGAGCGTCGCGTTGTTGGCGAAGATGCAGCGGTTGCCGATGATGCAGTCGTGCGCGATATGCGCGTTGACCATCAGCAGGTTATCGCTGCCGATGCGCGTTACGCCGCCGCCCTGCACCGTGCCACGGTGAATGGTGACGCTTTCGCGGATGCTGTTGCGATCGCCGATTTCGACGCGCGTCGGCTCGCCCGCATATTTCAGATCCTGGTTCACCTCACCGATAGAGGCGAACTGGGTGATGATATTGTCTTTGCCAATGCGGGTATGGCCATTGACCACCACATGTGACTTCAGAACGGTGCCCTCACCGATCTCCACGTTGGCACCGATATAGCAAAACGGGCCAATGTGAACGCGAGCGCCGATAACGGCGCCCTCTTCGATGATAGAGCTTGGATGAATTACGGCGGTTGCATCAATCACGTTTTACGCCTCCCGGCTACGGGCACACATCATGGTCGCTTCACACACGATTTTGCCGTCAACGGTGGCAACGCCTTTAAAGCGTGTCAGGCCGCGACGGGTTTTCTCGAAGGTGACTTCCATAATCATCTGATCGCCCGGCACCACCGGGCGCTTGAAGCGCGCTTCGTCGATCCCGGCGAAGTAATACAGTTCGCCCGGCTCCAGTTTGCCCACGCTTTTAAACGCCAGAATACCTGTCGCCTGCGCCATCGCTTCCAGAATCAATACGCCCGGGAAAATCGGTTTACCAGGGAAATGCCCCTGGAAAAACGGTTCGTTAACTGAGACGTTCTTCAGGGCGCGCAGATATTTATGCTCTTCGAAATCCAGGACACGATCGACCAGTAAAAACGGATAACGGTGCGGCAGATGTTCTAAAATCTCTTCAATATTCAGAGTATGAGTTTCAGTAGTCAAAATACTCTTCCTGTCCTAAAAATTCTGATGGCATCAATAACACGGCCTGCACCGATCCGGACGATCATCGGCAGGCCGCAAATTAGTTTATGTGGCGCCTGGCTTCCCTGCTTAGCATGTTTTATTTATGAAAGCCGGACAGACGCGGGATGGATGTACGCTTAGTCGTCTTTACCGACTTTACGCTCGATGGCTTTTAAGCGTTTGCTCATTTCATCGATATTCATCACCAGCGCTGCAGTTTTACGCCAGGTTTTATTAGGTTGCAGCGGAATGCCCGAGGAGTATACCCCAGGTTCAGTGATGGGGCGCATCACCATTCCCATGCCGGTGACGGTCACTTTGTCACAAATTTCCATGTGGCCGTTAATCACGCTCGCCCCACCGATCATACAGTAACGACCGATTTTCAGGCTACCTGCCATAATCACACCGCCGGCAACGGCAGTATTGTCGCCAATCACCACGTTATGTGCAATCTGGCACTGGTTATCAATGATAACACCATTACCGATCTGAGTGTTATCCAGCGCGCCGCGATCGATGGTGGTGCAAGCGCCGATTTCGACACGATCGCCGATAATCACCGAGCCCAGCTGTGGGATTTTTACCCAGTTGCCGCGATCGTTGGCGTAGCCGAAGCCATCTGCGCCGATAACCGTGCCCGACTGGATCAGGCAATCCTGACCGATGCGGATGTCGTGATAGACAGTGACGTTGGCCCAGAGACGGGAGCCGGCGCCGATATGGGTGTTCTTGCCGACGAAGCAGCCAGCGCCGATGCGGACGTTATCGCCCAGCACAACGCCTGATTCGATCACGGCGTTTGCGCCGACGGAGACGTTATTGCCCAGCGTGGCGCTGGCGTCGATTACCGCGCCCGGCGCAATGTTCTCTGCCGGCTGCGGCGTAGTATCCAACAGCTGCGCCATACGCGCATAGGTCAGATAGGGATTTTTAACCACCAGCGCGGCGCTGTGGCACCACGGCAGATCCGCTTCTGTCAGCACCACGGCGGAAGCCTGGCACTCGGCGAGCTGCTCACGGTAGCGGCTGTTGGCGAGAAAAGTGATTTGACCGTTTTGGGCGGAGTGCATAGAAGCAATGCCGGAGATGGCGATATCGCCATCTCCGTGCAATTCTGCATCCAACTGCTGGGCTAAATCAGCCAGTCGAATTGAAGACATTGATTATTTAACCTGTTTCAGAACGTCAGCCGTGATGTCTTTCGCATTAGAAGCGTAAGCTACCGCGTTAGCGTCGATGACGACGTCGTAACCGTCGCTGTCGGCGACTTTTTTCACTGCGTCCTGAATACGGCTCAGCAGCTTGTTACGCTCTTCCATCTGACGACGACGATTGTCCTGCTCGAAAGCCTGCGCTTTTGAAGAGAACGCTTCGCGTTGGGACATGATGTCTTTTTCCATGCGGCTGCGCTCGCTGGCCTTCATGGTAGAGCCATCACGCTGCAGACGCTGCATTTTAGCCTGAAGATCGCGCTCCTGGCCCTGCAGATCGGTGGCGCGGCCTTTAAACTCGTTTTCCAGCTGCTTCGCAACAGAGGCACGTTGCGGTAACTGTTGGAAAATGCTGGACACGTTTACCACGGCAATTTTATCAGCAGCCTGAACGCCTGCGGAAACCGCTAAAGCGAGACCCAGACCTGCGGCACACAACAACTTTTTCACTATTAACTCCTTACCATCAACGTTTGTGTCAAAGACACAGATTTGCCTGATACGCCAGCCGGCGGGCGAACCCGTCGGCCGGCGCACAGTGCGATACTGAACAGCTGCACTTCCCTGTCGCGGAGATTACCAGGTTTTACCAATGTTAAACTGGAACTGCTCCGCTTTATCTCCATCATATTTCTTGAACGGCTGGGCGTACGAGAAGACCAGCGGGCCCAGCGGCGACATCCACTGCAGCGCCAGACCGGCGGACATGCGGATATTGCCCGGATCGCTGTAGTCCGGAATACCGGCATCACGGCTTTCCGTGGTGTTTTCCCAGTTGGTATCCCATACCGTACCGGCGTCGACAAACAGCGAGGTGCGCACCGAGTTGGCATACTTCTCGCTGATAAACGGCGTCGGGGTAATCAGCTCAAGGCTGGCCACCGCCATCGCGTTGCCGCCCACCGCGTCGTCTGATTTACACAGGCTCTGGCTGCCGGAACAGGTCGACGAGTTATCGTTGAGATACGCCGCTTTCGGACCAATGTTATTAGAACGGAAGCCGCGCACCGTGCTGGAGCCGCCGGCGTAGAAGTTCTCATAGAACGGCAGCTCTTTGCCGCCCAGGCCATCGCCATAACCGACGCGGCCGCGACCCAGCAGAATCCAGGTGTGGTCATCGTCAATCGGCATGTACTGCTGGGTATCCAGCGTTACTTTGTAGAAGTTGTTATCCGATCCCGGAATGGTGACTTTCCCGTTCAGGTTGGTACGGTTACCGGCGGTGGGGAAGAAGCCACGGTCCAGGTTGTTGTACGTCCAGCCATAGTTGAAGGTAAAGTCATCGGCGGAATATTCCGCATCGCCAGAAAGCGACGGATCCTGATCGACCGAGCGCAGATAACGCCACATCGCCACCTGCGGCTGCATGTTGGAGAGGTCGTTATGCACATAGCCGAGACCGACGCGCAGCGTATTGTTTTCGTTGACCGGGAAGCCGAGCGTGCCGTCCAGACCATAACTCTTGTTGGTATAGTCAGAGAGGTCAGCGTCATCCGCTTTAAAGTCGTTATAGAAAATACGTCCGCCGAGGCTCACCCCATCCACCGTGAAGTAAGGATCGGTCAGGGAGAATTCCGCGTAAGTCTGGTAGTCGTTTTTGGTGCCGCTGATGCCGACGGTATTACCGGTGCCCAGCCAGTTATCCTGGGTCACGCCGACCTGGAAGCTGACGCCGCTTTCGGTGCCGTAGCCGATACCAAAGTTAAAGGTACCGGTATTACGCTCTTTCACCTTGTAGACCACGTCAACCTGATCCGGGGTGCCGGGTACGCGCTGCGTATCGACATCGACGGTTTCGAAATAGCCGGTACGGTTCAGGCGCTCTTTGCCCTGCTCGACCAGGTTACTGCCCAGCCATGCACCTTCCATCTGACGCATTTCACGGCGCAGCACCGCGTCTTTCGAGGTATCGTTGCCTTCGAAGCGCACTTTACGAACGTAGTAGCGGTTGCCCGCGTCGACGTTGACGTGCAGCTTAACGGTCTTATCGGCGTCATTGATTTCCGGCTGCGTCGCCACGCGCGGATAAGCGTAACCATAACGGCCGAGCAGCTGTTTGATGCTGTCTTCCATTTTGGTCACTTTGGTGCCGTTATACAGCTCGCCCGGCTGTACTTTCGCCAGGCTTTCAATCTCGGCGGAGTGCCCCGCCATGCTGCCGTTCACCACCACGCCGGAGAGTTTGTACTGATCCCCTTCGTGGATGTTGATGGTGATGTAGATGCCTTTTTTATCGGGCGTCAGGCTCACCTGCGTAGAATCAATGTTGAAACGGGCGTAGCCGCGATCGAGATAGAAGCTGCGCAGCGTTTCTAAATCGCCGGCCAGTTTCTGTTTCTGATATTTGCGATCGCCAACCAGGTTCCACCACGGCACCTCATCACGCAGCTGGAAGCGCGAGATCAGCTCGTCAGAGCTAAAGGCTTTATTGCCGACCACGTTAATCTGCTGAATTTTCGCCGAAACGCCTTCGGTAAACACCAGTTTCAGATCGACGCGGTTACGCGGCAGCGGCGTGACTACCGCTTTCACGCTGGCGCTGTATTTGCCGACGCTATAGTAGAAATCCTCCAGCCCTTTTTCGATGCTGGAGATGGTGGTGCGATCCAGCGCTTCGCCGACGCGCACGCCGGACGCTTCGAGGTTCTGTTTGAGCATGTCATCTTTCACCGCCTTGTTGCCGGAGAAAGTGATGCTGGCAATGGTGGGACGCTCTTTGACCTGAACAATCAGCGTGGCGCCGTCGCGCAGGACCTGAACATCTTCGAAGTTCCCGGTAGCAAACAGGGCGCGAATGGTATTACTGATATCTTCATCATCTACCGTATCACCAACACGCACCGGCATGCTGAGCAGAGCCGCACCGACAGCGACTCGCTGCAGTCCTTCGAAATGAATGTCCTTCACTACGAACCCGTCTGCACCGTAAACGGTGGCGCTGCTGAACAGCAGCGACGCTATGAGCAACTTTTTCATCGCCATCGTTGTTATGCGTTCTTCCTAACACGTCCCAGCCTGGACAACGTTCCGGTCATCACAGGCGAGAGAAATCATTGAATAGTGCAAGCCCCATTAACAGCACCAGCAAAATTGAGCCGATGCGATAACTGAAGTCCTGAACTCGCTCGGACACCGGTTTCCCTTTGATTTTTTCAATCGCCAGAAAAAGCAGATGCCCACCATCTAATACCGGTAACGGGAAAAGATTGATAATACCGAGATTCACGCTGATCAGCGCAAGAAACATCAGGTAATAAATCATCCCATACTCTGCTGACATCCCGGCGCCTTGGGCGATAGAAATCGGCCCGCTCAGGTTGTTCAGCTTAACATCGCCGGTGATCAATTTGCCAAGCATGCCGACCGTCAGCTTCATCAACTGCCAGGTTTTCTCCCCGGCCTCGCCGATGGCGGCAAACGGACCATACTGACGCACCGTTTTGTATTCCTCCGGCAGCGGCAGCACACGCGGCACGACGCCGGCAAACCCTTCCGCGCCTTTCGCGGTCGGCGTCAGCGTCAGGCTGACGGTTTCACCCTGGCGCTCGACGTCCAGCGCGATGGCTTTGTCCGGACGTTCACGCACCAGGTTAACGAAATCCCGCCATGCCGTCAGCGGTTGACCATCGACTTTAACGATCCTGTCGCCAGCTTGCAAACCTGCCGCGCTGGCAGGCGAGTTCGTCTGGACATCCGCCAGTACCGTTTCAATCTCCGGTCCGCGCGGCGCGATGCCCAGCGCCAACACCGGATCCTGCTTGTCCGGCTCAAAATGCCAGTTGCGCAAATCGACCCGTTTTTCCAGGCGCTGCCCCGCGCCGAAAGGCGACAGCGTCAGAATAACCTCGCTATCGCCAATCTTACCGACCAGCGCCATGCGTACAGCATCCCAGTCAGGCGTTTCGATGCCATCAACGGCTTTAAGTTCCATACCGGGCGAAATTTGCGCTTCCGCCGCTACCGAACCGTTCACGATTTCGCCAATCACCGGACGCACGCCGGGGACGCCGTGAATAAACACCAGCCAGTAGGCGAAAATCGCGAAGAGGAAGTTGGCGACGGGACCGGCGGCAATGACCGCCGCGCGCTGCAGCACGGTTTTATTGTTGAAGGCCTGATGACGCAGCTCCGGCGCGACGCTTTCTACGCGCTCATCCAGCATCTTGACGTAGCCGCCCAGCGGGATCAGTGCGATGACGTACTCGGTGCCGAGCCGATCGCGACGTCGCCACAGCGCCTTGCCGAAGCCAACGGAAAAGCGCTCTACTTTGATTCCGCAGCGGCGCGCCACCCAAAAGTGGCCGAATTCATGGACAGTGATCAGCACGCCCAGCGCAACGATAAAGGCGGCAAGACTCCAGATAAAGCTCAGCATAGCGTCTTGTCCTTACAGCGTCCTGAACACCAGCAGCAGCAAACAGGCGAAAACCGGCACCGCAGCGGTCAGGCTATCGATGCGATCGAGAATGCCGCCGTGGCCGGGGATCAGATGTCCGCTATCCTTAATGCCCGCTTCGCGCTTGAACATGCTTTCCGTCAGATCGCCCAGCACGGAAGCCAGCGTGGCGACAATCGAGCTGATCAGCAAAGTGCCCGGCGCCACCGTCAGCGGCGCCCACAGGCCGAAGAGCCAGGCGATCAGCGCGGCGGTGACCAGTCCGCCGAAGAAGCCTTCCCAGGTTTTACCCGGCGAGACCTTCGGTGCCAGCTTATGCTTGCCGAACAGACGGCCAAACATATAGGCCCCGGAGTCGGCGCCCCACACCAGCACCATGACGTACAGCAGCCACCAGGCGCCGGCGAAATGGTCCGCGCTGTAGTGATACTGACGCAGCGCCACCATACCGAAGAAAAACGGCACGATAGTCAGCACGCCGAACAGCAGGCGCAGCGCGCGCGACTGTCGCCAGAAGCTGGCGGAGCCGGGATAGGTCAGCACCAGCAGCAGCGCGACAATCCACCAGCCGAGCGCAGCCCAAAGCGAACCGCTGAACTGCGGCAGCTGCACGGCATATTGGTAAGGGGGAAGCGTGAAGAGCATCACGGCAAGCAGCAGGCCGCACAGCACGGCCAGCCAGATGCGTTGAAGACGGGAAGTAAAGCCGGCAAGCTGGCCCCACTCCCATGCGGCCAGCATACATACCACAAGCGTGGCAATGGCGAACCCTGAGGGCGGTAACCAGAAAAGCGCAGCGATCACCAGAGGGATCAGGATGAACGCTGTAATCAGACGCGACTTCAGCAAAGGTTACCCCCAGGGCGCTCAGGCGCCGCCAGGTGCTGCGCCGCCAAATCGACGCTCACGATGTGAGAAAGCATTCATTGCACCTTCAAAAACTTGTTCGTCAAAATCAGGCCAGAGAACATCGGTAAAGAAAAACTCCGCGTAGGCGATTTGCCATAGCAGGAAGTTACTGATGCGATGCTCCCCCCGGTCCTTATTACCAGATCCACCGGTGCCAAATCATGCATACAGAGAAATCCGGACAGCGTAGTTTCCTCGATCTGGTCAGGACGGAGCAACCCTTCCTGCACCTGCTCGGCTATCTGTCGTACGCCGTGAATAATATCCCAACGGCCGCCATAATTCGCGGCAATGTTGAGGGTTAATCCATTATTTTGTTGAGTAAGTTCCTCAGCGCGGCGAATGCGCTCCTGTAAGCGTGAATTAAAACGGCTGATATCGCCAATAATTCTTAAGCGAACATTGTGTTTATGCAGGCTTTTTACTTCGCTATCGAGCGCCCAGACAAACAGCTCCATCAGCGCCACCACTTCCTGCGGCGGACGGGACCAGTTCTCGCTACTGAAGGCATAAAGCGTGAGTGCTTCCAGTTTATTGCTGACGGCAAAGCTTACGGCGCGGCGCACCGATTTCACTCCCGCTTTATGACCGGAGACACGAAGTTTGCCCTGATTTTTCGCCCAGCGGCCGTTGCCATCCATGATGATGGCCACATGACGCGGGCGTATCCGCTGCTGGTCATCGGTTGTTATTTGAGTTTCGGACGACATAACGCGTATTCATTTCCTTTAATCAGAAATACAGCGGCTTCTGAATACATTTCCCGTGCGGCCGTAAAAAAGCCGTGACGACCACGGCTCTGTTCACCGCTCTGGCTGTGTGTAAATGCAAAACGGGAGCCGGGGACTATACCAGTTTCCCCCTGGGCTCACAAATGGCGACCACGCAAAACTGCGAATTAACCCGCCGCGGAGAAGCGCGGTAACAGCGCCTGCGCCGCCCGTCGCGCCTCCGCATCGATCGCCAGCACCGCGTCCACGCTTTGTGGTTCCGCAGAGTGAAGCGATGCCAGAACGGCGGTATTGAGCGCGGCAATGTCGGTAAAGCGAATCTGCGCGTTAAGAAACGCGGCGACCGCTATCTCATTGGCCGCATTCAGCGCGGTGGTCGCCGCCTGCCCCTGCTCGCACGCATCCATCGCCAGTTTCAGGCAGGGATAGCGGTTAAAATCAGGTTCGGCGAAGGTTAACGCCTTCATTCGGGTAAAGTCGAGCGGCGTGGCGCCCGCTTCGACCCGCTGCGGCCAGGCCATCGTATGGGCGATCGGCGTACGCATATCCGGCGATCCCAGCTGCGCCAGTACGCTGCCGTCGCGGTAGCGCACCATAGAGTGAATCACCGATTGCGGATGCAGGATCACTTCCATCTGGGCATCGGTTGCATTAAACAGCCAGCGGGCTTCAATGTATTCCAGGCCTTTATTCATCATGGTGGCGGAGTCAACGGAGATTTTACGCCCCATCGACCAGTTCGGATGCGCGCAAGCCTGCTCCGGCGTGACGGTAGCCAACGCCGGGAGCGGCGTGTCACGAAACGGTCCACCAGATCCCGTAAGGATGATCGACTCAATGCCGTTCTCCTGGAGGTTAGCGTATCCTAACTGTTGCTGGATGGAAGCCGGTAAACTCTGAAAAATGGCATTATGCTCGCTGTCGACGGGCAGCAGACGCGCGCCGCTGGCGCTCACCGCCTCCATAAATAAACGGCCGCACGTGACAAGGGATTCTTTATTCGCCAGCAGCACCGTTTTACCGGCGCGAATGGCGGCCAGCGTCGGCAACAGACCCGCCGCGCCGACGATCGCCGCCATCACCTGGTCCACCTCGTCCAGCGCTGCCAGCTGGCAGGCAGCCTCTTCGCCGAACAGGACGTCGGTTTTCACCCCTTCCTCACGCAGCCGCTGGCGCAGCAGGCGCGCGGAAGCCTCATCGGCCATTGCGGCGTAGTCGGGGCGGAAACGCAGGCACTGCCCGACCATCAGATCGACATTGTATCCGGCGACCAGCGCCTTAACGGAGAACTGCTGAGGATTGGCCGCCACCACCGCCAGCGTATTAGTGCCAATCGATCCGGTGGAGCCGAGAATGGTAAGTTGCTTCATGAGGCCGCTCTGTGTAGAAATTCGGACACGGCGCTACAGAGAAATGCGCCAGTGCGCCAATAATGGGGAGAAAGCAAAACGCCGTCAAACAGCGTAGGCTGGATAACAGTACGCTGTGGACGGCGTTTCACAGAAGCGCGATGGGATCAGAAGTCCATCAGCTCCGTTTCTTTTTCAGCCAGCGCAGCATCAATTTTCTTGATGTACACGTCGGTCATTTTCTGGATTTCATCCTGCGCGCGGCGTTCTTCATCTTCGCCGATCGCTTTGTCTTTCAGCAGCGCTTTCGCTTTATCGTTAGCATCGCGACGGACGTTGCGCACGGATACGCGGCCCTGCTCAGCTTCGCCGCGCACAACCTTGATCAGATCTTTACGACGCTCTTCGGTCAGCGGCGGCAGCGGCACGCGGATGTCGGTGCCGGCAGAACTCGGATTCAGACCGAGATCGGACGCCATGATCGCTTTCTCAACAGCCGGACCCAGAGAGCGGTCAAACACGTTGATCTTCAGCGTGCGTGAGTCTTCGACGGTAACGTTGGCCAGCTGGCGCAGCGGTGTCGGCGTACCGTAATATTCTACTACGATACCGTCGAGAAGCGCTGGTGATGCGCGGCCAGTGCGTACTTTGCCGATGTTATTTTTGAACGCCTCAACGCATTTTTCCATGCGCGTATCGGCATCTTTTTTGATGTCGTTAATCACGTTGTAACCCTTGGATTCTGTGTGACCTGCCACGGCGACGTGTCAGGAAACGGTAAAATTCGTCGGTAATCCTGAACGGTGCGCGACGCGCTAAACGCCGCGCAGACAGAATATACCCTATTTTACGCCGTGACGGATATTAATGCGTAATCAGGGTGCCTTCTTTTTCACCCATTACCACACGACGCAGCGCGCCCGGCTTGTTCATATTGAACACGCGAATCGGCAGCTGATGGTCGCGCGCCAGAGTAAAGGCGGCCAGATCCATCACTTTCAGCTCACGTTCCAGCACTTCCTGATAGGAGAGCTGATCATACAGGGTCGCGTCCGGGCTTTTAACCGGATCGGCGGAATAGACGCCGTCGACTTTAGTGGCTTTCAGCACCACGTCGGCTTCGATTTCAATACCGCGCAGGCAGGCGGCGGAGTCGGTCGTAAAGAACGGGTTGCCGGTGCCGGCGGAAAAGATCACCACGCGATTGTTGCGCAGCAGGCTGATGGCTTCCGCCCAGCTGTAGTTATCGCACACGCCATTCAGCGGGATTGCCGACATCAGGCGCGCGTTCACATAGGCGCGGTGCAGCGCATCACGCATCGCCAGGCCGTTCATCACGGTCGCCAGCATGCCCATGTGGTCGCCTACTACGCGATTCATGCCCGCCTGCGCCAGACCGGCGCCGCGGAACAGGTTGCCTCCACCAATCACGACGCCCACCTGAATACCCAGCTCCACCAGCTCTTTAATTTCCTGAGCCATACGGTCGAGTACGCTCGCGTCGATGCCGAAACCTTCGGCGCCCTGCAGCGCTTCGCCGCTCAGTTTTAGCAGGATACGTTGATAAACAGGTTTTGCATTGGTAGCCATGGTCGTTTTTTCCTGGAAGCTATCATGAAAATAGGGAGTTAAATCCGATCTATCATCCGCTTAGTCGGTGAGGAAAGCTATTGGGATGAGACTGAAAAATGCTGACGAACTCAGACAAAAAAGAACCGCCGGTTGGCGGTTCTTTCGGGACCATTAAGACTGCTTGGACATAGCAGCAACTTCTGCTGCGAAGTCGCTTTCGACTTTCTCAATGCCCTCACCCACTTCGAAGCGGATGAAGTTGATAACGTCGGCGCCTTTCTCTTTCAGCAGCTGACCAACGGTTTTGCTCGGATCCATCACGAAGTGCTGACCGGTCAGGGAAACTTCGCCGGTGAACTTGTTCATGCGGCCCTGAACCATTTTTTCTGCGATTTCGCGCGGCTTGCCAGACTGCATGGCGATGTCCAGCTGGATCTGATGCTCGCGAGCAACCACGTCAGCCGGTACGTCTTCCGGCTTCACGTATTCCGGCTTGCTGGCTGCAACGTGCATGGCGATGTGCTTAACCAGCTCTTCGTCAGCGCCGGTGGCAGAAACCAGAACGCCGATACGCGCGCCGTGCAGGTAAGAACCTACAACGTCGCCTTCCAGGATAGCAACGCGACGGATGTTGATGTTTTCACCGATTTTCGCTACCAGCGCGGTGCGCTGATCTTCGAACTTCGCTTTCAGCGCGTCGATATCAGTGATGCGCTCAGCGGTCGCGGCGGCGATAACTTCTTTACCGAAAGCCAGGAAGCCGGCATCTTTAGCAACGAAGTCGGTTTCGCAGTTCAGCTCAACGATCACGCCAACATTGCCGGAAACTTCAGTCAGGATCACGCCTTCAGCAGCAACGCGGCCAGATTTCTTCGCCGCTTTCGCCTGACCAGACTTACGCATGTTGTCAATCGCCAGCTCGATGTCGCCATTCGCTTCAACCAGCGCTTTTTTACATTCCATCATGCCCGCGCCAGTACGCTCGCGCAGTTCTTTTACCAGAGCAGCGGTAATATCAGCCATTCTCTCTTCCTCAGTTGTCTGTTGCCTGCGGTGTCTTCCCGCTCGCGCGGGAACGGCCGCCACGGCGTTGCCAGGGCGACCAGCCTGCCTGCCCGCTTATTTGCTGCGGGCCAACAGCCCCTGTTCGCAGGAGTGCTTCGCCGCCCGATCTGACGCAGCCAGACCGGGCGGCGGTGAAAAAAATAAAGGGGCCTTAAGCGGCCCCTTACAGATCATATCTGAATGATAAGGGCTCTGTAGCAGAGCAAACCTTATTAAGCGTTCTCTAAAGAAGCTTCTTCTGCCTGCTCAGCCAGATCCTGAGAGCGGCCTTCGCGAACGGTTGTCGCTACAGCGGTCAGGTACAGGCTAACAGCACGGATCGCATCGTCGTTACCCGGGATAACGAAATCAACGCCATCCGGATCAGAGTTGGTATCAACGATAGCAAATACCGGGATACCCAGGTTGTTTGCTTCTTTGATTGCGATGTGTTCGTGATCGGCATCGATAACAAACAGTGCGTCCGGCAGACCGCCCATGTCTTTGATACCGCCCAGGCTGTTTTCCAGCTTGGCCAGTTCACGAGCGCGCATCAGCGCTTCTTTTTTGGTCAGTTTGTCGAACGTACCGTCCTGAGACTGAGTTTCCAGATCTTTCAGACGTTTGATGGACTGACGAACGGTTTTCCAGTTAGTCAGCATACCACCCAGCCAGCGGTGGTTTACGAAGAACTGGTCGCAGCTCAGTGCAGCCTCTTTGATGGACTCGCTGGCAGCGCGCTTGGTACCGACGAACAGAATCTTACCTTTACGGGAAGCGATCTTGTTCAGTTCCGCCAGAGCGTCGTTGAACATCGGTACGGTTTTCTCAAGGTTGATGATGTGAACTTTGTTACGCGCACCGAAGATGAACGGCTTCATTTTCGGGTTCCAGTAACGGGTCTGGTGACCGAAGTGAACACCAGCCTTGAGCATGTCGCGCATGGAAACAGTTGCCATGATTACCTCTGTAATGAGTTGGGGTTGGGCCTCCACATATCCCATGCAACCGACCCCGAAAGGCACCCCGGCGCATGTGCCGATATGTGTGTGTTGTTTACACATAATGAGATTTATGCGTTTCCAGCAGAGCTTTCGCCTTACTTGGAATCGTCGGCGCGCTTTATATCATAAAGCGTGATTTGACGCCAATATTTGTTCGCCCCTGTCGGCTGCGCGCGCCGATCGCCCCGCCCGTTCGTCGTGCCGGCAGCGAACGCCGCCAGCGGCAGATTAACGGTCAGTGGCAGCGCGCAGGCTGACCTGCTAACATGGCTCCACTTGCTCTATTATTGTCGAAAATGACGACAACTGCGGATAAAATTAATGGCAATTTCAATTAAAACCCCAGAAGAAATCGAAAAAATGCGCGTCGCGGGCCGTCTTGCCGCCGAGGTGCTGGAGATGATCGAATCGCATGTGAAACCGGGCGTTTCCACCGGCGAACTCGATCGCATTTGCAACGACTACATCGTCAACACGCAGCAGGCGGTCTCCGCCAGCCTCGGCTATCACGGCTTCCCGAAATCGGTCTGCATTTCCGTGAACGATGTGGTGTGCCACGGCATTCCCAGCGATGACAAACTGCTGAAAGAGGGCGACATCGTCAATATCGACGTGACGGTGATTAAAGATGAGTATCACGGCGATACCTCTAAAATGTTTATCGTCGGCAAACCGACCATCCTGGGCGAGCGCCTCTGCCGCGTCACGCAGGAGAGCCTCTATCTGGCGCTGCGCATGGTGAAGCCGGGCATCCGCCTGCGCGCCCTGGGCCGCGAGATCCAGAAATATGTCGAAGCGCAGGATTTCTCCGTGGTGCGCGAATATTGCGGCCACGGCATCGGCAAAGGCTTCCATGAAGAGCCGCAGGTGCTGCATTACGACGCAGATGACGGCGGCGTGGTGCTGCAGCCGGGTATGACCTTCACCGTTGAGCCGATGGTTAACGCCGGCGACTACCGCATCCGTAGCATGAAAGATGGCTGGACGGTAAAAACCAAAGATCGCAGCTTGTCCGCGCAGTATGAACACACTATTGTGGTGACGGATAACGGCTGTGAAATTCTTACCCTGCGTAAAGACGACACCATTCCGGCAGTGCTGGTCAACGAAGCCTGAGGGCGTAGCGCGCCTGTCTGAATGCGATTTGCGAAAGCCGGCTGCCCGCCGGCTTTTTTTATGGCGAAAGCGGAGCAATCTTTCCATGAGCAATGGCGTAACCGACGAAGTACATAGTGGCCTGACGGATTCGCCGTCGGAGTGGGACGATGCGCAGCTTACGCGCGAGCAGCTCAAACAGCGGCTCGATAGTTTCCAGCTGCGTCTCGCCGCCGCCTTCGACGCCGGCGAAGCGGTAGAAACGCTGATCGACGCCCGCACGCTGTTTATTGATCGCCTGCTGCGTCGCCTGTGGCGCTTTTACGGCTTTGAAGAGGTAGCGGAGATCGCACTGGTCGCCGTGGGCGGCTACGGCCGTGGCGAACTGCACCCGCTTTCCGACGTTGACGTGCTGATACTGAGCCGTGCGCCGCTGGAAGAAGCCGCCGCGGCGCGCACCAGCGAACTGCTGACGCTGCTCTGGGATCTGAAGCTGGAGGTCGGCCACAGCGTGCGCACGCTGGAGGAGTGCCTGCTGGAAGGGCTTGCCGATCTCACCGTCGCCACCAACCTGATCGAATCACGTATGCTGATCGGCGACGTGGCGCTGTTTCTGGAGCTGCAAAAGCATATCTTCAGCGACGGCTTCTGGCCCTCCGCCCGCTTTTACGCGGCGAAAATCGCCGAGCAGCAGGAGCGTCATAAACGCTATCACGGCACCAGCTACAACCTGGAGCCGGATATCAAAAGCAGCCCCGGCGGCCTGCGCGATATCCATACGCTGCTGTGGGTCGCGCGGCGGCACTTCGGCGCCACCTCGCTGGATGAGATGGTCGGCTTCGGCTTTCTCACTGAGGCGGAGCGCAACGAGCTGAATGAATGTCAGGCGTTTTTGTGGCGCATCCGCTTCGCTCTGCACCTTACCCTGCCCCGCTACGACAACCGTTTACTCTTCGATCGCCAGCTGACTGTTGCCCAACGCCTGAACTACCAGGGCGACGGTAACGAGCCGGTAGAGCGCATGATGAAGGATTTTTTCCGCGTCACGCGGCGCATCGGCGAACTGAACCAGATGCTGCTTCAGCTATTTGACGACGCCATTCTGGCGCTGGAGGCCACCGATAAGCCGGTGCCGATCGATGAAGATTTTCAGCTGCGTGGCACGCTGATCGATCTGCGCGATGATGCGCTGTTTATCCGTCAGCCGGAAGCGATCATGCGTATGTTCTGGGTGATGGTGCGCAACGAAAATATCAAAGGCATCTACTCTTCGACGCTGCGCCAGCTGCGCCACGCGCGCCGTAACCTGCAGCAGTCGCTTTGCTACCTGCCGGAGGCGCGGCGCTATTTTCTCTCCATCCTGCGCCATCCCGGCGCGGTAAGCCGTGCGCTGGTGCCGATGCACCGTCACAGCGTACTGTCGGCCTACCTGCCGCAGTGGAGCAAAATCGTCGGCCAGATGCAGTTCGATCTGTTCCACGCCTACACCGTGGATGAGCATACCGTGCGCGTGCTGCAGAAGCTGGAAAGCTTCGCCAGCGAGTCGACCCGCTCGCGCCATCCACTGTGCGTTGAACTGTGGCCGCGCCTGCCGCAGCCGGAGTTGCTGCTTATCGCGGCGCTGTTCCACGATATCGCCAAGGGCCGCAACGGCGACCACTCGGTTCTCGGCGCGCAGGATGTGCTGGCGTTCGCCGAGCTGCACGGCTTAAATTCGCGCGAGGCGCAGCTGGTCGCCTGGCTGGTGCGCTATCACCTGCTGATGTCGGTCACCGCTCAGCGCCGCGACATTCAGGACCCGGCGGTAATCCAGCAGTTCGCCGAAGTGATGCAAAATGAAAACCGCCTGCGCTATCTGGTCTGCCTGACCGTCGCGGACATTTGCGCCACCAACGAAACGCTGTGGAACAGCTGGAAGCAGAGCCTGTTGCGCGAGCTGTTTTTCGCCACCGAGAAGCAGCTGCGGCGCGGCATGGAAAACTCGCCTGACCTGCGCGAACGCGTACGCCATCATCGCCTGCAGGCGCTGGCGCTGCTGCGTATGGACAACATTAATGAAGAGACGCTGCATCAAATCTGGAGCCGCTGCCGCGCCGACTACTTCCTGCGCCATACGCCGAATCAGCTGGCCTGGCACGCGCGCCATCTGATGAACCACGATCTGCGCCAGCCGCTGGTGCTGGTCAGCCCGCAGGCGACGCGCGGCGGCACGGAGATCTTTATCTGGAGTCCCGACCGTCCCTATCTGTTCGCCGCGGTGGCGGGCGAGCTGGATCGCCGTAACCTCAGCGTACATGACGCGCAAATCTTTACCAGCCGCGACGGCATGGCGATGGATACCTTTATCGTGCTGGAGCCGGACGGCAGCCCGCTGGCCCCCGATCGTCATCAGATGATCACCCAGGCGCTGGAGCAGGCGATCGCGCAGACCAGCTGGACGCCGCCGCGCACCCGCCGCCAGTCGGCAAAGCTGAAGCATTTTAACGTCGATACCGAGGTGCGTTTTCTGCGTTCGTTCAACGATCGACGCACCTGGCTGGAGCTGGTGGCGCTCGATCGTCCCGGCCTGCTGGCGCAGGTTGGCGAGGTGTTTGCCGATTTAGGCATCTCGCTGCACGGCGCACGCATCAGCACCATCGGCGAGCGGGTAGAGGATCTGTTTATTCTCGCCGACGACGAGCGTCGGGCGCTGAGCGCCAATTTACGCCATAAGCTGCAACAACGGTTGACAGCGGCCCTTAATCCAAACGATAAAGTGTGACCCCGATTTTTTAATACCGTCGTTCACCAGACTATCGGGCCAGCAGCGGGGATCTGCGTCCTTGCCCAACGGTGAATGCAATAACCAGGATGAAAATGCAAATGCAACAGTTACAGAGTGTTATTGAGCGCGCGTTCGAGTCACGCGCAGACATCACGCCCGCCAACGTCGATGCGGAAACGCGCGACGCGGTGAACCAGGTCATCGCCCTGCTCGACAGCGGCGCGCTGCGCGTCGCTGAGAAGATCGATAGCGAATGGGTGACCCACCAGTGGCTGAAAAAGGCGGTGCTGCTCTCTTTCCGCATCAATGACAATCAGGTAATTGACGGGGCCGAAAGCCGTTTCTACGACAAGGTACCGATGAAATTCGCCGACTATGACGAAGCGCGCTTCAAGAAAGAGGGCTTCCGTGTGGTGCCGCCGGCCGCCGTGCGTCAGGGCGCCCATATCGCCCGCAACACCGTATTAATGCCTTCCTATGTCAACATCGGCGCCTTTGTCGATGAAGGCTCTATGGTGGATACCTGGGCAACCGTAGGTTCCTGCGCGCAGATCGGCAAAAATGTGCATCTCTCCGGCGGCGTGGGCATCGGCGGCGTACTGGAGCCGCTGCAGGCGAACCCGACCATCATCGAAGATAACTGCTTTATCGGCGCGCGTTCTGAAATCGTGGAAGGCGTGATCGTCGAAGAGGGTTCAGTGATCTCCATGGGCGTTTATATCGGTCAAAGCACCAAAATTTACGATCGGGAAACCGGCGAAATTCATTATGGCCGCGTGCCTGCCGGCTCCGTGGTGGTTTCCGGCAACCTGCCGTCGAAAGATGGCGCATACAGCCTCTACTGCGCCGTGATCGTGAAGAAAGTCGATGCGAAGACGCGCGGTAAAGTTGGCATCAACGAGCTACTGCGCACCATTGATGAGTAACAACTGATCCTGCGCCCCGCCCGCTGTGGCGGGCCTGTCCCTGCTTTGCTGCTCTGCATCTTCCCGGTTAGCCTGCCCGCCCTGCCCTCACGCTATCAGCCTGCTCCAGCGTTTTGCGCGCGCCGTGTTGTCTGCTCACCTTCGTGTTATCGGCTTGCCTTCGTGTTGTCGGCCCGCCTTCGTGTTATCTGCCCGCCTTCGTGTTGTCGGCCCGCCTTCGTGTGCCTGCTTGCCTCTGCGCTTTGCGTTTTGCGCTTGTGCCGGCGCTTTGCACCCGTCCCGGCCTTTCCGCTGCGTTTTTTCTTTTATCCCTCACGTCCGCAACAAATTAAAGGTGCGTTTATTTTTTACGCAGGCGATAATTCAGCTCAGTCATTTCTGCGCCGCGATGTCCCGAAAGTTGTGGTTTAAGTCTACAGTGATCACTGGTGCTTTTTCCTGCGCAGGCAGGAAGCCCGTGCGGTCTTCATGGCCAACGTAAAGTGTAATGGAACCGTTGCGACGCCCCAATTTCACGTTCACAGGAAGCTTTGTTATGTATGACAATTTAAAAAGCCTGGGCATTTCTAATCCGGAAGATATCGATCGCTACAGTCTGCGTCAGGAAGCCAATAATGACATTCTGAAAATTTACTTCCGTAAAGATAAAGGCGAGTTCTTTGCCAAAAGCGTGAAGTTTAAATATCCGCGCCAGCGTAAAACCGTGGTCGCCGACGGCCTCGGCCAGGGCTATAAGGAAGTCCAGGAGATCAGCCCTAACCTGCGCTACGTGATCGACGAGCTGGATCAAATCTGCCAGCGCGATCAGGTGGAGATCGATCTGAAGCGCAAAATTCTCGACGACCTGCGTCATCTGGAGAGCGTGGTCTCCAACAAGATCGCGGAAATTGAATCCGATCTGGATAAGCTAACCCGCAACAGCCGCTAACGGAAATGGCGCCGCGCCGCGCGCGGCGTTCCCCTTCTCAGGGCTGATCATCCAGCTGCAGCGCTACGTAAAGCAGCAACCGGTCGTCAAACTGGTTCAGATTCAGCCCCGTCAGTTCAGAAATCCGGTTTAGCCGGTACTCCAGCGTATTGCGATGAATAAACAGCGCCCGCGCCGTGGCCGACGGCTGCACGTTATGGCTGAACCAGGCGATAAGCGTACGGCGCAGCAGACCATTGTTATCCATCGTTTTAAGCTTCAGCAGCGGGCGCGACAGTTCGTTGGCCTGCCAGCCGCCGCGCAGGCTGTCGAGCAGCACCGGCAGCACCAAATCCTGATAAAAATAGCTGCGCTGATCGGGCATACGCTGCTTGCCCACCGCCATGGTGGTGCGCGCCGTGCGGTAAGAGCGGGCAATGCTGCCCGCGCCGGTGAAGTAGTTGCCCAGCGCGATGCGGATGCGCAGATGGCCGCTCTCTTTCATGCGTGCCAGCAGCTGCTCAACGCGGCGCCGGTGATCATCCCGATCGTAGCGGCCGTGGGCATTCAGCGCCGGTTTCAGCACCACCATCTCGGTCAGCGACACAATGGCGATCAGGTTATCGCGCTCCGGCGTGGTCAACAGCGTTTGCAACTGCTGCAGCTCCGCCATCGCGCTGTCGACGCCCAGCTGGCCGCTGTCCACTTCCACTACCGCCACTACGCGCGGCTGATTGATATCGATCCCCAGCCGCTGCGCCCACTCCATCAGCGCCGGCGAAAGCGTCTCGCTGCGGATCAGATTCAGTACCAGCTCTTCGCGCAGGCGGCTATCCTGCGCCAGCATATGCAGCAACCGCCCCTGTTCCAGCATCATCTCCGCCGTCATGCAGACCAGCTCGCCATACTGGCGCAGCGAAACCGGATCGCCGGTCAACCCGATCACCCCGACAATCTCGCCGGCGATGCGCAGCGGCAGATTGATGCCCGGCCGTACGCCGTGCAGATGACGCGCTACGGCTTCATCAATATCCACGACGCGCGCCTGCGACAGTGCCAGCAGCGCCCCTTCATGCAGTTCGCCGATACGCTCCCGATCGCCACTGCCGATAATGCGGCCGCGCGCGTCCATCACGTTGACGTTGCTGTCGATAATCTTCATGGTGCGCGCCACGATATCCTGGGCCAGACGGGCGTCCAGGTGATAGTTAGCCATCATTAGCTCCAGCCATAACAGGGGAGAAACAGCATACGTCGGCCGCTGCGGTGAAGCATTGTGCATTTGCACAAAGCCCCGCTTCGGCTGATAGATTTGCGGCAGATATCACAAAGCGATAAAGAAAAGCGGGCACATAAAAAACGGCCCGGCGAGCAGGCCGCCGGGCCGTAGGGCTGTGGTATGGCGTTCGCGCGACCAGACGGCCGCGGACGCGTTACTGCATCAGCAGGTAAATGCTGCTGTCGCCACGTTTGATATTCAGCGCCAGCACGGAGGGCTTGGTATCCAGTACCTTGCGCAGTTCACCGAGGTTAGTGACCGCCTGCTGGTTTACGCCCAGGATCAGATCATCTTTTTTCAGGCCGATACGCGCAGCGGCACTGTTCGGCTTAACGCTGTCAACGCGTACCCCTTTCTGGCCGTTGACTACCGCGTTGCTCAGGTCTGCGCCTTCAATACCGGTATAGATGGTGGCGGAATCCACTTTATCCTGCGAGCTTTGCTGCAGCTCCACCGTCACTGTCATCGGTTTGCCGTCGCGCAGCAGGCCCAGCTCCAGCTTAGTGCCCACCGGCAGCGAGCCGACTTCGGCGCGCAGAGCGGCAAAGCTGGAAATTTGTTTCTTGTTCAGGGAAACCACTACGTCGCCGGCCTTGATACCCGCCTTCGCGGCGGACGATTTCGGCAGCACCTGGCTGACAAAGGCGCCGCGCTGCGCATCGACCTTCATCGCTTTCGCCAGTTCGGAGTTCAGCTCGGTCCCCATAATGCCCAGCTCGCCGCGTTTCACCTGGCCGAACTCCACCATCTGCGCGGTAAGATTTTTCACCATATTGCTGGGAATGGCGAAACCGATGCCGATATTGCCGCCATCCGGCGCGAGGATCGCGGTATTGATGCCGATCAGCTCGCCGTTCAGGTTCACCAGCGCGCCACCGGAGTTGCCACGGTTAATGGCGGCGTCGGTCTGAATGAAGTTCTCATAGTTTTCCACGTTCAGGCCGCTGCGGCCCAGTGCGGAGACAATGCCGGAGGTCACGGTTTCGCCGAGGCCGTAAGGGTTGCCGATCGCCACGGTGTAGTCGCCGACGCGCAGGCTGTCGGAGTCGGCGATTTTAATGGCGGTGAGGTTTTTAAAATCTTGCAGCTGCACCAGCGCGATATCGGAGCGCGGATCTTTGCCGATCACTTTCGCGTCATAACGGCGTCCGTCGCTGAGCTGCACCTGGATCTTCGTCGCGTTATCAACCACATGGTTATTGGTCACCACATAGCCTTTCTCAGCATTGATCACCACGCCGGATCCCAGCGCGCGGAATTTTTGCTGCGGCGCGGCGTTGCCGCCCGGCGCTGCGCCCTGACACATCGGCGAGTTCTGGAACGGCGAGCCATCCTGACAGAACGGCGAGTTATCGCCAAAGAACTGTTGGAACTGCGGCGGCAGGCGCGGCGTGCGAACGCTGGTACTGCCTTCGACATTGATGCTCACTACGGAGGGCATCACTTTTTCCAGCATCGGCGCCAGGCTGGGTAATTGCTGAGTGGAAGAGGAGGCGGTTTCAGCCGCCATCACATACGCCGGGCTCATCGCCATGCCCAGGCTCAACGCCAGCGCGCTTAATACAAGAGTTGTTTTTTTCATTCGTCTGTTACTCGTATCGGATCAATGAAGCTAACCATCGCAAGGGTGGTGTTGATGAGATTAATCTTTTACCGCAAAGTTCATCAGTAACTTTTTGGCAAAAGTAAAAAAATATTCTGCATCTTTACAAAACTCCTTTTATTACTTCACTATTCAACCGCCATTAAGCGCCGGTATTCATCCCAGGCGTACAGGTCGGTCATTCCACTAATATAATCCTGAATCAGACGCGCGCGGTAATAACGCTCCCACAACAGCCGTTGATATTTATGTTCAATCTTAACCGTACGCATATGCTGCTGGTAGGCGCGCCGGTGCTTGCCGGAGAGCTTATGAAACAGTCGGGTTTCAATAGGATGTCCGGCGAGGAAATCGTCCGTCATCAGCGTGGTGAAAGCTTCGTAATTAAGCGCTAACAGCGGCTGATAAATATCCAGCAAACCTTTTATCACACGATAGCCCTGTAATTCCAGCTGCTCAACTTCCGAGTGATTAAATACGTGGCGGCGGGCGACGGTTTTAAATAAGGCCAGCAGACGCCCCTCTTCGCCCTCATCCTCCAGCAGCGCATGATTGAAGTCGCCGTTAAATATTGCCTCGAGATTATTTACAAAGCGGTTAACCGCATGGCTGACCAGCACATTCTGCACGCTGACGCGCAGCGACATAAAAAACTGGTCGCTGCGGCCGCGTATCTTTTTGCCGTTGGCCTCCCGCCAGGCGTAGCCGATGGTGCGGCTGAAGGCGTCGCCGGGACGCACCGGCCCCCACTGTTTTTCCAGATAGCCATAAAGCGTATCGACGTTAAAAATCGCCTTCTCAACGGCATCGTCGAGGTCGGCGATACAGTAGGAGATATCGTCCGCCGCCTCCATAATCCAGGTGAGCGGAAAGCGGTGATGCTCTTGCAGTTGAGTAGCAGCGCGCAGCTCGGCGATATAGTGGCGTTCGGAGAGATAAAAACCCGGCTTTTTCATCAGGGTAGTGAACTGCGCAGGCTTCTCGCCCTGCCACCAGGCGGGCGCGGTATATTTCAGGATGCAGGCGACCTGGCTGTAGGTCAGGTTCAGCTGCAGCAGCGTATGCACCAGGCGGATCGCCTGCGCATTGCCCTCGAAATGGCAGAGATCCTGGCGGATCATCGCATTCAGCTGGCTAAAGGCGTCGCGCTGCTCCTCCCCTTCGACGCCGGCGATCAGCGGATCCACCAGCTCCGCCGGCAGGTTGGCGTCAAACCAGTCATTGATGGCCGCCTCGCCGAAGTGGCCGAACGGCGGATTGCCGACGTCATGCAGCAGGCAGGCCATCTCGACCAGGCTTTCAAAGGCGCCCGCCAGCTCCTGCAGGCCATACTGCTCCAGCCCGCCGCGCGTTTTCAGCGTTTCGAGGATCTCTTTGGCGATATAGCGGCCGGTCTGCTGTACCTCCAGCGAATGGGTCAGGCGCGAGCGTACCGCGGCGTTGCGCTCCAGCGGAAACACCTGCGTCTTCTGCTGCAGCCGGCGAATGGCGGCGGAATTGATAATGCGTCCGCGATCGCTTTCAAAATGGCGCGTAATCGCGTACTCGCCCTGCGGCGCTTCCCGGCTGTTCCACGGGCGTTGAAAGCTGATGCGCTGCCGGAAATTAATCTTCTCCATCGATTCCCCTTGTTTCTGCATGAAAACATCTCCCCGCGGGCATGTGGTAGACTATGCAACACTTCAAACGCTGAATTCCACCTTAATTACAGGCGAGCAACTCTATGAAAGCAGGCATTATTGGCGCGATGGAGCAGGAAGTTACCCTGCTGCGCGATAAAATCGAAAACCGTGAAACTCTTTCCATCGCCGGCTGCGATATTTATACCGGCACCCTGAACGGCGTCGAGGTCGCGCTGTTGAAATCGGGCATCGGCAAAGTTTCCGCAGCGATGGGTACCGCGCTGCTGCTGGAGCGCTGCCGTCCGGACGTGGTGATCAATACCGGATCGGCGGGCGGCCTCGCCTCTTCGCTGAAGGTTGGCGATATCGTGGTGTCGGACGAAGTGCGCTATCACGACGCCGACGTCACCGCGTTCGGCTACGAGCCGGGCCAGATGGCGGGCTGTCCGGCCGCTTTTCCGGCCGACGCCAGGCTTATCGCCGCGGCGGAAAACTGCATCGCGCAGCTGAACCTGCATGCGGTGCGCGGCCTGGTAGTGAGCGGCGATGCCTTTATCAACGGCGCAGAGCCGCTGGCGCGCATTCGCGCCACCTTCCCGCAGGCGATTGCAGTAGAGATGGAAGCGACGGCTATCGGCCACGTATGTCATCAGTTCGCCACGCCGTTCGTGGTGATCCGTGCCATTTCCGACGTGGCGGATCAGGAATCACACCTGAGCTTCGAAGAGTTCCTCAGCGTGGCGGCGAAGCAGTCCTCCCTGCTGGTGGAGACGCTGCTGGGCGAGCTGGCGCGTGGCTAAACGGCTGCTGGCGCTGCTGGCGCTCTGGCTGTTCGCGGCCGTTGTTGCCGCCGCGCCGCGCGTCATCACCCTGGCGCCGCACCTTACCGAACTCGCCTTTGCCGCCGGCATTACGCCGGTGGCAGTCAGCGCCTGGTCCGATTATCCGCCGCAGGCGAAACAGCTTGAGCAGGTGGCCAACTGGCAGGGCGTCAAGCTGGAGCGCATTCTGGCGCTAAAGCCGGATCTGGTGCTGGCCTGGCGCGGCGGCACGCCGCAACGCCAGATTGATCAGCTACGCGCGCTGGGCGTGCGGGTGATGTGGCTTGATCCTGCGACCATTGATGACATTCCCGACGCATTGCGTCAGCTCGCCCCATGGAGCCCGCAGCCGCAGCAGGCGCAGGCCGCCGCCGATCGGCTGGCGGCGCGCTTCACGGCGCTGCGCCAGCGTTATGCCGGCCTGCCGCGTCAGCGCGTCTTTCTCCAGTTTGGCCAGCAGCCGCTGTTTACTGCCGCGCGCAATACGCTGCAAAACCAGCTGGTCGCGCTGTGCGGCGGCGAAAACATCTTCGCCGATAGCGCCGTGCCCTGGCCGCAGGTAAGCCGTGAGCAGGTGCTGACGCGCCATCCCGATCTGATCATCGTGCCCGGCGATCGCGACGCTGCCGCCCGCACCGCCCGCTTCTGGCAGCCGCAGCTTGCCGCCCGGGTGATCGCCCTGCCGGAAGACTGGCTAAGCCGCTCTGGCCCGCGCAGCATTCTGGCGGCGGAAAAGCTCTGTCAGACGCTGCAAACGACGCCAGCTAACTAAAGATTTCTCCCTTTTTACCGATAGCAATATTACCGAGCGGCAAAATAATAATCGCCGCCGGCTTCAGGCGTGCTAAGCGCTTTTACACCGGGAAACCACCATGAAAGCTCTGCTTTTTGCCTGCGGGCTATTAGCAACGGGCGGCGCCTGCGCGGCGACCCTCTCCGGCAGCATAGACGTCAGGCTGACGATTTATACACAGTGCCAGGTAGATGGCCAGCACGCGACCGTGCGCGGCCAGCCGACAATACGCTGCGGGCAGCAGCCTGCCGCTCAACCGAAAGTCACATTAAGCACGCTGGAAAAGGAGGCGAAGATCAAACAGGAGACGCGCCTGATTACCGTAGAATGGTAACGGCGGCAAAAAACAGATGGGCTTTACCCAACAGGTAAAGCCCATTTTCTTATCAGATGCTGAACGACGAACCGCAGCCGCAGGTGGTTTTCGCATTGGGGTTGGTTACGATAAAACGAGAACCTTCCAGACCCTCGGTATAATCCACCGAACCGCCCACCAAATACTGCAGGCTCATCGGATCGACCACCAGCGATACGCCGGATTTCTCAATGGTCATATCGCCGTCGTTGATCTTATCGTCGAAGGTGAAGCCGTACTGGAAACCGCTGCAGCCGCCGCCGGTGATATAGACGCGCAGTTTCAGATCGGGATTCTCTTCGTCGGCGATCAGGGTTTTAACCTTGCTGGCTGCCGCATCGGTAAACTGCAGCGGCAGTGCTGCTACTTCATCACTCATTGAAACGCTCCGCAGTTAATCAGGTCGCAACCTGTCAGGCCAGAAATGGCCGTGCTTGTCAATATTATCTAATAGCCTGGTACAGCAATCAAGCATTGGCCCTCGCACTCTGTGCCTTTTCCGCTTCCTGCTGCGCCTGCTGTTTCGCCAGCGTGCGCGCCAGCAGTGAGGAGTAAAGCGGCTTGCCGCCGAGAAACTGCGCTACCAGCGTGGCGCCGAGACAGGTAATGATCATCGGCAGAATCAGCTGATAATTATCGGTCATCTCCAGCACCAGCACGATGCCGGTCAGCGGCGCGCGCACCGAGGCGGCGAACAGCGCCCCCATTCCGGCGATGGCGAAGGTGCCAGGATCGAGCGTCAGCGCCGGCAGCAGCGTAGCGCACGCCATGCCGAAGGCGGTGCCGAGCAGCGTGCCGAGCGCCAGCATCGGCGCGAAAATGCCACCCGGCGCGCCGGAGCCGAAGCAGAGCAGCGTGGTGATCACCCGCGCGATAAAGATAAACAACAGCATCCCCACGCTATAGTGCCCCGCCGCCGCGATGGGGATCAGGCTAAAGCCGCCGCCGGCCGCCTCCGGCTCGATCACTGCAAGGATGCCGCACACTCCACCCAACAGCGCGCCGATCGCCAGCGCCTTTTTCATCACGCCGCCATGCAGCCGCTGGAAAAGATCCTGCGTGCGAAAAATCAGCGCATTAAACAGTACGCCGACGATGCCGAACAGCATCCCCAACACCAGATAGAGCCACAGCGTATTGATCGGCGCGCTGGAGAGCCTGCCGACGGCGATCACCGCCTGTTCGCCATTGAAATAGCGAAAAACGATGCTCGACATGATCACGCCGATAAACACCGCCTTAATCGAAATCAGGCTATAGCGAAACTGCAGGCGCATCTCTTCAATAATAAACAGGATGCCCGCCAGCGGCGCGTTGAAGGCGGCCGAAAGCCCGGCGGCGGCGCCGGTCGCCAGTAGCGAGTGGCGCGCCTCGGCGCTGCGCATGCGGAACAGATCCAGCACCATGCGTCCAACGTTGCCGCCCAGCTGCACAGTCGGCCCTTCCCTGCCCAATACCATTCCCGCGCCCAGCGTGCCCATGCCGCCGAAAAATTTCACCGGCAGGACGCGCCACCAGCGCACCGGCCGCAACTCCTCCAGCGCGCCTTCAATTTCCGGAATGCCGGAGCCGCCCGCTTCCGGCGCAAAGCGGCGCACCAGCCAGTAGCCGAAGGCCGCCAGCGCGGCGGACAATATAAAGGCCAGCGGAAAGGCCAGCCACAGATGATCGCCGGTAGTGGCCACCACGCTCAGCCGCCAGGCCTGTACCGCATTCACCGCTTTTTCAAAGGCGACGCCCACCAGGCCCGCCAGGGTGCCGACAATGCCGGCGACAATTAAAATGGCGACCGGGGTTTTATCACGGCGCAGCAGCAGGCGCAGAAAATCGGTACGCCGCAGAGGAACCACATGCAGCTGCTCGGTGGAAGTTGGGGTTTCGTTCATTACGCTCGCATCGGAAAGTGAATGAAGGCCGGTATGATACGCCGCGCCGCGCGCCTGGGCAAAAACTGCCGTCATGAACAACAATCTTAGCGTGCGCCTTTCAACGCGCGTATCAGTTCCCGTAGAATAGACGGGTTTTTCTCATTCAGGAGCCGATTCATGAGTAAGTCCGAAAACCTGTATCACCAGGCGCAGCGTTCCATTCCCGGCGGCGTTAACTCGCCGGTGCGCGCCTTTACCGGCGTCGGCGGCGTCCCCTTGTTTATTGAGCGCGCCGACGGCGCCTGGCTGTACGATGCTGACGGCAAAGCCTATATCGACTACGTCGGTTCCTGGGGACCGATGGTGCTGGGCCACAACCATCCGGCGATCCGCAATGCGGTGATCGAAGCGGCGGAACGCGGCCTGAGCTTCGGCGCGCCGACCGAAATGGAAGTGAAAATGGCGGAGCTGGTGTGCGAGCTGGTGCCGTCAATGGAGATGGTGCGCATGGTGAACTCCGGCACCGAAGCGACCATGAGCGCCATTCGCCTGGCGCGTGGCTTCACCCAGCGCGACAAGATCGTGAAGTTCGAAGGCTGTTATCACGGCCACGCCGACTGTCTGCTGGTTAAAGCGGGATCCGGCGCGCTGACCCTCGGCCAGCCGAACTCGCCGGGCGTGCCGGCGGACTTCGCCAAACATACCCTTACCTGCACCTATAACGATCTCGATTCAGTCCGCGCCGCTTTTGAGCAGTATCCGCACGAGATCGCCTGCATTATCGTCGAGCCGGTGGCGGGCAATATGAACTGCATTCCACCGCAGCCCGATTTCCTGCCGGGCCTGCGCGCGCTGTGTGATGAGTTCGGCGCGCTGCTGATCATTGATGAAGTGATGACCGGCTTCCGCGTGGCGCTGGGCGGCGCGCAGGCGTACTACGGCGTGACGCCGGATCTTACCTGCCTCGGTAAAATCATCGGCGGCGGCATGCCGGTGGGCGCCTTCGGCGGACGCCGCGACGTAATGGAAGCGCTGGCGCCGACCGGCCCGGTTTATCAGGCGGGCACTCTCTCCGGCAACCCGATCGCCATGGCCGCGGGCTACGCCTGCCTGACCGAGATCGCTCAGCCCGGCACGCATGCCACCCTGAACGGGTTAACCACGCAGCTGGCGCAGGGGCTGCGCGAAGCGGCGCAGGCGGAAAATATTCCGCTGGTGGTGAACCACGTTGGCGGCATGTTCGGCCTGTTCTTTACCGATGCCGCCGACGTGACCTGCTATGACGATGTAACGCGCTGCGATACTGAGCGCTTTAAGCGCTTCTTCCATCTGATGCTGGAAGAAGGCGTCTATCTGGCGCCGTCGGCGTTTGAAGCGGGCTTTATGTCACTGGCGCACAGCGCAGCAGACATTCAGCGCACCGTTGACGCCGCGCGTCGCAGCTTCTCACGCCTCTGATCCTCGCAACAAAAAGGGCGCCGTCCGGCGCCCTTCAAATCATCTGTCATGCAGCGGGCGAGCGCGCCCGCTTTTTTATGTCGCTTTCCGCAGCAGCCAGACAAAATAAGGCGCGCCGATAAAGGTCGCCAGCAGTCCCGCCGGGATCTGGTTCGGAAACGCCGCCATTCTGCCGCACCAGTCAGCAACCAGCATCAATCCCCCACCGAGCAGCGCGGCGACCGCCAGCTGCGGCAGCGCGCGCCGGAAGCCCAGCATGCGTGCCATATGCGGCGCCATCAGGCCGACAAAGCTCAGCGGACCGATAGTCAGCGTCGCCGCAGCGGTCAGGGCGGCCGCCAGCAGCAGCAGGGAAAGCCGCACCGGCGTCAGCGCCATGCCGACAGCGCGCGCGGTGGCGCTGCCGAGCGGCAGGATAGTCAGCCAGCGGCTGGCGAAAGGCGCGATGCAAACCAAGACCACCGCCACCAGCGCGGTACGCAGCGCCTGCGGCGCATCGACGCCGTAGGTAGAGCCCGAGATCCAGGTCAGCAGCTGCGCCATGCGCGGATCGCCGCTGGCCAGCAGCATCGCCAACAGGGTGGTGAACGCGGTGCTGAACGCCATCCCCGCCAGCAACATACGCTCAGGCGAGAAGCCGCCGCGTCCGGCCACCATCATGATCAGCAGCAGCGTCACCGCCGCGCCGAGGCTGCCCGCCGGCAGCAGCCAGCCAAAGGCATCGCCCGGGACCAGAAACAGCATTAACACCACGCCGCACGCTGCGCCGGAGCTGATGCCCAGCACTTCCGGGCTGGCCATCGGATTACCGGTCAGTCGCTGGATCACGCTGCCCGCCACGCCGAGCATCACGCCTGCCGCCAGCGCCGCCGCCATGCGCGGCGCGCGCCACGGCTGCAGCTGATGCCACAGCTCGCCGCTGGCCCACTGCCAGCCCTGCGCGTCGCGCCCCAGCGAAAGCGCCATGGTCGCCAGCAGCAGCAGCACGCCCAGCGCCGCCAGCAGCCAAAGCAGCACATGCTGCCGCTCCGCCGGTACGCTGTCGCCCTGATTAAGCTGCGGCGGCACCGCACCGGTGCGCAGCCGCGGCAGCAGCCAGAGCAGGATCGGCGCGCCGGTCAGCGCGGTTAAGGTGCCGGTGGAGATCTCGCGCCAGTTATCCGCCAGCCAGATCACGCACTGGTCCGCCAGCCAGAGCAGCAGCGCGCCAATCAGCGGTGCCAGCAGCATGCGGCTGAACAGACGCCGCGCGCCGAGCAGCTTCGCCATCAGCGGCGAAAACAGCGCGATAAAGGCGATAATGCCGACCGCATTGACCAGCATTGCGCTAAGAATAATCGCCAGCCCCAGCGCCGCCAGCCGCACCAGCGACAGCGCCATGCCGAGATTTCTGGCGACGCCGTCATCCAGCCCCAGCAGCGTCAGCGGCCGACGCAGCAGCAGCGCCAGCACAAAGCCCGCCAGCAGACGCGGCAGCAAAAAGGTAACGTTGCTCCAGTCCTGCTGACTTAGCGAGCCGGTACTCCAGAGAAACAGGTTCTGCAGCTGATCGTGTTTGAAAATAGCGAATATCTGGTTCACCGCGCCGCAGTAGAGGCTCATCACCAGCCCGGCGAGGATCAGCGTGACCGGCGACAGCCGCTTACCCCAGGCGATGCCGAATACCAGCAGGCCGATCAGCACCGCCCCCGTCATCGCCGCGATCTGCTGCGTCATCTGGCCGCCCGGCAGCGCCCACAGCGTCACCACCGTCAGGCCCAGCTGGGCACCGCTCGCCACGCCCAGCGTCGTCGGCTCCGCCAGCGGGTTGCGCAGGATCTGCTGGAACAGCACCCCCACCAGCCCGAGGCCGGCACCTGCCAGCAGCGCGATCGCCAGCCGCGGCAGCAGGCTAAAGTGGAAGACCATCTGATCGATATCATGGCGATCGGGCTGCCATAACGCCTGCAACCACTGACGCTGCGGCAGATGATGAGTAAGATTGAGCCCGCTTAGCGCCAGCGCAACCAGGAACAGCGCGCCGAGCAGCGTCGCCGGAAAAGTCCAACTTCTGCGCATCATGCCTCCAGCGAGCGATCGAGCGTACGACAAAATTCCATGACCGACAGGGTGGCGCCGTAGAACCAAACGGTCGGCACGCGGCGGAAGCGCTGCTGCCGCACAAAGGGCAGCGACTGCCAGAGTTCTGTGGCGCCAATCTGCGCCATCAGCGCATCGTCGCCGTGGGAAAAGCAGATGGCTTCGGCATTATGCACCGCCGCCAGGCGTTCAATGCCGATAATGGCGCTGCCCCAGAAGTTGGTTTCGCCCTGCCATGCGCTCTGCAGGCCAAGCTGCTGCAGCGCCTCAAGAAACAGGCTGCCCTGGCCAAAGACGATCGCGTGACGGTTGTCAATCAGTGACATCAGCAGCAGCGGACGCGCCGCATAGGGCGCCAGCCGCACGCGCATATCGGCCATAAAGCGGTCGAACATCGCCAGGTGCGCCTGCGCCTGCGGCACTTTATCGATGCGCTGCGCCAGCTGCATCAGCGAGCGCCGCGCCGAACTGAGCGGTTTGCCGTCGCCGCTGTTGAACGCAAAACCCTGACTGGGCGCGATACGCGACAACACCTCCGGCGAGGGGCCGTAACCGCTGGAGTAGAGAATCAGCGAGGGTTGAAGCTGCGTCAGCAGTTCCAGGTTCGGCTCGGTGCGCAGACCGACATCGATCACGCTGGCGGGCAGTTGCGGCTCGCCCACCCAGTCGCGGTAGTTGAAGAGTTCGGCCGCCGCCATCGGCACGACGCCCAGCGCCATCATCAGTTCAATCGGCAGCCACTCAAGGGCGACAATGCGGCGCGCATCGATCGTTTCGGCCCGCAGCGTTTGCTGCCAGAGCAGCGGAGAGAGCGCCATCGCGGTAAGCAGGCGGCGACGAGTTACAGGCAGCATAACCACATCCTTGTATCAGTAAACGAAGCTAACCGGCGCGCCGCCCTGCGGGTGCGGCAGAATGCCCATGGGAATGTTATAGATGCGCTCCAGCACTTCGCCATGCATGATGTCGGCGGGCGTGCCCTGCGCGATCACTTCGCCGGCGCGTAGCGCGACCAGATGATCGCAGTAGCGCGCCGCCATATTGATATCGTGCAGCACCGCGATCACCGTTAAGCCGCGCTGCTGGCTGAGACGCTGGATCAGCGCCAGCACATCGACCTGATGCGCGATATCCAGCGCCGAGGTCGGTTCATCCAGCAGCAGGCAGCGGCTGTTTTGCGCCACCAGCATCGCCAGCCATGCGCGCTGGCGTTCGCCGCCGGAGAGGCTATCCACCAGCCGCTGCGCGAACGGTTTCAGCCCCACCAGCGCGATCGCTTCTTCCACGCGCTCGCGATCCTCTTCGCCGTAGCGTCCCAGCGCGCCGTGCCAGGGATAGCGCCCCACCGCCACCAGCTCGCGCACCGTCATCCCCTCCGCCGCAGGCAGCTGCTGCGGCAGATAGGCGACCTGACGGGCGAACGCTTTGCTGCTCCAGTGTTCTACCGGCTTATCGTTCAGCAGCACCCGCCCTTCGCTGGCCGCATGATGGCGACCGAGCATTTTCAGCAGCGTGGATTTGCCGGAGCCGTTATGGCCGATCAGGCCGGTGACTTTGCCTGCGGGAAAAGTCAGCGAGAGAGGATGGAGCAGCGTGCGCCCCGGCACGCGAAAACTGACGCGGTCGAGCGAGAAAGTTGTTTCCTGTGGCGACGGATATGACATGGTTATCTTCAACGATGACGGGCGCGGCTTGCGCCGCGCCCAGGTGAGTGAGTTAGAAACGGAACGTGGCGGTAGCCACCACCTGGCGCTCGGCACCCCAGAAGCAGCCGTAAGTCTGGAAGCAGCTGGCGACATATTCACGATCCAGCAGGTTATTGACGTTCAACGCAATGCTGGAGCCGTACATGCCGAAGCGGCCAAGATCGTATTTCACTACCGCATCCATTACGGCCGCGCTGCCGACCTTAAAGCTATTCGCCGGATCGCCATAGCTGGAGCCGATAAGACGGCCGCCGGTGCCCAGCGTCAGGCCGCTCAGCGGTCCGCTGTTAAAGGTGTAATCGCCCCACAGCGACGCCATATGCTCTGGCACCTGCTCCGGCGTATTGCCTTTCAATGTGGTGTCTTTGGTGTACTCCGCATCGGTATAGGTATATGACGCCGTGACGTTAACATTTGGCGTAACGGCGGCTTTTGCTTCCAGCTCTACGCCGCGCGAACGAATTTCTCCACCCTGGATAGAGCTGTATGCGTTGACAGGATCAGCCATTAGATTGTTAGTTTTAGTTAGCTGATAAAGCGCTGCGGTCAACACAATCGGGCGATCTTTCGGCACATATTTTACACCCGCTTCATACTGACGTCCTTTAGAGGGTTTAAAAGTGGTGCCTGCATAGCCTGCGCCTGAATTAGGCTCAAACGATTCGCTATAACTGACGTAAGGCGTGATGCCATTATCGAACAGGTAGTTCAGCCCTACGCGGCCGGTAAACTGGCGATCGCTGCGCTCGGTATAAGTGTTTTGCTGATACGCGCGCGTCGACTGCTTCAGCCAGTCATAGCGTCCGCCCGCCGTCAGAACAAAGTGATTCCACTCCATCTGATCCTGAACATAAAGCCCGGTTTGCTTCTGTTTATTCTGCTGATAAGGCGTCGCATCGCCAAAATTATAATCTTCATAAATCGGATTACGTAAATCGAGATCGGTACCGACACCAAATATAGCGTTGATATCATTACGCATCTGCTGGAAATCGACGCCGGTAAGCAGCGTATGTTGTACGGCGGCAGTATCAAATTTGCTTTCCAGCTGCGTATCAACCGCAAAGTTATGCAGCTTCTCATTATCAACGACGGTATTACGCTTCAAAAGATAAGGATTAGTCGCGTCGATTCCGAAACCATACAGGCTTTTCTGCGACGTTTTCGCTTCTACGTAGCGCAAGTTTTGACGTACCGTGAAGGTATCGTTAAAGCCATGCTCGAAGCTATAGCCGACTAATTTATGCGACAGCGAGTAGCTATTATTACGCGCGCCTTCGTTGAAATCGACCGGCAAGCGGGAACCGTTCGGCAGAGGCTCTACCGTTCCCTCTTTAGGCAACCAGCCGTAGTAACCGGTTTCCGGTGAGTCTTGCAAATTAGCCAGCAGCGTCAGGTTAGTTTTATCATCCGGACGCCAGGTAAAAGCGGGGGCGATCGCATAGCGCTTCTGTTTAGCAAACTGCTGCTGATCATCGTTGGAGCGCGCTACGCCAGTCAGTCTATATGAATAGACGCCCGCATCATCCAGCGCGTCGCTGAAGTCAAAGCCGGTCTGCCAGAGATTATCGGTACCCATTTTGAACTGCACTTCACGCAACCGTTCCGTGGTTGGTCTTTTGCTGACCATGGTGATAATTCCACCAGGGCTGCTCTTGCCATACAACACTGACGTTGGCCCGCGCAGCAGTTCTACGCGCTCAAGCATATAAGGATCGATAATCACTTCGTTATAGAAGTCGCCCTGAAGCTTGAGGCCATCCAGATAGTTATTCTGATTCACTGAGCCGAAGCCACGGATTTTAACCGCGTCGTAGGTATTTGATGCGCCGCGCGTAGAAACCGTAATACCTGGCGTATAGCCCAATACCTCTTTCACCGACGCGGGCTGATGGATATCCATCTCCTGACGCGTTACCACCGAAATCGACTGCGGGTTCTTCTCAATTGGCGTATCGGTTTTGGTGCCGGTGGCGCTCTGTTTGGCGGCGATGGTCGGCGCCGGTCCCCATGCGCTCTCCTGCGGCGCGGCGGCGGAAGCGTCCACAACCAGGGTTTCTTCAGCGGCAAACGCCGGGCCGCCTACCAGGGCAACGGCAATCAGGGCCGCCAGCGGCCGCTTCAGCATGCCCGCCGAAGCGGATGCCGCCAGGATATTTTTACGCGCATTAGCCATTATCTTTTCTCTGAGTGAAAAACGGGATGTAAACGTAAACGAGAATTATTCTTATGCTTATTATTGTGGTTGGATAATATGCGAAACAATCTTCGTTCTGCAAGCGCTAATAGCGGCCGACAGCCCTGCTGCGGCGAGGTTTAACCCAACCGATTGCACACTATGCGGTAGATCAAAAAGGGCGCTGCCTGCGCGCGCCCAAATAAAGAAAATCACCCGTCTTCTGACGGGCGCAGACCGCCGCTTATACGCGGCTGATAGCCGTTTCAGGCGTGCGAAACACTGAGACCGTCTCGCGCAGTGCCTGCGCCTGCTCCGCCATTGATACTGAGGCGGCGGCTGACTGCTCCACCAGCGTGGCGTTCTGCTGCGTCGTGGTGTCCATCTGGCTGACGGCGATATTGATTTGCGAGACGCCGGCGCTTTGCTCTTTGGAAGAGGTAGAGATCTCTTTAACCAGCTGCGTGGTCTGCTCAATCGCCGTGACGCTCTGATTCACCTTCTCGCGGGCGTCCTGCACCATATTGATGCCCTGCACCGAATGGTTCACCGATTGCTCAATCAGCTGCTTGATTTCCCTGGCGGCAGTGGCCGAACGCTGCGCCAGCGCACGCACCTCGCCCGCTACCACGGCAAACCCTTTGCCATGCTCGCCGGCGCGCGCCGCCTCTACCGCCGCGTTCAGCGCCAGAATATTGGTCTGGAAAGAGATGCCATCAATCACGCCGATAATCTCCTGAATCTGCCCGGAGCTGGCGGTGATCTGCTCCATCGAAGTCAGCACCGATTCCATCGCCTCTCCGCCGGAGAGCGCGGCGCGGGTAGCCGCCTCCGCGATTTCAGCGGCGTGGCGCGTATTGTCCGCATTCTGATTAATGATTGAGGCGAGCTGCTCCATGCTGGCGGCGGTTTCCGCCAGAGACGCGGCCTGCTGCTCGGTGCGCGCAGAGAGGTCCTGATTGCCGTTGGCGATCTCTTCTGAAGAACAGGCAATGCGGTCGGCGTTCTCCTTGATGGAGAACACCAGCATCGAGAGCCTGCCGGTCATCTCGCTCAGCGAGCGCAGCAGCGAGGCGGTTTCATTGTTTCCTTCCACGTTGATTTGATGCGTTAAATCGCCAGAGGCGACATTTTTCGCGATGGCGGTAGCCTCATAAAGGGGTTTGGTTACCGTTCTGACAATATAAATCGCAAAGAAGACCATTAATATCACCAGCGCCAGTAACGATCCTGCCAGCCATATTTGCGTTTGACGTTTGCTGTCTGCCTGCTGATTAAGCAGCTCCAGCAATGAATCCGCCGCCTCATTGCCGAGCGACTCGAATTTATCCAGCACATGCGTAAAGCGCGTCATATATTCTTTGCCGCTCAGATGGGTTGCCTGATTCGTATTAAAAATAGTCTGCGCTACCTGCAAAACGTCAGACGCTTCCTGCCAGTTGGATTCCACATCCATGCCAACCTTGCTTTTTAATTCAGGATTGAGCGCAAATGCTTTATCGAAATTCTTACGGAACAGAGCTAGCGTTATTCTGGCCTGCTCGATTTGATAAGCGACACGCATAGCGCCGGTCTCTTTTTTATCCTCTCCCGCCGCCAGTACCGCCACGCCCTCGCTGCGTACACGCGCCAGCCCGTCAATCACGTCGGGAATGCGCGTAAAGGTGCTGAGCATCAGTTGATAGCTGATCAGATCGGCGTCAAGCGACAGCTGGTAGAAATCCAGCACATCCGACACCGTATCCAGCAGGGTGCCGATCAGCTGCTCATGCAGATGGTTGTTCTCGTCCGGCGATAGCCGCTGCCCATCCAGCCTGCGCTGCAGCGTCTCCCACTCTTCAACCACCTGCTGCATCTTTTGCAGCGCCACCTTCGTTCCTGCTTTCGTCAGGGTGTTAAGCAGCTGGCTGTGCAGCTGCTGAGCTTCATTACGGATCGCCATACGCGTTGTCGCCGTCGCTTTTTCACCGCTTATCATCTGATAACTTTCGTTCCAGTGACGCTGATACAGCCCCAGCAGCCTGATCAGCTGCTTTTCTACCGGGATACCGCTGGCTTCAAGACGTTTTACCGCAATCGACTGATTGCCTTCGTTAATGAGTAATGCGGTGGGCAAAATAAAAAGGATAAGGGCTAACATGCCCAGCATCGCTAATTTAGCGGAGAGGTTGATATTCTTTAAAAGGCTTCTCAAGATAAACTCTATTTTCATTCATGAGCAAGGTGGGGAAATAAAACCTGACTGACCGACGCCAGCGATAAACCCGGCATTAACCGCCGTTATTGCCGCTATTTAACATCAATAAATACCATTATTTTATTTGGCTTTAATAATGAAGCTAATTCAGGCCTTCGCCTTTATCCGTCAATAAAAAAAGTAACACAAAGAAAAAGTGCAAAGCAAATAAAAACACATTGATTAACAGCGACGATAAATAACAGAAATATCCGCAAAGCGGCTGACAGGTATAAATTAATCACCGCGCGATTTATTTAAGAAAAAAAAGGCGCGCCTGTCGGCGCGCCCGTTATTACCGCGGCGGCGTATCAGTTGCCGCCGAACATATCTTTAATCCAGCCGGCCACGCCGTCGCTGCTTTCCTGCTGCTGCTGCTGCTGCGGCTGCTGCTGCGGCTGCTGTTGCTGCTGTTGCTGCTGATCCATCTGCTGTTGCTGCATCTGCTGCATCTGCTGCTGTTGCATCTGCTGCTGGCAGAGCGCGTCAGCGTCAGTGGTCCAGACGGGCAAGGTGCGCCAGCTGCTGCTGCCGGTGTTGCAGACAAAGTTGCCAGCGGAATCGACGGCCATTGAGGCGATATCTTCCGGCGGCGTCAGCGTCAGCGGCATCGGAGACTGGTTCTCCAGATAGCGGCGATAGAGCTGCATCGCGCCTGACGAACCGTAGAGCTTCGTCGGCTGGTTGTTGTCGCGGCCCACCCAGGTGATCGCCACCTCTTTGCCGTCGACGCCGGCGAACCAGCTATCGACCTGGCTGTTGGTGGTACCGGTTTTACCCGCCAGATGCGCATTCGGGAACTTCGCGCCCAACGCATGGGCGGTGCCACGCGCGGCCACCTGCTGCATGGTAAACAGTGTCAGGTAGGCCGCCTGCGCCGGCACTACGCGTTCCGCCTGCGGGAAGCTCTGATACAGCACGCTGCCATCTTCGGCGATCACCGAACGCACCGCGGAGAGCGGCGCGCGGTTGCCGCCGCTGGCGATCGACTGAAACGCCTGCGCCACTTCCACCGGCGTCAGGTTCAGGGCGCCCAGCAGCATCGCCGGCACCGGCTGCAGCTGATCTTTCGGCAGGCCAAGCTTCGTCCAGGTGTTGACCACATTCTCCAGACCCAGCGTCATGCCAAGGTTAACCGTCGGCACGTTCATCGAGTTGGTTAACGCATCAACCAGCATCACCTTGCCGCTGAAGCGACGATCGTCGTTCTGCGGTTTCCACACCTGACCGTTGGACATCTTCAGCGCGATAGGCTCATCGGCGATCCAGGTGTTGAGGCGATAAGTGTCGGGCTGTGACAGCGCCGTCAGATAGGTCGCCGGCTTCGCCAGAGAACCGATCGAGCGACGCGCCTGCATTGCGCGGTTGTAACCGGCGAACTGCGGATCGGCACCGCCGACCATTGCGCGTACTTCACCGCTGAAGCGATCGACAATCACCATCGCGGTTTCCAGATCTTTCAGGCCACGCTGTTTCTTCAGCGTCGGAATGCCCTCTTCCACCGCTTTTTCCGCCGCATCCTGCGATACCGGATCGAGGGTGGTGAAGATTTTCACGCCGGAGAGATCTTTCACCTTATCGCCCAGCTTCGCCTGCAGCTCGCCGCGCACCATCTGCATAAAGGCGGGCTGCGGGGTGATCACGCCGCCTTTCGGCTGCACGCCGAGCGGACGTGCGCTGAGCATGTCATACAGCTCCTGGTCGATCACTTTCTGCTGCTGCAGCAGGCGCAGCACCAGGTTGCGTCGCTCCAGCGCCAGCTTCGGATTACGCCACGGGTTATACAGCGACGCACCTTTCACCATGCCCACCAGCAGCGCCTGCTGATCGAGGCTCAGCTCATCCACAGGACGGCCGAAGTAGTAGAGGCTCGCCAGCGGGAAGCCGCGGATCTGATCGTTGCCCGCCTGGCCGAGATAGACCTCGTTCAGGTACAGCTCAAGAATGCGATCTTTGCCGTAGCGCGCATCCATAATCAGCGCCATATAGGCTTCATTGGCTTTACGCCATAGCGAACGCTTGTTGGTGAGGAACAGGTTCTTCACCAGCTGCTGCGTCAGGGTACTGCCGCCCTGCACCGCGCGTCCGGCGGTAATATTCGCCAGGAAGGCGCGGCCGATGGAATAGAAGCTGATGCCGTCATGCTCGTAGAAATGACGGTCCTCGGTGGCGATCAACGTATCCACCAGCAGATCGGGGAAGCCCGCGCGCGGCACAAACAGCCGCTGTTCGCCGTTAGGCGACTGCAGCATGGTGATCAGACGCGGATCGAGACGGAAAAAGCCGAAGTCGCGTCCGTTATCGAGGTTTTTGATTTCGCTCAGCGCATCGCTGCTGAACGTCAGACGTGCGCGGATCTGCCCTTCTTTACTGTCAGGGAAATCGAACGGACGACGAATAAGCTCAATGCTGTTGCCCTGCACGGTAAACTCGCCCGGCCGCGTCATACGCGTCACCTGACGGTACTGGGTGCCTTCCAGCAGTGCGATCATCTCTTTTTTGTTATAGGCCATGCCCGGTTCAAGGCTGACCATACGGCCATAGACCGCCGCCGGCAACTGCCAGACTTTGCCGTCGATGCGGCTGCGGATTTGCGAATCGAGATAGACCCCGTAGGCCGCCATCACCAGCACGCCGATAATAAACAGCTTAATCAGCCATCCCAGCCACTTTCTTTTTTTGCTGCGCGGCGGCCGCCCTTTTCCTTTACGTGGCACCGGTCTTTCCTCCTGGTAATCATCATTCTGTTCGTCGTTATACTCTTCCCTGCGGCGACCCTGGCCGCCCGATTTACGTGGCGGTTTAGGCTGTTTTCCTTTGCGCCCGATAGGTTCGCGATCGTTCCCAGACATTCGTTTCGTTTCTCCAGGGATGGCCTGTTGGCAAGGCCGGTTACTCTGTTCTTACTGCCCGCTTTCGGAAAGCAGAACCCTCCGAAAGCCATACGCTCAGGCTACTGCGGCGCGGCATATTTTTTGGTGCGGCGCGTGGGCGACGCGCTGGCCGGATCGTCGGGCCAGGCGTGCTTAGGGTAGCGCCCTTTCATCTCTTTCTGCACCTGCGGATAAGCACCCTGCCAGAACGCGGCGAGATCGCGGGTGATTTGCAGCGGCCGCTGCGCGGGGGATAACAGCTCCAGCACCAGCGGCACGCGCCCGTCGGCTATCGCCGGATTTTGCGCTTCGCCGAACATCTCCTGCAGGCGCACCGCCAGCGCGGGCGGCTTTTCGCTGTCATAGCGAATCGGCAGGCGGCTGCCGGTCGGCACAGTGTAATGAGTTGGCAACGCACTATCCAGCCGCTGACGTTGCGACCATGTGAGCAAATGTAATAATGCGCTGATGAGGTTGATCTGGCGCAGCCCACGCATGTCGCGCACGCCGTTCATCTCCGGCAGCAGCCAGCTTTCCAGCGTGTCCAGCAGGGTGTCGTCGTCCATTGCCGGCCAGCGCTCTTCCGGCAGCCACTGCGCCGCGCACTGCAGCCGCAGCCGTAACTGTACGGCTTGCGGTGTCCAGTTCAGCGTCGCCAGCCCCTTTTCGCGGATCCAGCGCAGCATCGCCGGGTGCAGCACCTCCGCCTCCGGCTTCGCCAGCGGCGCCGATTTCAGCGCCAGCACGCCGATTTTATCGCGCTGCCACGCGCGCAGCGTGCCCTTCTCTTCGTCCCATTCAACGTCGGTTTCGCTGCGCACCAGGGCGGGAACCTCGCGCTGCAGCGCCGCGATATCGACTGGCAACGCCAGTAGCATGCGCGCCTCGGCCTGCGCGTCGGTCTGCAGCAGCTGCGGCGCGATCAGCCATTCATGACGCGTCAGGGCATCGTCGTGATCGAGCATCGCTCCCGAGCCGCCCGCCAGCTGATAGCGCCCGCTGTCGCCGCGCCGCCGTGCAATACGATCGGGAAACGCCTGCGCCAGCAGCGCCGGTGCCAGTGCGGCGTCGACCGAGCCGCCCGCGCCGTTCAGCCGCTTTTGCAGCTGACGCGCGCGCTGCTGCCAGCCGGCGTGCGCGGTAAACAGGTGATCGCTGAGATTGCGGCTGCCCTGGCGCGGCGGCTCTTCGAGGATCGCCGCAAGACGCGCGGCGGTGGCCAGCGCGTCGTTATCTTGAGCAGCGGTCAGTAGCGCCGCCAGACGCGGCTCGCTGCCCAAAGCAGCCATCGCGCGCCCTTTTGCGGTCAGGCGGCCTTCGCCGTCGATGGCGCCCAGGGTACGCAGTAGCGTTTGCGCTGCCTGCAGCGCAGGTGCCGGCGGCGTATCGATCCAGCTCAGCTGCGCGACGTCGCGGCAGCCCCACTGCAGCAGATCGAGCCACAGCGCGCTGAGATCGCTCTGTAAAATTTCCGGTTCGCTCTGAGCGGCGGCGCGCTCCGCCTGTTCGCGACCGATCAGGTGCAGGCAGATGCCCGGCGACAGACGGCCGGCGCGGCCGGCACGCTGCGTCATCGACGCCTGGCTGACGCGCTGAGTTTGCAGCCGGGTAACGCCGCTGCGCACGTCAAACCGCGCCGCGCGCTCCAGCGCGCTGTCCACCACCAGCCGGATACCGTCGATGGTTAAGCTGGTCTCGGCGATGTTAGTCGCCAGCACCACCTTACGCTTGCCGACAGGCGCCGGCAGAATGGCGCGGCGCTGCGCCGCCAGCGGCAGCGCGCCGTAGAGCGGACAGAGTTCAGTATCGTCATCCACGCGCGACGCCAGCTGATTCTTCACGCGTTCGATTTCGCTTACGCCGGGCAGAAACAGCAGCAGCGAGCCGCTTTCCGCACGCAGCAGCTGCGCCACCTCGCGCGCCACCGCCTCATCAAAGCGCAGCTGCGGCGGCAGGCTGGCGTAGCGCCGCTCCACCGGAAAGCTGCGCCCTTCGGAGGCGATAAGCGGCGCGTCGGGCAGGCGCGCGCTGAGACGCGCGTTATCCAGCGTGGCGGACATGATCAGCAACCGCAGATCGTCGCGCAGGCCCTGCTGCACATCCAGCAACAGCGCCAGCGCCAGATCGGCCTGCAGGCTGCGCTCGTGAAACTCATCGAGAATAACCAGCGATACCCCTTCCAGCATCGGGTCCTGCTGCAGCATGCGCGTCAGGATGCCTTCGGTTACCACCTCCAGGCGGGTCGCGGGCCCACTGCGGCTTTCGCCGCGCATGCGGTAGCCGACCTGGCCGCCCGGCTCCTCGCCCAACTGCTCCGCCAGACGCTGCGCGACATTGCGCGCCGCCAGGCGACGCGGCTCCAGCATAATGATGCGCCCGGCGAAGCCGCCCTGCTGCAACAGCCGCAGCGGCAGCCAGGTCGATTTGCCCGCACCCGTCGGGGCGGCCAGCAGCACCTGAGGCGCCTGCTTCAGCGCGGCCAGCACCTCGGGCAGCACGGCGCTTACCGGTAAATCACTCAAACGAAACTCCGTCCAGCATTGGTCTTCTGATGGTGCGCATTGTAGCATTCCTCTGTGTTGTTTACCGGAGAGTGTTATGAGCGCACGTCGTCTCTTTTTCGGCATCGGTTTGCCCGAGCCTTTACCGCAGCAGCTGGTGCGCTGGCGCGCGGAACAGTTTCCCGAAGAGGCGGGCCGCCCGATCGCCGCCGCCAATTTGCATATGACGCTGGCCTTTCTGGGCGACGTGAGCGATGAGAAGGCGCAGGGGCTGCAGCAGCTGGCCGGGCGCATTCAACAACGCCCCTTCACCCTCGATTTGGATGACGCCGGCCACTGGCCACGCCCTGGCGTGGTCTGGCTCGGCTGCCGCCAGGCGCCGCGCGGGCTGCTGCAGCTGGCGGACATGCTGCGTTCACAGGCGGCGCGCAGCGGTTGCTATCAAAGCCCGCAGCCATTTCATCCCCATATTACGCTGCTGCGCAACGCGACCCGTCCGGTAACGCTGCCGCCGCGCAATTTCCACTGGCGATTTACGGTGGATCACTTTTCTTTATATGAGTCGGTTTTCAGCCAGGGGCGCACCCGCTATCGTCGCCTGCAAAGCTGGCCGCTGCAGGAGTCCACATGAAGTTTGCACCGCCGCTGCGTCCGGCGCGTTTGATTAGCCGCTATAAGCGTTTTCTGGCCGATGTGGTAACGCCTGAAGGCGAGACCTTTACCCTGCACTGCGCCAATACCGGCGCGATGACCGGCTGCGCGACGCCGGGCGATACCGTCTGGTATTCCACTTCCGACAGCCCGACGCGCAAATATCCCGCCAGCTGGGAACTGACCGAGACGCAACAGGGTCATATCATTTGCGTCAATACGCTGCGCGCCAACCAGTTAGTGCGCGAAGCGCTGACCGCGCAGCGCATTGCGGAATTGTCCGGTTATCAGCATTTACGCGCTGAGGTGAAATATGGCGCGGAACGCAGCCGTATCGATTTTCTGCTTCAGGCGGACAACAGGCCGGAGTGCTATATTGAAGTGAAATCTGTAACGCTGTTGCAGACAGGGAGAGGCTACTTTCCGGATGCGGTGACCGTGCGCGGCCAGAAACACCTGCGTGAACTGGCCACTATCGCCCAACGCGGCGACCGTGCGGTTATGTTATTTACCGTTCTGCACTCGGGGATTGAGGACGTTTCCCCCGCACGTCACATTGACGCGCGTTATGCAGAAGAACTGGCACAGGCACAACAGAGCGGCGTAGAGATCCTTTGCTATAAGGCGCAGTTATCTCCGACGGGCATGTGGCTGGAAAGGCGACTGGAACTGGCATTGTAATATTTAGTGCGATTTTCTGTGCTACAAGGTAGCGTCGCGCTAAATACGCTGTTCCTCACAGGCTTGTCAAGATGCGTTCAGGAATAATTGCCAACCTTGACTGCTTCTGTTATTTATAGCGGCCTGTTTTTTTCCCCACTGGGGATCGATAGTGCGTGTTATCCAGGAGAAACAACATGCAAGAAGGGCAAAACCGTAAAACATCGTCCCTGAGTATTCTCGCCATCGCTGGGGTGGAGCCGTACCAGGAGAAACCGGGCGAAGAGTATATGAACGAAGCCCAGCTGGCGCACTTCAGGAAAATCCTTGAAGCGTGGCGCAATCAACTCAGGGATGAAGTAGATCGTACGGTATCACATATGCAGGACGAAGCGGCTAACTTCCCTGATCCGGTCGACCGCGCCGCTCAGGAAGAGGAGTTCAGCCTCGAACTGCGCAACCGCGACCGCGAGCGTAAACTGATCAAAAAGATCGAGAAGACGCTGAAAAAGGTAGAAGACGACGATTTCGGCTACTGCGAATCCTGTGGCGTTGAAATCGGTATCCGTCGCCTTGAAGCGCGTCCTACCGCCGATCTGTGTATCGACTGTAAAACGCTGGCGGAAATCCGCGAAAAACAGATGGCCGGCTAACGGCACGTGAACCATGCAGTGTGCGCGGGATAACTATCCCGCCCACTGCAGTTACGTGAATACGGTGATGTCTACTCCCTGTACTGGACGCTTTGCTCCCTCTCCTTCCGGTGAACTCCATTTCGGATCGCTGATTGCCGCGCTTGGCAGCTATTTGCACGCCCGCGCGCAGGGCGGCCGCTGGCTGGTGCGCATCGAAGATATCGATCCCCCACGCGAAGTGCCCGGTGCGGCCGACGCGATTTTGCGCCAGCTGGATCACTACGGCCTGCACTGGGACGGCGAGGTGCTATGGCAGTCGCAGCGCCATGACGCCTATCGCGACGCGCTGGCGTGGCTGCGTCAGCACCGGCAGAGCTACTACTGTACCTGTACCCGCAGCCGCATCCAGCAAATCGGCGGCGTCTACGACGGGCACTGCCGCGATCTGCAGCTGGGGCCGGAAAACGCCGCGTTGCGCCTGCGGCAGCGTGAGCCGATAAGGCAGTTTCACGATCTGCTGCGCGGCGATATCCACGCCGACGACGCGCTGGCGGAAGAAGATTTCATCATTCATCGCCGCGATGGGCTGTTCGCCTATAACCTGGCGGTGGTGGTCGATGACCATTTTCAGGGCGTCACCGAGATCGTGCGCGGCGCGGATCTGATTGCGCCGACGGTGCGCCAGATCGCCCTCTGGCGGCAGCTTGGCTGGCAGGAGCCGGCCTATCTGCACTTGCCGCTGGCGCTTAATCATGACGGCAATAAGCTGTCGAAGCAGAACCATGCGCCCGCGCTGCCCGCCGGCGACCCGCGTCCGGTGCTGATCGACGCGCTGCGTTTTCTGGGACAACGCGCGCCGGAAGCGTGGCGCGATATAACAACAGCACAGCTGCTGGCACAGGCCGTTGCACAGTGGGATTTGGCGAAAATGCCGCGCAATGACGCGCTGCCTACCATCGAAACGACAACACCATTCTCAAATGGGTCGCAACAGGCTATGATTAGCCGCTGATTTTACCACCGAATTATCGTCATTATCGAGGTGTCCTATTTTTACCCGAGTAGCTAATTTTTGCCGTAAAGTCCTGAGTCGTGATGACGCAGCGCCGGCAGAGGTTGAGGAAGACGAACTGCAGATGACCGTCATCCCTCGTGAAAGTCACAACATCTCGCGCAAAGACATTAGCGAAAACGCCCTGAAAGTCCTCTATCGCCTGAACAAAGCGGGCTATGAGGCATATCTGGTGGGCGGTGGTGTCCGTGACCTGCTGCTGGGTAAAGCGCCGAAAGATTTTGACGTCACCACCAACGCGACGCCGGAGCAAATGCGCAAGCTGTTCCGCAACTGCCGTCTGGTCGGCCGCCGTTTCCGTCTGGCGCATGTGATGTTCGGTCCGGAAGTGATCGAAGTCGCGACTTTCCGCGGCCATCACCAGGCGGAAGAAGATGCTGACGCCCAGCGCGGCCAGAACGGCATGCTGCTGCGCGACAACATTTTCGGCACCATCGAAGATGATGCCCAGCGCCGCGACTTAACCATCAACAGCCTCTACTACAGCGTGGCGGACTTTACCGTGCGCGACTATGTAGGTGGCCTGCAGGATCTGCAACAGGGCATTATCCGCCTGATTGGCGATCCGGAAACGCGCTACCGTGAGGATCCGGTCAGGATGCTGCGCGTGGTGCGCTTCGCCGCCAAGCTGGAGATGACCATCGCGGAAACCACCGCCGAGCCGATCCCGCGTCTCGCTACGCTGCTGAACGATATTCCGCCGGCGCGTCTGTTTGAAGAGGCGCTGAAGCTGCTGCAGGCGGGCTACGGTTACCCAACCTATCTGCTGTTGCGTGAATATCAGCTGTTCCAGCCGCTGTTTCCGGTGATCAGCCGCGCCTTTACCGAGCGCGGTGATAGCCTGATGGAGAAGATGGTGGAGCAGGTGCTGAAGAATACCGATACGCGTATTCAGAATCAGATGCGTGTTAACCCCGCGTTTCTGTTCGCCGCCATGTTCTGGTATCCGCAGCTGGAAACCGCACAGCGCATCGCGCAGGAGAGCGGGCTCGCCTACTACGACGCCTTCGCGCTGGCGATGAACGACGTGCTGGATGAAGCGTGCCGTTCGCTGGCGATCCCGAAACGCATCACCACGCTGGTGCGCGATATCTGGCAGCTTCAGCTGCGGATTTCCCGCCGTCACGGTAAGCGCGCGCTGAAGCTGATGGAGCATCCGAAGTTCCGCGCCGCCTACGATCTGCTGGCGCTGCGCGCAGAAGTGGAGAACAACCAGGAGCTGCAGCGTCTGGCGCACTGGTGGGGCGAGTTCCAGGCCGCCGCGCCGCCGCAGCAGAACCATATGCTGAAAAACCTCGGCGACGATCCGGCGCCGCGCCGTCGTCAGCGCCGTCCGCGCAAGCGCCCTGCCGCGCCGCGCCGCGACAACAGCAGCAACGCATGATGCTGACGCTTCTGCGCCTTCGCGTTCCGGGTCGCGCATGAACCGCGTCTATCTGGCCTTAGGCAGCAACCTCGCCGATCCGCTGCATCAGGTGCGTAACGCGCTTGATGCGCTGGCCGCCATCCCGCAAACCCGGCGGGCGGCGGTCTCGGCGTTTTACCGCACCCCGCCCTACGGCCCGCCCGATCAGCCCGACTACCTCAACGCCGCCGTGGCGCTTGATACGCAGCTGACGCCGGAGGCGCTGCTTGATCATACCCAGCGCATCGAACTGGAGCAGGGGCGCGTGCGCAAAGCGGAACGTTGGGGCCCGCGCACCCTCGATCTCGATATTATGCTGTTTGGCGATCGAATGCTGGAGACGCCGCGTCTGACGGTGCCCCATTACGACATGCTGAACCGCGCCTTTATGCTGGTACCGCTGCTCGAGATCGCGCCGCAGGCCCGCCTGCCGGATGGCCGCTATCTGGCTGATATCGCAGCGAAACTCGACTGCAGCGCCATTCAACGCTGGTAAGCTTTTCGTCACCTTTCTGGCGCCTTCCTGCCGTTACGATAAGAAGTTTCCTCTCACCCTCGCAATCCTTTACACTGCGCCCACCAGAACGTAGATACTGAGGTTGTCATGAAACCCACCACCATTTCGCACCTGCGCCAGTGGAAGCAGGCCGGCAAAAAGTTTGCCTCCATTACCGCCTATGATTTCAGCTTCGCCCGTCTGTTTGCCGATGAAGGCATCCAGGTGATGCTGGTCGGCGATTCACTGGGCATGACGGTGCAGGGACATGAATCGACGCTGCCGGTCACGGTGGACGATATCGCCTACCATACTGCAGCAGTGCGTCGCGGCGCGCCGCACTGCCTGCTGCTCGCCGACCTGCCGTTTATGAGCTACGCCACGCCGCAGCAGACCTGTGAAAGCGCGGGCCGCCTGATGCGCGCCGGTGCCAATATGGTTAAGCTGGAAGGCGGCGCCTGGCTGGCGGAAAGCGTGCGTATGCTGACGGAGCGCGCGGTGCCGGTATGCGGCCATCTCGGCCTGACGCCGCAGTCGGTCAATATTTTCGGCGGCTACAAAGTTCAGGGCCGCGACGATGAGGCCGCAGAGCGGCTGCTGGCCGACGCGCTGGCGCTGGAAGCGGCGGGCGCGCAGCTAATGGTGCTGGAGTGCGTACCGGTGGCGCTGGCGCAGCGCGTCACCGAGGCGCTGACCATTCCGGTGATCGGCATCGGCGCGGGCAACGTGACCGACGGCCAGATTCTGGTGATGCATGACGCCTTCGGCATTACCGGCGGCCATATCCCCAAATTCGCCAAAAACTTCCTTGCTGAAGCGGGCGATATCCGCGCGGCGGTGCGCCAGTATGTACAGGAAGTGGAAAGCGCCCTCTACCCCGCCGCGGAACACAGTTTCCAGTGAACAGGAGAAAATCCGTGTTGATTATCGAAACGCTGCCGATGCTGCGCCGTGAAATTCGTCGCTGGCGGCAGGAAGGCAAACGCATCGCGCTGGTGCCGACCATGGGCAACCTGCACGATGGCCATATGACGCTGGTGGATGAGGCGCGCGAGCGCGCCGATATCGTGGTGGTCAGCATCTTCGTTAACCCGATGCAGTTCGATCGCGCTGACGATCTGGCGCGCTACCCGCGCACTCTGCAGGAAGATTGTGAAAAGCTGAACCGCCGCGGCGTGGATCTGGTGTTTGCGCCCGCCCCGGCCGATGTCTATCCCAAAGGGCTGGATAGCCAGACCTATGTCGACGTGCCGGGCCTGTCGACGCTGCTGGAGGGCGCCAGCCGCCCCGGCCATTTCCGCGGCGTCGCCACCATCGTCAGCAAGCTGTTCAACCTGGTGCAGCCCGACCTCGCCTGCTTCGGCGAGAAGGATTACCAGCAGCTGGCGTTGATCCGTAAAATGGTGGCTGATATGGGCTACGATATCGATATTATCGGCGTGCCGACGGTGCGTGCGAAAGATGGCCTGGCGCTCAGCTCGCGCAACGGCTACCTCACCGCTGACGAGCGCAAGCTGGCGCCGACGGTAAGCCTGGTCATGCGCGAAATGGCACAGAAGCTGGCCAACGGCGAGCGTCATACCGAAGAGATTATCGAAAGCGCCGAAGAGGCGCTGCGCGAGAAAGGGTTGCGTCCCGACGGGCTGGCAATCTGTGATGCACAAACGCTGCTGCCGCTTAACGTCGACAGCCAGCGCGCGGTGATCCTGATGGCCGCCTGGCTGGGCAAGGCGCGTTTGATCGATAATCAAACGGTCGATCTGACCCAGTAGACAAGCGACAGCGATCCATGAATACTGTCGCTCATCTTTTGATTCGTTGCGGAACAAGGTAACAGAGATATGGTACGCACCATGCTGCAAGGCAAGCTGCATCGGGTAAAAGTCACCCAGGCTGACTTGCATTACGAAGGGTCCTGCGCCATCGATCAGGACTTCCTCGACGCCTCCGGCATTCTTCAGTACGAGGCGATCGATATTTATAACGTCACCAACGGACAGCGCTTCTCTACTTACGCCATTGCGGCGGAACGCGGTTCGAAAATTATCTCCGTTAACGGCGCCGCCGCCCGCTGCGCCTGCGAAGGCGATATTTTGATTATCTGCTCCTATGTGCAGATGCCGGACGAAGAGGCGCGCCAGTGGCAGCCGAAAGTGGCCTACTTTGAAGGCGACAATCAGATGAAGCGCCTGGCGAAAGCGGTTCCGGTGCAGGTTGCCTGATTTATTGGCGGGACAACCCTGTCCCGCCTGTTTCTTCCGCTTCAGCCTGGCCGATGCCGCTTGCCGGGCTTTGCTGTTCCCTGCCCGCGTTGAGAAGCCTGCTCTCGCCCGACTCGCTATGGTTTGCCCTAAACCCGGCTCGCTATGGCTCTCGCCCGCCCGACCCGCGGTGACTTGCCCTTAACGCGGCTCGCCTTAGCGCCGTTACCCTTTGCCCAAACGCCCTGTTAGCTTAAATCATGCAGCGCCTTGCCGTTAGGCGGCGTTAATTGCATTTCACTGAAAGTGACCGCCAGTCCGGCGCGCTCAGGCGTACAGCACATCACCCCAACGCGACAGCGCGGCGGGCCGGCGAAGCGGCACAGCCGTAGCAGCGGCCAGGTTTTGCCGTCGGCGGAATACTGCAGCCGCAACGCGTCGCCGCGTCGGGTGAGCCGCATCCAGAAATCGCGCGCGTCGCCGTTAAACGGCCCGGTGGCCCAGTCGGATCCGCCCTGGGTCAGCACGCTGCCGATGGCGGGCTGGCCGTCGTTATATTCAATCCCCGCCTTAAGCCACTGCTGCTCATCGGCCAGCAGCATAATGCCCGCCTGATCGTAGAGCGTATGGAAATCGGCGCGGATACGCGCCTGAAAGGTAAAATCGCCTTCCGCCTCGCAGCCGTAAAAATGGCCGCTGAAACGGGTAAAGCCGTACCAGGTTTCACGCCAGAAATCGGTGCCCTGGTCGGTGACTACCGAGAGCTGCTGCTGTGTTTCGCGCCAGACGGCGGGCGGGTTAATCCAGGTAAACTGCGACATCACACACCTCGACGAAAAAGTTAAAGGGTTTTTAGCACCCGACACGGGCTGCCCGCCGCCACCACGCCGGCCGGGATCGCTTTGGTCACCACGCTGCCGGCGCCGATCACGCTATTGTCGCCAATCGTCACGCCCGGCAGGATCTGTACGCCGGCGCCAATCCAGACGTTATTGCCGATGGTCACCGGGCGCGCATACTCCAGCCCACGGTTGCGCTGCTCGACGTCGAGCGGATGGCCGGCGGTATGAATGCCGACGGCGGGACCGATAAAGACGTTATCGCCAATCTTGACGTTGCCGCAGTCAAGGATCACCAGGTTGACGTTGGCGTAAAAGTTTTCGCCGACCTCAATATTGCGCCCATAGTCGCAGTAAAAAGGCTGTTCAATCAGGATCTGTTCGCCGGTGCGGCCCAGCAGCGCTTTGATCTGCCGGTCGCGTCCGGCGAGGTCGCGCGGATCGGTTTGGTTATACTGCTGTAGCTGATATTTCACTTCGCCGCGCTCGGCGATCAGTGCAGGATCGTAGTTGGCATCGTAGAGCAGCCCTGCCAGCGCTTTTTCCGCTTCGGTCATTTTTCCTCCGTTAATCTGTTCAGACAAGACGACGCTACAGGTCAGCCAGCAGCCGGACGGCGCGGGCCACCAGTTCAGGCGTCACCGGCATGACGGAACGATGGATCATCATACCTTCGATAAAAGCATCAATCGCCACCGCCGCCGCCGGGGAGAAGAACTGCTCCAGCGCGCTGCGGCTACGCGTCATCCAGCCCAGCATCACGGGTTTCAGTTCAGGACGACGGCTGGCGAAGCCGTAAAGCTCATAGCTCAATAGCAACGTGCGCGATGAGGCGGTAGCGTCGCCAAAGATGATAGCCACCACCGCCTCGAACGCCTCCTGCCGGGTGCGCGCCTGGGCGATACGGGCGGAAAAGCGATCGGAAATATGTTGCGAAAGTTGGTTAAATGCGGCGAAAAGCAGCGTTTCAAGGCTACTGAAATAGTAACTGACCGCACTGAGCGGGACTGCCGCCTCGGCCGCCACCTTACGGTAGGTGGTGCCGGCAACGCCATATTTTACGATAACCTCCAGGGCCGCTTCGGCGATGCGTTCGCGCCGCTGCGGATCCTGACGCCAGCTTCTCTCTGTCATTCTGTTCGCCTTTCTCTGCCTCAGGGCACAGTCTGGCACAAAGCGTGAAACTGAACAAACGTCCTAATTGCTTTATCAGATTTACCGCAGCGGGACAGCAAAACGCAGGCGAAAAAAAACGCGCTCCGGAGAGCGCGTTCAGCAGGTCGGTATCAGGTGCGCAGACCGCGCCCGCGCTGGATCAGCGACCAGGCCAGAATGTAAAACACCACGATAAAGGCGACCAGCACCGAGAGCGTAAACACCAGCGGCACGTCGTTAATGCCCAGAAAGCCGTAGCGAAAGCCGCTGATCATATAAACCACCGGGTTCAGTTTCGAAACGGCCTGCCAGAACGGCGGCAGCAGCGTCAGCGAATAGAACACCCCGCCCAGGTAGGTCAGCGGCGTCAGCACAAAGGTCGGGATCAGGCTGATGTCGTCGAAGGTGCGCGCAAAAACCGCATTCAGCAGGCCCGCCAGCGAGAACATAATCGCGGTTAACAGCAGCGTCACCGCCACCATCAGCCAGGAATGCACGTGGAACGGCACGAAGAACAGCGATACCGCCGTCACCAGAATGCCCACGCAGACGCCGCGCGCCACGCCGCCGCCGACGTAGCCGGCAATCACGATATGGGTCGGCACCGGCGCCACCAGCAGCTCTTCAATATTGCGCTGGAACTTGGCGCTGAAGAACGAAGAGGCGACGTTGGCGTAGGCGTTGGTGATCACCGCCATCATAATCAGCCCCGGCACGATAAACTGCATATAGCTGAAGCCGTGCATATCACCGATACGCGAACCGATCAGGTTGCCGAAGATAATAAAATAGAGCGTCATGGTGATCACCGGCGGCACCAGCGTCTGGATCCAGATACGGGCGAAACGGTTGATCTCTTTCGCCCAGATGCTCTTCAGCGCGACCCAGTATAAGTGCGTCATGCGTGACCTCCCGTTTTTCCCTGCACCAGACTGACAAACAACTCTTCCAGGCGATTCGCCTTGTTGCGCATGCTTAAGACCTGCACGCCCTGCGCGCTAAGCTGGCTGAATACGCTGTTCAACCCCTGCTCACGCATCACTTCGACCTCCAGCGTCGAGGTATCGACCAGCCGGTACTGGAAACCTTCCAGACGCGGCAGCGGGCTTTTCGCCGCCAGATCGAGAATAAAGGTCTCTGACTTCAGCTTCGCCAGCAGCCCTTTCATCGAGGTGTTTTCCACCAGTTCGCCGCTCTGGATAATGCCGATATTGCGGCACAGCATCTCCGCTTCTTCCAGGTAGTGGGTAGTCAGGATAATGGTGGTGCCCTGCGCGTTCAGTTCTTTGAGAAAGGTCCACATTGAGCGGCGCAGTTCGATATCAACGCCTGCGGTCGGCTCATCAAGGATCAAAAGCTTCGGCTCATGCATCAGCGCGCGCGCAATCATCAGACGGCGTTTCATGCCGCCGGAGAGCATCCGCGCGCGTTCGCTACGCTTGTTCCAGAGATCGAGCTGGGTAAGGTACTTCTCCGCGCGCTGCAGCGCGTCGCGCCGCTCCACACCATAGTAGCCCGCCTGGTTGACGACGATCTGCAGCACGGTTTCGAACGGGTTAAAGTTAAATTCTTGCGGCACCAGCCCCAGCTGGCGCTTGGCGTTGACCACATCTTTTTCCAGGTCGTAACCGAACACGCGCACCCGTCCGCCGCTTTTGTTGACCAGCGAGCTGATGATGCCGATGGTGGTCGATTTACCCGCGCCGTTCGGCCCCAGCAGCGCGTAAAAATCGCCCGCCTCGACCGCCAGATCGACCCCTTTCAGCGCCTGCACGCCGCCGGGATAGGTCTTGGTGAGTTTTTCTAGTTCCAGTGCATAGGTCATAGAGAAGTTGCTTACCCTGTTTTGTTAACTGTTATTTTTACCGTTTGAAATTGCCAGACGTTGTCCTATAGTACGTCAACGCATTTTTGCTTGTTACAGAACGATAACCATCATGAAAGATATTGATACACTCATCAGCAACAACCGCGAATGGTCTAAATTACTGGTTGAGGAAGATCCTGGCTTTTTCGAGCGCCTTGCGCTGGCGCAAAAACCCCGCTTTCTGTGGATCGGCTGCTCCGACAGCCGCGTTCCAGCTGAACGCCTGACCGGCCTTGAGCCCGGCGAGCTGTTTGTGCATCGTAACGTCGCGAACCTGGTGATCCATACCGACCTCAACTGCCTCTCCGTGGTGCAATACGCGGTAGAAGTGCTTGAAGTGGAACATATCATCATTTGTGGACACTACGGATGCGGCGGCGTACAGGCGGCGGTCGAAAACCCGGAGCTGGGGCTGATCAACAACTGGCTGCTGCACATTCGCGATTTGTGGTACAAGCATAGCTCGTTACTGGGCGAACTGCCGCCAGAGAAACGCTTTGATAAGCTTTGCGAAATCAACGTCATGGAGCAGGTCTATAACCTGGGCCATTCGACTATTCTGCAGTCAGCGTGGAAACGCGGGCAGAAAGTGACGATTCACGGCTGGGTTTACGGTATCCATGACGGCTGCCTGCGCGACCTGCAGGTGACCGCTACCAGCCGCGAGCTGCTGGAACAGCGTTACCGCCACGGTATCGCCAACCTGCTCAACCACCCTGAAACCCATCGCTAATCAGCGAGCGGCATAATAGCCCGTCACGCAACGGCTATCTTTAATCGATTGTGCTGTCACTGACAGCACAATCGTGCATTCTTACTCTTCCAGCATTACCACTTTGCCGATATAGGGCAGATGGCGATAGCGCTGCGCATAATCGATGCCGTAACCGACCACAAACTCATCAGGAATAGAGAAGCCGATATATTCGACGTTCACGTTGACTTCGCGGCGCGACGGCTTATCCAGCAGGGTGCAGATCGCCAGCGATTTCGGCTCGCGCAGGCTAAGGATTTCGCGCACTTTGCTTAGCGTGTTGCCGGAATCGATGATGTCCTCAACGATCAGCACATCCTTACCACGGATATCCTCGTCCAGATCTTTCAGGATTTTCACGTCGCGGCTGCTCGCCATGCCGCTGCCGTAGCTGGAGGCGGTCATAAAGTCGACTTCATGCGAAACGTCGATGGTGCGGCAGAGGTCCGCCATAAACATAAAGGAGCCGCGCAGCAGGCCCACCAGCATCATATCGCTGCCGCTGTCGCGGTAATGTTCGGTGATCTGCTGGCCCAGTTCGGCGATACGATTGCGAATCTCCGCTTCGGAGATCATAACTTCAACGGTGTGTTTCATAGCTTCAGCTTCGTCATCTGTCGAAAGCAGCGAAGTCTATCATAGTTTGCGCGCCGAATACCGCCGCGCGACCGCCTAATACCCCGCCGCCGCGCAGACATACAGACTGCTAAACGTCTAAAAATCGCTATTTAATCATGCATTTGGTTTTAAAGTTAGAACGTTAAGTCATTTATCAGCGCATAAGCCGATGTGGTAGCGTAAGCGCAATTTCGTTGCCGGATCGCCAGGAGAAACCATGAATCACACCAATACTAAAAAAACCCATATCGGCAGCCGCGCCCTGCAGCCGGAAACGCAGATGCTGAACTACGGCTACGATCCCGCGCTGTCGGAAGGCGCGGTGAAACCGCCGGTGTTTCTCACCTCAACGTTTGTCTTTAACAGCGCAGAAGATGGCCGCGACTTTTTTGATTACGTTTCCGGCCGACGCGAGCCGCCTGCTGGCGCTTCCGGCGGCCTGGTCTATTCACGCTTTAACCATCCCAACAGCGAGATTGTCGAAGATCGCCTGGCGGTTTATGAACGCGCCGAAAGCAGCGTGCTGTTCTCTTCTGGCATGTCCGCCATTTCGACGACGCTGCTGGCCTTCGTCAAGCCGGGCGATGTTATCCTGCATTCGCAGCCGCTCTACGGCGGCACCGAAACATTGCTGAGCAAAACCTTTCTGCGCCTGGGCGTCGCGGCGGTCGGCTTCAGCGATGGCCTGGATGAAGAGAAAGTGCAGCAGGCGGCGGACCAGGCGCTGGCCGCCGGACGCGTGTCGGTGATCCTGATTGAAACCCCCGCTAACCCAACCAATAGCCTGGTGGATATCGCCCTTATCCGGCGCGTGGCGGAGAAAATCGGCGCGCAGCAGGGCCATCGTCCTGTCATCGCCTGCGACAATACGCTGCTTGGCCCGCTGTTCCAGCGGCCGCTGGAGCATGGCGCCGATATCTCTCTCTACTCGCTGACCAAATATGTCGGCGGCCATTCCGACCTGATCGCCGGGGCGGCGATGGGCAGCAAAGCGCTGATGACGCAGGTACGCGCCCTGCGCAGCGCGATCGGCACCCAGCTCGATCCGCACTCCAGCTGGATGCTCGGCCGCTCGCTGGAAACGCTGTCGCTGCGCATGGAGAAGGCCAACCAAAACGCCAGGGCGGTGGCTACCTTTTTACGCGACCATGAGAAGGTGGAAAAGCTGCACTATCTGTCGTTCCTTGATGCCAGCTCCGCCGCCGGGAAAACGTTTCAGGCGCAGAGCAGCGGCGCCGGCTCCACCTTTTCTTTCGATATTCGTGGCGGGCAAGCCGCCTCGTTCCGCTTTCTCAACGCGCTGCAGCTGTTTAAGCTGGCGGTCAGCCTGGGCGGAACGGAATCGCTCGCCAGCCATCCGGGCAGCACCACCCATTCCGGCGTACCTGCCGAGGTGCGCCAGCGCATCGGCATCAGCGAAGCGACCATTCGGCTATCGATCGGCATTGAAAACAGCGACGATTTAATTGAAGACCTGAAGCTGGCGCTGGAGCAGGCGTAAGCCGGCGGCGTCATGCAGTAAGCAACAGGGCGGCGTTCTCTCTGAAGCCGCCCTGCTGTAGGTGGAAAGGTTGGGTTTTATGCGCGGATTGACACGCTTCCCTGCGCCCCGCTCTCGCCTTCGTGGCCTGAGCTAAGCGGCGTAATTGCGGGCGAAAAATGGCAGGCTGGTCTGCTGGCCGGCCACTATGCCACGGTAAAGCCCAGCATCATTCCGGTGTCCTCATGCTCCAGCAGGTGACAGTGCGCCATATAAGGCTGCTGCGCATCGGCCGTATGGTTAAAGCGCACCAGTACTTCGCTACGCCATCCCTCAACATGCACTGTATCTTTCCAGCCCTGACGATGCGCCGCTGGCGGCTTGCCGTTTTCAGTAACGATACGGAACTGCGCGCCATGAATATGGAAAGGATGCAGCATGCTGTCGCCTTCGCCGGAAATGGTCCATTTCTCCAGTTGGCCCTGCTTCACGGCGAACACCGGTTTGTGCATATCAAACGCGAGGCCGTTGATCTTATTGCCATTGCGGAAATCGTAGCCGGGTGCGGCGGGCTTCATATCGCCCATATCATGGCCCATCGCGTGATGAGATGCCGCCGCGCCGCCCGGCGCCTGCGGCGGCGTATGCCCCGCCATCGCCTGCTGGCCGTAGCGCTGCTGTAACGCCTGCATCCCCAGCCGATCGAGCTGTGGATCCATCATCAGCTGCAGCCAGCGCTGCGGCAGATTATCGCTGGCCGGCAACGGCGGCAGCGTCGCCAGACTATCCGGCAGCGTGCCGCTGGCCATAACCCGCAGCGGCTGGATATGCAGCAGCGACAGCGGCGCGTCAAACGGAGGCAGCGTCATCCCCATCTGCGTCACCGGCAGGGTTTGCAGATCGAACGCCCGCCCGTCGCTGGTATCCACCAGCACCTCAAAGCGTTCGCCGGGCAGCAGCATTAAGGTTTCAACCCTGACCGGCTCCGCCAGCAGCCCGCCGTCGCTGGCGATCACGTAAAGCGGCCGCCGATCGCTGGCGGTAAGGTTCAGCGAACGCGCATTGCAGCCGTTCAGCAGGCGCAGACGCAGCCAGCCGCGCGGCACCGCATGCTGTGGCGAGGGCACGCCGTTGGTCAGCATCAGGTTGCCGAACCAGCCTACTGCCGCCCGCATGACATCCAGCTGGTAATCGATGGCGGTACCGTCCGGCGTCAGCTGCTTATCTTGTAAGATGACCGGAATATCGTCCACGCCCCAGCGCTTCGGCAGCAGCAGCTTTTCCGACTCATCGTCGCGCAGCACCACCAGCCCGGCCAACCCCTGCGCTACCTGATAGCCGGTCTCGCCATGCTGGTGCGGATGGAACCAGCAGGTGGCTGCAGGCTGATCGGGCGTAATGGCGACCGTGCGCTTACCGCCGGGCGCGATGATCGCCTGCGGACCGCCATCCACCGCGCCCGGCACTTCCAGCCCGTGCCAGTGAACGGTGGTCGCCTGCGGCAGGCGGTTTTCCAGCTGTACATTGATGGTTTTGCCGCGCGTCATCTCAATCGCCGGCCCCAGCAGTGCGCCATTGTAGCCCCAGCTGTTGACCGCCTTGCCGTTCCAGCGGCTTACGCCGCGCTGCGCAATCACGCGCACCGAACCGTGAATATCGGGCGTCAGCAGATCGGGAATCGGTAGCGCGGGACGGCCCTGCGCCAGCGCCTGGCCAGACCAGGCGGGAAGCAGACCCGCGGCGCTCAGCGCGGCGGTAAGTTTAAGAAAATCGCGGCGTTGCATGTCGGCGTCCTTTGAACGGGGCTCGCGGCGGAGCCCGGGAGTAATTGCACGTCAGGAAATCTTAACGTTTTTAGCCCGGGGGAAACCACCTTTCCCGCGGATTTCTGCCGGGTCGGAGAAAAGAAGGTTGCGGCAGATCGTCCTTCGCCGCAGGCGCGCAATAGCCGTCCCGGCTGCTTTCGATAGCAGACATCGGCTGCTTTCTCAGGGATGGGCCGCTCAGCATCTTGATGGCTATAAGAAACAGCGCACTGTCTCTTCCTTTATGGCCTTGTGACAACGCTGAATCAGACCATTTTTAACCGCAAACGTCGGCAAAGCGTAAAAATGGCCTGAAGACCGCCCCTAACTGTGCTAACGTCAGGTTATTGCAATTTTAAGAGAATGATTATGAAGAAAGGCATTCAGGCCCTGTTGCTGTCGGGGCTGCTCGGTTTTTCATCCACCAGTTTTGCGCTTAGCGAATCGGAAGCGGAAGATCTGGCGGATCTGACCGCTGTCTTTGTCTATCTCAAAAATGACTGCGGCTATCAGGACCTGCCTGATGCCCAAATCCGTAAGGCGCTGGTCTTCTTCGCGCAGCAGAACCGCTGGGACTTAACCAACTACGCCAGCTATAACATGAAGGCGTTGGGCGAAGACAGCTATCGCGATCTCAGCGGCATCGCCGTCTCTAACGATAAAAAATGCAAGGCGTTGGCGCGCGACTCGCTCAGCCTGCTGGCCTACGTAAAGTAACGCGCCTGAGGCTCTCCTGTTGCTCATTCGACCGTGCATCCCCTGCCGGAGTTAGCTATCATGTGCCGCCCAATTTTCATGGCTATTCTGAGGAGAGTCCCACCATGGCCCAAAATGAAATTTGGTATGAAACCCTTCATGCCGGCTTCGGACAATACTTCACGGTTGATAAGGTGCTTTACCGTGAAAAAACTGAGCATCAGGATCTGATTATCTTCGAAAACGCCGCTTTCGGCCGCGTTATGGCGCTGGACGGCGTGGTGCAGACCACCGAGCGCGACGAATTCATCTATCACGAAATGCTGACGCACGTGCCGCTGCTTGCCCATGGCCACGCCAAAAAGGTGTTGATCATCGGCGGCGGCGACGGCGGAATGCTGCGCGAAGTGAGCCGTCACGCCGGGCTGGAGCAGATCACCATGGTTGAGATCGACGCAGGCGTGGTCGAATTCTGCCGTCAGTATCTGCCGAACCACAGCGCTGGCGCCTATGACGATCCGCGCTTCCGTCTGGTGATTGACGATGGGGTTAACTTCGTCAACCAGACCGACGAAAAGTTTGATGTGATCATCTCTGACTGCACCGATCCGGTTGGTCCGGGCGAAAGCCTGTTCACTTCGGCGTTTTATGCCGGCTGCAAACGCTGCCTTAATGAAAATGGCATCTTTGTCGCGCAGAATGGCGTCTGCTTCCTGCAGCAGGATGAAGCGCTCACCAGCCATAGCAAACTGGGTCATTACTTCGGCGACGTCAGCTTCTATCAGGCGGCGATCCCAACCTACTATGGCGGCATTATGACGTTCGCCTGGGCCTGTGATAACCCGGCGCTGCGTCAGCTTGATGCCGCGACGCTGCAGGCGCGCTTCGCCGCCGCAGGACTGAACTGCCGGTACTACAATCCGGCGATCCACATGGGCAGCTTCGCTCTGCCGCAATATCTGTTGAATGCGCTGTCGATGCCGACCGGGCATTTATAAGGGGGTGAACTAAATTGCAAAAGCTGAAACTACATGGCTTCAACAACCTGACGAAAAGCCTGAGTTTTTGTATCTACGACATTTGCTATGCGAACAGTGAGGCTGAACGCGACGGCTATATTGCTTATATCGACGAGCAGTATAACGCCAATCGCCTGACTGAAATCCTGACCGAGACCTGCTCAATTATCGGCGCGAATGTGCTGAACATTGCGCGTCAGGATTATGAACCGCAAGGCGCCAGCGTAACCATTCTGGTCAGCGAAGAACCGATCGATCCGAAGGATATCGATAATTCGGAGCATCCCGGACCGCTGCCGGGTTCGGTGGTCGCCCATCTGGATAAAAGCCATATCTGCGTCCATACCTATCCGGAAAGCCACCCTGAAGGCGGGCTCTGCACCTTCCGCGCCGATATTGAAGTCTCGACCTGCGGCGTCATTTCACCGCTGAAAGCGCTGAACTACCTTATTCATCAGCTGGAATCGGATATCGTGACCGTCGATTACCGCGTGCGCGGCTTTACCCGCGACGTGAACGGCGTGAAGCACTTTATCGATCACGAGATCAACTCTATACAGAACTTTATGTCGGACGATATGAAGGCGATGTATGACATGGTCGACGTGAACGTTTATCAGGAAAACATCTTCCACACCAAGATGTTGCTGAAAGATTTCGATCTCAAACACTATCTGTTCAACACCCGGCCGGAAGACCTGAGCCCGCAGGAACATAAGCGGATTACCGACCTGCTGTGGAAAGAGATGCGCGAGATCTACTATGGCCGCAACATTCCCTCTATTGGCCTGAAAACGCAGTAAGGCATCGCCTTGCCGGGGCGGCGCTCACCGCCCCGATTCGTTTATGCGCCGTGGCTTTGCGCCAGCGTCAGCGCTACCTTCTCTCTTTGCAGCTGTGCCTGCGTCTCTTCATCCAGCCGACTGTCGGTTATCACATCGGTCAGCGTCTGCAGCGGCGTCACGCAAAATAGCGACCAGGAGCCATATTTACTGCTATCCGCCAGCAGCACGCGCCGGCGCGCGTTAATCAGCAGATCCTGCTTCAGCCCCGCTTTCTCCTCGGTTGGCGTGGTAATGCCTTTCTCCAGGCTCCAGGAGTTGCAGCTGAGGAAAGCGATATCGGGATAAATGGTGCGTAACAGACGACGCCCATGTTCGCCGATGCACGACTGGCTGGAATCATCGATACGTCCGCCGATAATGGTGACTTCAATCTGGCGAAAGCCGGAGAGAAACAGCGCAATATGCAGGTCGGCGGTGATGACACGCAGCGGCAGATGGGTTAGCTGGCGCGCCAGCTCCAGCATGGTGGTGCCAGCGTCCAATACCACCGCATCGCCAGCCTTCACCAGCTTCGCGGCTTCGCCCGCAATCGCCTGTTTCTCTGCCAGGTTGCGCTGGCTCTTTTCCGACGTGGTGGGCTGTTCAGGAATAAAACGGTTCAGCGTCACGCCGCCGTGCGTCCGGCTGATAACGCCTTCCCTGTCCAGTTTGATCAGATCGCGGCGAATCGTGGCGGGCGAGGCGGAAATCGCCGCCACCCGTTGATCAACAGTAACCAGATTATGGCCCTTTAAATAATCCATAATCTGGGGCCGCCGACAGGCCGCTATATTCAGCCGGATGAGGTGGCGGCGCTGACGAGCTTCCTGCTCTCCCCTGCCGCTGCCGCCATTACCGGCCAGGAGATCGCCATCTGCGGTGGCGCCTCGCTCAGCTGACGGCCCAGCGCAGAAATAAAAAGGCCCACGTCATCAGGACGCGGGCCTTTTTATCTTTTTCAGCGTTTGCGCCGCCGGTCAGCCTGTTGCCGCAATATGCACCGGCCCTCTTTAGCGGCCCTGCATAAAGGCGCGATAGGCGGCGATCACCGCCAGGAAATCTTCCATGCCGCAAAAGGAGAGACTCTCTTCATCGTAGTAGCTCATGCCCTCTTCCAGCTCATCCGTCTCGAAAGCGAGCTGGTTGGCGCGGATCATCACATCCTCGCCGTTCAGCGAAAGCGTATATTCATGCCCCTGACGCTGCCACTCGCGTTCGCTGCCTTTAACCGACGCCATCGCTGCTTCCACCTCATCCAGCAGCGCCATGTCGCCTTTGACCTCTTCGTTGAACCAGTGTCCGACCGCCTCGTGGCCCATACTCATACGCACCTTCACCTGGCCGGCGATGTCACGCAAAAATTCATATTCCATCTTACTGCCCTCAACCTCAACGCACGCGGGCGCCGTTTTTCGTCATCTTCTGACCGCACAGCGCATTATCGCAGCCTGCGGGCGGAAAAGCAGCGCCTGCGCCGCGGTTGCAGGCATAAAAAAAGGGCGGAAAGCTCCGCCCTTCTGTTCAGCTACAAAGGATTGATCAGACGGCCGTCTGGAAAATCACATCCTTCGCTTTTTCGGTGTACTGCTCCAGACGATCGAAGTTCAGGTAGCGGTAGGTATCGACTGCGGTCTTATCTACCTGCGACATGAACTGCTGATACTCATCCGGCGTCGGCAGACGGCCCAGCAGAGAGGCGACGGCCGCCAGCTCCGCAGAGGCCAGGTAGACGTTAGCGCCGGTGCCGAGGCGGTTCGGGAAGTTACGCGTTGACGTCGACACCACGGTCGCGCCGTCAGCCACGCGCGCCTGGTTGCCCATGCAGAGCGAACAGCCCGGGATCTCGATCCGCGCGCCGCTCTTACCGAAGACGCTGTAGTAGCCCTCTTCCGTCAGCTGCGCCGCATCCATTTTGGTCGGCGGCGCTACCCACAGGCGGGTTGGCAGCTGGCCTTTATGGCTGTCCAGCAGTTTGCCCGCGGCGCGGAAGTGGCCGATATTGGTCATACAGGAACCGATAAAGACCTCGTCGATCTTCTCGTTCTGCACATCAGAGAGCAGGCGCGCGTCGTCCGGATCGTTCGGCGCACAGAGAATCGGCTCGTTGATCTCCGCCAGATCGATCTCGATCACCGCCGCGTACTCGGCGTCGGCGTCCGCTTCCAGCAGCTGCGGATCGGCCAGCCATTTTTCCATGCCCTGAATACGACGCTCCAGCGTACGACGATCGCCGTAGCCTTCCGCGATCATCCATTTCAGCAGGGTGATGTTGGAGTTCAGATATTCGATAATCGGCGCTTTATCCAGCTTGATGGTACAGCCGGCGGCGGAGCGCTCAGCGGAGGCGTCGGACAGCTCAAACGCCTGCTCGACTTTCAGCTCCGGCAGACCTTCGATCTCGAGGATGCGGCCGGAGAAGATGTTTTTCTTGCCCTTCTTCTCGACGGTCAGCAGGCCCTGCCTGATGGCGTACAGCGGGATGGCATGCACCAGATCGCGCAGGGTGATGCCCGGCTGCATTTTGCCTTTGAAACGCACCAGCACCGATTCCGGCATATCCAGCGGCATGACGCCGGTCGCGGCGGCGAACGCCACCAGGCCGGAGCCCGCCGGGAAAGAGATACCGATAGGGAAACGGGTGTGCGAATCGCCGCCGGTGCCGACGGTATCCGGCAGCAGCATACGGTTCAGCCAGCTGTGGATGATGCCGTCGCCCGGACGCAGCGAAACGCCGCCGCGGTTCATAATAAAGTCAGGCAGAGTATGGTGCGTCTGCACGTCCACCGGCTTCGGATAGGCGGCGGTGTGGCAGAACGACTGCATCACCAGATCGGCCGAGAAGCCCAGGCAGGCGAGATCTTTCAGCTCATCGCGCGTCATCGGGCCGGTCGTATCCTGAGAGCCGACGGACGTCATCTTCGGCTCGCAGTACTGACCCGGACGGATGCCGTCGACGCCGCAGGCGCGGCCGACCATTTTCTGCGCCAGCGAGAAGCCGCGCGCGCTTTGCGCCACATCTTTCGCCTGACGGAAAACGTCGCTGTGCGGCAGGCCCAGCGCTTCGCGCGCTTTGGTCGTCAGGCCGCGGCCGATAATCAGCGGAATACGGCCGCCGGCGCGCACTTCATCCAGCAGCACGTCGGTTTTCAGGCTGAACTCGGCCAGCAGCTCGCCGGTTTCGTGGTTGCGCACTTCGCCTTTGTACGGATAGATGTCGATCACATCGCCCATATTCAGGTTGTTAACATCCACTTCGATCGGCAGCGCGCCCGCATCTTCCATGGTGTTGAAGAAGATTGGCGCAATTTTACCGCCCAACACTACGCCGCCGCCTTTTTTGTTCGGCACGTAAGGGATGTCGTCGCCCATAAACCACAGCACCGAGTTGGTGGCGGATTTACGCGAGGAGCCGGTGCCGACAACGTCACCGACGTAGGCCAGCGGATAGCCTTTCGCCTGCAGCGCTTCGATCTGTTTGATCGGGCCTACGTTGCCCGGCTCGTTCGGCTCAATGCCTTCACGGGCGTTTTTCAGCATCGCCAGCGCGTGCAGCGGGATATCAGGACGCGACCAGGCGTCCGGCGCCGGAGAAAGATCGTCGGTGTTGGTTTCGCCGGTGACCTTGAACACGGTGACGGTGATTTTTTCCGCCAGCTCAGGCCGGTTCAGATACCATTCGGCGTTCGCCCATGACTGCATCACCTGCTGCGCGTGCGGGTTACCCGCTTTGGCTTTCTCTTCCACATCGTAGAAGTTATCAAACATCAGCAGCGTGTTGGACAGCGCTTTCGCGGCGATCGGCGCCAGGGTTTCACTCTCCAGCGCGTCAATCAGCGGATGAATGTTGTAGCCACCCTGCATGGTGCCGAGCAATTCGATCGCTTTTTCAGGGGTTACCAGAGGAGAGGTCGCTTCGCCTTTGGCGATGGCAGCCAGGAAGCTGGCTTTAACATAGGCCGCTTCATCAACACCCGGCGGCACACGATTAATTAACAGATCGGACAGGAATTCTTCTTCACCCGCTGGCGGGTTTTTCAGCAGTTCAACCAGCGCGGCCATTTGGGATGCATCTAACGGTTTAGGAACAATTCCCTGGGCTGCACGCTCGGCAACGTGCTTACGGTATTCATCTAGCACGACGTTCTCCTCGCTCTCATTGTATAGGGCTTTCCGGCCACCTTTTTTCACGGCGATCTGTTGGATGCTTATGTAGGGTAAGGTGTCCGGTTTCGCGTCCGCCAGCATAGCAGGATTTGCTGCTGTTGTTAATGCGTTTACAAAAAAGCAACATTATTTGTCAAGCCCGTTTCCCTGACGCAACGCCTGCCGCAGCGCTTTTTACCTCTTTTTAACGATAAAATTAATTTATGGCTGAGGCGCGTTTGTTAAGGAAAAAATCTCCTTACCGTTGATGGGCCGTTAAGGCTGCGAATTTACCGCCTCACTGAATCTTCTTATACTCAGCGCCAATTTCAGCAGGAGTCCATTTTTGCTAACTGATTCCATTTAACAGGCAAGCCCCGCCGCTTGCCGCCAGGCAGGCAGCGAGCTTTCGGTTCGTCTGCGTTTTACCTTCTGAGAGATGAACCCGATGATGATCTATCGCCGCGCCCTTTTCCCCCCAGGCCCCAACCGGCCTCTGTCTGCCATTACGTATTAACGTAACGGCCTCTGTCCGCCACTACGTATTAACGTAACGGCTCGCCTTACGCGCTATTTCACAGCGCAGCATCTGTTATCGCCTGAAGGCGGTTAAGGAGACGTCATGGACGAACCCCCTTGTCTGCAACGTAAAACGCGTTGCACAGGAGCCAGGTAACCGACTCCTTTTCCCTGCAACGCCATCTCATAGTTTGCCGCGATCTCAGGTTGAGCGGGATCGGGCGCATATCATTTGGAGTAACTGAGATGACTCAGACCCGCAATCTGGCGGCGCGTCAGCGCGCCGCTACGGCCCAACCACGCCTGCCGATCGGCGATGAAGCCGGCGTGCTTGCTGAAACCACCCTGCTGCGCCTGCAAAGCAGCGAAGCGGGATTAACGTACCGTCAGGTGCTGGAGCGCCAGGCGCGTTACGGCGCCAATCAGGTCGCCAGCGAGCAGGCGCCTCATCCGCTCTGGCAACTGCTGACCGCGTTTAATAATCCTTTTATCTATGTGCTGCTGGGACTGACCCTCATCAGCTTTTTCACCGACTACTGGCTGCCGCTGCGCCGGGGCGAGGAGACCGATCTGACCGGCATCGTTATTATGCTGACGATGGTGTTGCTTAGCGCCCTGCTGCGCTTCTGGCAGGAGTTCCGCAACAATAAGGCGGCGGATGCGCTGCGATCGCTGGTCACCAGCCGCGTCAGCGTGCTGCGCCGGGAAAAGCCCGGCGCCGCGCCGCAGATTGTTGAGGTCGCGCAGCAGGCATTGGTGCCGGGCGATATTATTTTGCTGGCGGCAGGCGATCTGATCCCGGCAGATATTAAGCTCATCACCGCCTGCGACCTGCTGGTGAGCCAGTCCCTCCTTTCCGGCGAGGCGCTGCCGGTAGAAAAAGCGTGTCGGTTGACGCAGGGAAACGCCGCGCAGCCGTTGAGCGAAAGCGCGCTATTTGACGCCGCCTCTCTCTGCCTGATGGGCACACATGTCGTCAGCGGCTCCGCCACGGCGGTGGTGGTCGCCACCGGCAACCGCACCTGGTTTGGCTCTCTGGCGCGCAGGCTGGTGGGCGAACGCGCGCCCACCGCCTTCGATCGCGGCGTCAACAGCGTAAGCTGGCTGCTGATCCGCTTTATGGCGCTGATGGTGCCGGTCGTGCTGTTGCTGAACGGCTTTACCAAAGGCGACTGGCTGGACGCCACGCTTTTCGCGCTGGCGGTCGCCGTCGGCCTTACGCCGGAAATGCTGCCGATGATCGTCAGTTCCAACCTGGCGAAAGGCGCCATGGCGATGGCGCGCCGCAAAGTGGTGGTGAAGCGCCTGGAGGCGATTCAGAACCTGGGCGCGATGGATCTGCTGTGTACCGATAAAACCGGGACGCTGACGGAAGATCGTATCGCACTGGATCGTCACCTTGATCTGCAGGGTAATAGCGATGATTCGGTGCTGATGCTGGCCTGGCTGAATAGCCGCTATCAGAGCGGCCATAAAAATCTGATGGATCGCGCGGTGCTGGCGTTTACGCGCCATCGTCAGGATTTGCCGCAGCACTGGCGTAAAATCGATGAGCTGCCGTTTGATTTTGAACGCCGCCGCCTGTCGGTCATGGTGGCGGATGAACGGGGCCGGCATCAGCTTATCTGCAAAGGCGCGCTGGAGGAGATGCTGGCGGTCTCCACCCACCTCTGTATCGACGGCCAGCGGCTGCCGCTGGATGAGGCGTGGCGTCACGTGCTGCGCGAGCGCGCCACGCGTTTGAACGAAGAAGGCTACCGCGTGCTGCTGATAGGCGCGCGTGAAACCGGCACGACCGGCTGGTATCAACATTTAACCAGCGCAGACGAGCGCGATTTAACGCTGTACGGCATGTTAACTTTCCTCGATCCGGTGAAAGAGAGCGCGGCGGCGGCGATTCGGGCGCTGCAGGAAAAAGGCGTGACGGTTAAAGTACTGACCGGCGACAGCCCGGCGATCAGCTGTAAAATCTGCCGTGACGTAGGCCTGGAAGCGGGTGAGCCGCTGCTGGGCGAAGAGATTGAACACCTTGACGACGGCCAGCTGGCGCAACGGGTGGCGCGGCATACTCTGTTCGCCCGCCTGACGCCGGCGCAAAAAGCGCGCGTGGTTACGCTACTACAGCAGCAAGGCCATACCGTCGGCTTTCTCGGCGACGGCATTAACGATGCCGCCGCGCTGCGCGCCGCCGATGTCGGCATTTCCGTGGAGGGTGCCAGCGATATCGCCCGGCAGGCCGCCGGCATTATCCTGCTGGAAAAAAGCCTGCTGGTGCTGGAACAGGGCGTGGTAACCGGACGCCAGACGTTCGGCAATATCATTAAGTATCTGAACATTACCGCCAGTTCGAACTTCGGTAATGTTTTTTCGGTACTGGTTGCCAGCGCCTTTATCCCTTTCCTGCCGATGCTGGCCATCCAGCTGCTGCTGCAGAACCTGATTTACGATGTCGCCCAGCTGGCGCTGCCCTGGGATCGTATGGATAAAGCGTTCCTGCAGCGCCCGCGTAAATGGGATGCGCGCAATATCGGACGCTTTATGCTGTGGATGGGGCCGCTGTCGTCGATTTTCGATATCACGACCTTCGCCCTGATGTGGCATGTTTTCGGCGCGAACGGCAGCGATCATCAGGCGCTGTTTCAGTCCGGCTGGTTTGTTGAAGGGCTGCTTTCCCAGACGCTGGTGGTGCATATGCTGCGCACGCGCCACATTCCCTTTCTCCAGTCGCGCGCCAGCTGGCCGATCATGCTGACGACGCTGGCAGTGGTGGTCATCGGCGTCACGCTGCCGTTCTCGCCGCTGGCGGCTACCTTTGGCTTACAGGCGCTGCCGTTGAGCTACTTCCCCTGGCTGTTCGCCACGCTGTTGGGCTATTGTCTGCTGAGCCAGGGAGTGAAAAACCTTTATCTTCGTCGCTATGGCGCATGGTTCTGAGGCGCGTTCAGGCGCTACAACGTTGGCTGGGCGAGGCTCTGGATCATGCCCGGCCACGGCTGTGAAGCCGCGCCCCGAACGATGATAAAAAACAACCCGGCCTGCTGGATAAGCAGGCCGGGTTGCTAGGCAAGGGCAGTTTACAACACGCGGTAAAATTTCAGCGATACCCCTTTTTCGCTGCGCTCGCCGCTGCAGATAAAGATGTTTTCCCGTAGCCAGCTCAGCGTCGGATGATAGATCTCGAAGCGCGGCGTGGCGCGGAAATAGATCGCCTCCGCCGGGATCTGATTGAAAAAAGCCATATCATCGCCAAAGAGCGCGCCCCGCCACGGCTCAGGCACGCGGCGGATGCCGTTATTTTCCAGATAAACGTTGTGGCCAGATGTTGTCTGGATGGCGTAACGCGCCGACAGCTCGCACAGCCCATCGGCGCGGATGATCTGGCTGTCAACGCCGCCGGGCATCACCTGCCCTTCCAGCTGGCCGCTCACCACGCCGCCCCGAATAGGGATCAGCTGGCGCTTGCCGCCTTCCGGCGTACGGTTCACTATAATCGGCGGGTCCACTTCGACCTCAACGGCAAAGCTGAACGCCAGTTCAGGCTGCATCCCCCGCCCCGCTTATTTCAGGTTTTCAGGGAAGTTGGCAGGCAGCTCGCTGGCCGGGCAGTTAATGACGCTGTCGTCATTTTCACCCACGTCGCGGATAAAGGTCAGTGTGGCGTACTCATCAATCACTTCTGTCGGATAGGCCGGACCTGCTTCGCGATAGCTGGCCATCTCATCGAGATGTTCGTTCTGGAAGCAGACGGTTTTTTCGGGGTTGTTCATTACCCAGCGCGGGAAGAAGATGGTGCCATGAAACACCTTGTCGGCGAGGTTCACGCTCAGGCTGACATCGGTGCCGGTAGGCTCCGTCCAGGAAATTTTGTAAACATCGCTGGCAAGACGCGCCAGGTACACATGCTGATCTTTCACCCAACGGTTGCCGACCAGGCCGCTGTGAATACGGTAATCGATAGTTTCATTGTTTTTGACGTAAATTTCATAGTTCCAGCCATTATCATAGGTATAGACCAGATGTTTACCTACTAAACCGCTCATATCATGTTTATCGAAGCTCATAAAATTTACTCCTCTTGGTTGACGGGTAAATTATAGATCACAGATGACAGAAATTTCTGATAAAAAAGGCAGGGTTTGCCTTATATCAAAAAGTTTATTTGCGAGACAGAAACGGGAAAAAGATGTTTGATAATTATTGCGGCTGCAGGAAGGTTTTATCAATTATTTATGACAGGCATCCCGCAGTGCTTCACGGGTAATATCATCACATATTAAGTAGTCATTAGAAATATATTCTCTGCAACAGGTATCTCTCCCTCCTATTATAGTGGTGAATTTTATTATGCAGACCCTCAGAAACGGCATATAAAATCTATACCCTCTCAAGGTTTAATTTATTCCTGCCGTATCTCAATGCTGACCGGTGGCCGATAATATGTCTGCCGACTGCTTTTCCGGGCGCTCTCCTCCCGGCAGCGCTTCCGCAGCGATTGGCACAACGGCGAGCCCGCCGGTCAAAGGCATACCGGCACCATTACCGGCGTAAATAAGCTCCCCGCGCTCACCGATCGGGCCGGGACAAAGAATGAGCCGATGGCGCGCTCCGCACGATCAGTTTCCCCTGCAGTAAGAGCAGCAGCGTGCGCAGGATCAGAAAGGCGATAACCAGATTCGCTCCGACAAAAAGCGGGATGGATAAAACGTGTAAAGCGCCTCCGGGCGCGCTGTGGCCCAGATGAAGGGCAGTATTCGCCAGCGATGACACGCCAAATGAGAAGCTCCAGAAAGCCGGGTTAAAGGGCTGATTGCCATACCAGCGGAAAAGGCGAATCATGAAGAACATTTGCAGTAGCCCATAGCCGAACAGCATTTTGGCAAAAGCATCCGCTTCGCCACCGTTAACGCTGAGCCAGGCGCTGCACGCCACAAAGGCGGGCGCCATTTGAATACCGAGCGACGGACGCACCTCCTGCGGCATTTCTCCCGCGCTACGTAAGCGATGCAGAATAACCGGTTCAAGAGTGAGCCATGAAATCACGCCAGCGCCCAGGAACAACAGCCCTACATCATGGAACCCCAGCGTGCCGCACGCCATAGCGCTGATAAAATTATTTGCCACGGTGGGCAGATACAGGCCCGGCGTCGCTGCCGTTGCCGGATGGTTGCCGCGCCACAATCCCGCGCCCTGCCAGGAAGCGTAAGCAAGCTGAATAACCGCGCCCATAACAAACAGCACCAGACCCGCTGAGTAAAGCCAGGACGTAACGCCGATGGAAACCAACATCGTGGTGGCTGGAAACAGGCTGACAAAGCTGCTTTTTATCGGATGCTGAATTTCATCCAGCACGGTGTGCGGGTGACAAATAAGCCGCACGATAAACAGCCAGGCCAGCATGGCCCAGATAGCAATCGCCGCGCCAATAAGCAGGAGACCCGGAGTAGTGGAAACAGGCCAAATAGTGGCGGCATAACGCCAGGAAAAGCCTGTCCCGATAATGCCGAGGACCATGCCAAAATAACTTACGGGGAGGTTTATATAGTGCTGTTGTTTTTCCTGCCGCATATCAGCGCCACCTTTCACTTATTACTCTTTTTTAAAATAAATCCTTTTCCGGAAATTTAATTCACAACCAACCCATCCAGGAATGATTCGTTAGCAACTTTCTTAAAACCGATTAATTGTTAATGACCCCTCGTAGCGGAACCGGGGTCATGATAACTACGTAACGCTAAGGGCAGGAAATAAAAATCAGGTTGTGATTGATGCTGCGCAATTATAAAGCATAAAAATATTGGCCAGCGATTAACTATCACGGTGGCGTCATCACAGCTGTATTGAGCCAGGCCGCGATTTATGGACGTTTTTGTTGCCCCTTAGGCGATCATTACCGCTTAAAACCAGAGATCCAGAGGCGGAGCAATAACACTACCGGGGTTAATTTCGCTGGTGCGGGGAACGCCTGTTAGCAGCGTCGCCGCACTGAAAGCCCCGGTCTATCTCCGCTGACGCGCGGAACCTGGTACCCACGACATGTCCCGTATGAATGATAACCGGGTCCCCAGGCGCGGGGAACACGGCTTCGGCACAGCGTCAGTCGCACGTATTGATTTACCAGCACCCCTGGATAGAGCAGGAACCTGCAACCGACCATAACGCGGCTGTACAGGATGATGCGGCGTACAGGTCCAGCATGCAGAGCGATCGCGCCGCTTGTCGCTCTCTGTGCGCTGATTTGCTGAATATCAAAGCCAGGACAATTTAACGTAAACCTGTATTTATATTTGTGGTATATATTGAACGGTTAGCAAACCTCGCAACCTTTTATTACCGTTTGGTATCCCATTCTCCGGGATATTTTAGTTTTGTTATAAAAAGCCATACCTGTTTTTCCTGACGGCGTGGCATATAACTTCACGTTTCTATAACGCAGAAGATAAACAAGCCGCTAAAAATAACAATAGCGCCGCAACCATAAGAAAGCATCTTTTTTACTACGCATTTATAAAATTAGGGCATCATTATGAAACCATCAATTATCGCCGTTACATTAATAAGCCTGACCTCTGTCGCCGCAGCCTCAACCCAATCAGATGATGTTATAGGCGGTGAAAATATTAAGTTTATTTATAATGTCAGCAACATTAATAAAGAAGAGACCTACCTGAACTTACGTGCTATTTCCGATACGGCGCTATGCACCAGTACCGGCCTGTTAATGGCGAAAGTGGGATTGGATAATAAGGAAATGGAAATGCGGGTTAATAACCTGATCGGCGCTATTGGTCTGCGTAAACAGATGGGAGAGGCGCTGCTTAGCCCTGAACAATGCGCATCAGGCGTAGCTGCTGCTGCTGAGTATGTTAAGCGCAAAGAGAGCAAAGATGCCGCTAACGCCTTCACCCATAAAATATGGGAGATGCAGACATTAGAAAAATCGTTGGAAAGTATGAGTGGTAAAAGCCATCGCGCCGGCATGGACGAGAGTTTTAAAGACGCTAACAGCTAAGGAACGATGATATTATGAAAATGTTGAGAGCTATCATTTATTTAATAATTGCTTTTACTTCTGTCATGGAGCTTATCGCGCTTCAATTAGCCTCGTTTGAGGGCTGGCAATACGATATCCACTGCGCCGTCGTCATCCTCCTCACGCTGACCGTTGGGCATTACTTTATTGTCCAGATCCATAACCTGGAGCATGACGCAAAGCGGCCGCACAACGGTTGTTAACGCACACTGCCGGGCAACAGACCCGGCTTTTTCTCTGCAGGTGAATAATGATTTTTCTTGTAACTTTATGGGCGATTGCCGCAACCGTAGCCGCTATCGTCGCCGCGCGCTCTGAACGAGCCAGCCTGATGCTTTTATCAAAGAAGGTGGCCAGGCTGGAGCGGGATATTAACGAGCTGGCCGAGGACGCGATGCGCGCCCACGACAGGGCTACCGATCTTGTGTTCGCGGCTGTCGCCGCGCACGATATGTATACATTTGCTCACCCTTACATGAGCCAGGCCGCCCCTGACTGGTTTGAGCGCGACGGTTGTCCGGCTAACTACACCGCTGAAGGCGACCAATTGCTGCAGCAACTTAGCCGCGAGCTTAAAAGCGGGCGCAGCGTCGATGATGTATGGCATAGCCTGGTCGAGAAAGAACCTACGCATACATACTGATATATGAATGTATTGATATACGCAGTATCTCTACATCATCGCTAAAAAACAGCGGTTTCAGCCTGTTTTACGCTTAATCAGGAAGCGTTATTTTTATAACAAGTTAGCAACATGATTGCCGCCTGACTTTGGCCTTATCGACCCTGAGCTTTTGCTTTTACTGGTAACCGCTCACTTCGTACGAACCCAGCGCACACCCGGTTACGTTTATCGCGTAAATGGCTATCGTTAGCGCCAGTGCGATCGCGCTATTGAATGATGAAAACGGCAGTCAGAAAGTTAAAACGTTGACGGATTACACGCCTCAACAGACCGTTTGAATACACCGGGATAGCCAGGGCTTTTTTATGGGTGCAAGGGAGGTCACTTATCCGGTGCCTCTACCGGCGCTGCCGCTTCATCACAGGATAAAAGCCCCCGGGGCAGTCTCCCACTGCGTCTTCCGCCCAATAAAAAACGGCCCCTTTCGGAGCCGTAAGCCTCTTTCTTACCCGCAGGAGAATTACTTCTTCTTCGCTTTCGGGTTAGGCAGATCGGTGATGCTGCCTTCGAAGATTTCCGCCGCCAGGCCAACCGACTCGTGCAGCGTCGGGTGAGCGTGGATAGTCAGCGCGATATCTTCCGCGTCGCAGCCCATTTCGATCGCCAGGCCGATTTCGCCCAGCAGCTCGCCGCCGTTGGTGCCGACAATCGCCCCGCCGATTACGCGATGGGTCTCTTTGTCGAAAATCAGCTTGGTCATGCCGTCAGCGCAGTCGGAAGCGATAGCACGGCCAGATGCCGCCCACGGGAAGGTGGCGGTTTCATAGCTGATGCCTTTCTCTTTCGCTTCTTTCTCGGTCAGGCCGACCCATGCCACTTCCGGTTCGGTATAAGCGATGGACGGGATCACTTTCGGATCGAAGTAGTGTTTCTTACCGGCGATCACTTCCGCCGCGACGTGGCCTTCATGCACGCCTTTGTGCGCCAGCATCGGCTGACCGACGATGTCGCCGATAGCGTAGATGTGCGGCACGTTGGTGCGCATCTGCTTATCAACGCGGATAAAGCCGCGCTCATCCACTTCCACGCCCGCTTTGCCGGCATCGAGGTTCTTGCCGTTCGGTACGCGGCCGATAGCCACCAGCACCGCGTCGTAACGCTGCGCTTCCGCCGGGGCTTTTTTGCCTTCCATGGAAACGTAGATGCCGTCTTCCTTCGCTTCAACCGCAGTGACTTTGGTTTCCAGCATCAGGTTGAATTTTTTGCTGATGCGCTTGGTGAAGACTTTCACCACATCTTTATCCGCTGCCGGGATAACCTGGTCGAACATCTCAACCACGTCAATCTCTGAACCCAGCGCATGGTAAACGGTGCCCATCTCCAGACCGATGATACCGCCGCCCATCACCAGCATGCGTTTCGGCACTTCTTTCAGCTCCAGCGCAGCGGTAGAGTCCCATACGCGCGGATCTTCGTGCGGAATGAAAGGCAGCTGAATGGGACGTGAACCCGCCGCGATAATCGCATTATCGAAATTGATGGTGGTCGTGCCGTTTTCGCCTTCGACAACCAGCGTATTCGCGCCGGTGAATTTACCCAGGCCGTTAACAACTTTAACTTTACGCCCTTTGGCCATGCCAGACAGACCGCCGGTCAGCTGGTTGATGACTTTCTCTTTCCAGGTGCGGATTTTGTCAATGTCGGTCTTCGGCTCGCCAAATACGATGCCGTGTTCCGCCAGCGCTTTGGCTTCTTCAATGACTTTCGCGACGTGCAGCAACGCTTTAGAAGGGATACAGCCGACGTTCAGGCAAACACCGCCGAGGGTGCTGTAACGCTCTACTATTACGGTCTCCAGACCTAAATCAGCGCAACGAAAGGCTGCAGAGTAGCCTGCAGGACCTGCGCCAAGTACGACGACCTGGGTTTTAATCTCTGTACTCATCATGACCTCTTAATTGACTATCCGGCGGTCAGACGTCACTTTCCTGATTCACAGTACGCCCTTCATCCACCGGGACGCGTTCACCGCAAGAGTTTACAGAATTGTTAACAGACTGCAAACCGCTTCGGCTCCGTAAGATCCCATTTCCCGCATTTCAGGCAGGTTCAGCGGCGATAACCTGACCTGTGAGAAGGCCGGCATAAGCCGGCCTTTATCGTTGTTACATCACCAGACGGCGAATATCGCTTAAGGTGTTGTTGATGATGGTGATGAAACGCGCACCATCGGCTCCATCGATCACGCGGTGGTCGAAAGAGAGCGAGATCGGCAGCATCAGGCGCGGCACGAACTCTTTGCCGTTCCAGACCGGCTCCATCGCGGATTTAGATACCCCAAGGATAGCCACTTCCGGCGCGTTGACGATCGGCGCGAAGTGGGTGGTGCCCAGGCCGCCGATGCTGGAGATGGTGAAGCAACCGCCCTGCATTTCGCCAGCGGTCAGCTTGCCGTCGCGCGCTTTTTTGGAGATGGTCATCAGTTCGCGCGAGAGTTCAATGATGCCTTTTTTGTTAACATCTTTGAACACCGGAACCACCAGGCCGTTCGGCGTATCGACCGCCACGCCGATGTTGATATATTTCTTCAGCGTCAGCTTCTGGCCATCTTCGGACAGCGAGCTGTTGAAGCGCGGCATCTGCTCCAGCGCGGCAGCCACCGCTTTCATGATGAAGACGACCGGGGTGATCTTCACATCCAGCTTGCGCTTCTCCGCTTCGGCGTTCTGCTGTTTACGGAACGCTTCCAGCTCGGTGATGTCGGTTTTGTCGAAGTGCGTAACGTGCGGGATCATCACCCAGTTACGGCTCAGGTTGGCACCCGAGATTTTCTGGATACGGCCCAGCTCGACTTCTTCGATTTCACCGAACTTGCTGAAGTCCACTTTCGGCCACGGCAGCATGCCCGGCAGACCGCCGCCGCTTGCCGCAGCAGGCGCAGACTCGGCGCGTTTTACCGCGTCTTTCACATAGCTCTGAACGTCTTCTTTCAGAATACGTCCTTTACGGCCGGTGCCTTTTACCTTCGCCAGGTTAACGCCGAACTCGCGCGCCAGGCGACGAATAACCGGCGTCGCGTGGACGTAGGCATCGTTCTCGGCGAACTCATCTTTACCGCTGGCTTTTGCCGCAGCAGCCGGAGCCGCTTTTTCAGCCTGAGGCGCCGGCGCGGATGCTTCCTGCTTCGCCGCCGGTGCGGCCGCTGGCGCAGCGCCTTCCACTTCGAACAGCATGATCAGCGAGCCGGTGCTGACTTTGTCGCCGGTGTTGATTTTGATCTCTTTCACCGTGCCGGCGAACGGCGCCGGGACTTCCATTGAGGCTTTATCGCCCTCAACCACGATCAGCGACTGCTCAGCGGTGACTTTATCACCCGCTTTTACCAGCACTTCGGTGACTTCCACTTCGTCACCGCCGATATCCGGCACCTTAACCTCTTTGGTCGCTGAGCCGCCAGAGGCCGCCGGCGCGCTGGCCGCTTCCTCTTTCACCTGCGGCTTAGCCGCAGCGGCGTCGCCGGCGTCCGCGGTTTCGAAGATCATAATCAGCGAGCCGGTGCTGACTTTGTCGCCGGTGTTGATTTTGATCTCTTTCACCGTGCCGGCGAACGGCGCAGGCACTTCCATTGAGGCTTTATCGCCCTCAACCACGATCAGTGACTGTTCCGCTTCAACGCTGTCGCCCACTTTCACCAGGATTTCGGTCACTTCGACTTCGTCGCTGCCGATATCCGGCACGTTGACCTCTTTGCTGGCGGCGGCGGCCGGCGCAGGCTGCGCGTCAGCTTTCTTCTCAGCGGCCGGCGCTGGCGCAGCTTCCGCCGCGCCCTCTGCGTCAAAAATCATAATCAGTTTGCCGGTTTCGACTTTGTCGCCGGTGCTGACTTTGATCTCTTTCACCACGCCCGCCTGCGGAGAAGGCACTTCCATCGACGCTTTGTCGCCTTCTACCACGATCAGCGACTGCTCGGCTTCCACCTTGTCGCCAACCTTGACCAGGATCTCGGTCACTTCAACTTCATCTGCACCGATATCCGGTACCTTGATTTCGATAGCCATTAATCTTTACCTCTTATGCCAGACGCGGGTTGACTTTATCTGCATCGATATCGAATTTGGCAATGGCGTCCGCCACCACTTTCTTATCGATTTCGCCGCGTTTGGCCAGTTCGCCCAGCGCTGCTACCACCACGTAGGAAGCATCTACTTCGAAGTGGTGACGCAGGTTCTCACGGCTGTCAGAGCGGCCGAAGCCGTCGGTGCCCAGTACGCGATAGTCGCTGGCCGGAATGTAGCTGCGAACCTGTTCAGCGAACAGTTTCATGTAGTCGGTTGAGGCCACGGCAGGCGCATCGTTCATCACCTGAGCGATATAAGGAATACGCGCTTCTTCCGTCGGGTGCAGCATGTTCCAGCGCTCACAGTCCTGACCGTCGCGCGCCAGCTCGGTGAACGAGGTTACGCTGTAGACGTCGGAGCCGATGCCGTAATCTTTTGCCAGGATCTGCGCCGCATCGCGTACGTGACGCAGGATGGAGCCGGAGCCCAGCAGCTGCACTTTGCCTTTGCTGCCTTCTACGGTTTCCAGCTTGTAGATACCTTTACGGATACCCTCTTCCGCACCCTGCGGCATCGCCGGCATGTGGTAGTTTTCGTTCAGCGTGGTGATGTAGTAGTAGATGTTTTCCTGCGCTTCGCCATACATGCGCGTCAGGCCATCCTGCATGATCACCGCCACTTCATAGGCGAACGCCGGATCGTAAGAGATACAGTTCGGGATAGTCAGCGACTGGATATGGCTGTGGCCATCTTCGTGCTGCAGACCTTCGCCGTTCAGCGTGGTACGACCGGAGGTGCCGCCGACCAGGAAGCCGCGCGCCTGTTGGTCGCCCGCCGCCCAGCAGAGATCGCCGATACGCTGGAAGCCGAACATGGAATAGTAGATGTAGAACGGGATCATCGGCAGGTTGTTGGTGCTGTAGGAGGTCGCAGCAGCCAGCCAGGACGCGCCGGCACCCAGTTCGTTGATCCCTTCCTGCAGGATCTGACCTTTTTCGTCTTCTTTGTAGTAGGCAACCTGCTCACGGTCCTGCGGCGTGTACTGCTGGCCGTTCGGGCTGTAAATACCGATCTGACGGAACAGGCCTTCCATACCGAAGGTACGCGCTTCATCGGCGATGATCGGCACCAGACGATCTTTGATCGACTTGTTCTTCAGCATCACGTTCAGGGCGCGAACGAAGGCGATAGTGGTGGAGATCTCTTTGTTCTGCTCTTCCAGCAGCGGCGCGAAATCTTCCAGCGTCGGCAGCTCAAGCTTCTCAGAGAAGTTCGGCTGACGGCTCGGCAGATAGCCGCCCAGCTTCTGACGCTGGCCGTGCAGGTAGTTGTACTCTTCGGAATCTTTTTCGAAGGTGACGTACGGCAGTTTTTCCAGCGCTTCATCAGCCACCGGCACGTTGAAGCGATCGCGGACGTAGCGGACGCCGTCCATGTTCATCTTCTTCACCTGGTGCGCGATGTTCTTGCCTTCCGCGGTGTCGCCCATACCATAACCTTTAATGGTATGCGCCAGGATCACTACCGGTTTGCCTTTGGTTTCCTGCGCTTTTTTCAGCGCCGCGTAGATTTTCTTCGGATCGTGACCGCCGCGGTTCAAGGCGAAGATCTCGTCGTCGGACATATCTTTCACCAGCTCGGCGGTTTCCGGATATTTACCGAAGAAATGCTCGCGCACGTAGGCGCCGTTGCGTGATTTAAAGGTCTGATAGTCGCCGTCGACGGTTTCGTTCATCAGCTGAATCAGCTTGCCGCTGGTATCTTTGCGCAGCAGTTCGTCCCAACGGCTGCCCCAGATAACCTTGATCACTTCCCAGCCGGCGCCACCAAAGATGCCTTCCAGTTCGTTAATGATCTTACCGTTGCCGGTGACCGGGCCATCCAGACGCTGCAGGTTACAGTTGATGACGAACACCAGGTTGTCCAGCTTCTCGCGGGTCGCGATGGTGATGGCACCTTTAGATTCCGGCTCATCCATCTCGCCATCGCCCAGGAACGCGTAAACGGTCTGCGCGGAGGTGTCTTTCAGGCCGCGGTGTTCCAGATATTTCAGGAACTTCGCCTGATAGATAGCGGAAAGCGGGCCCAGACCCATGGATACGGTCGGGAACTGCCAGAAATCTGGCATCAGTTTCGGGTGCGGATAAGAAGAGAGGCCGTTGCCATGCACTTCCTGACGGAAGTTATTCATCTGCTCTTCGGTCAGGCGGCCTTCAAGGAACGCACGGGAGTAGACGCCCGGAGAGATATGCCCCTGGAAATACACCAGATCGCCGCCATCTTTATCGTTGCGCGCGCGGAAGAAATGGTTGAAGCAGACTTCATAGATAGTCGCGGAAGACTGGAAGGATGAGAGGTGACCGCCCAGCTCCAGATCTTTTTTCGACGCACGCAGTACCGCCATCATGGCGTTCCAGCGAATTGCGGAACGGATACGACGCTCCAGAGAGGTGTTGCCCGGATAGTCCGGTTCATCTTCAACGGCGATAGAGTTGATATAGTTGCTGACAGCAGTACCTGCAGCGACCTTTACGCCGCCTTTACGCGCTTCATTCAGCACCTGGTCAATCAGGAACTGCGCACGCTCAACACCTTCTTCACGGATGACCGATTCGATCGCCTGTAGCCAGTCGCGGGTTTCGATCGGATCCACGTCATTATGTAAACGTTCTGACATGGGGGTATTCCTTATCTGTGTCTAATACGTTGAATTGTCTGGAGCCTGTCTCCCTGCATTCTGCTTCGTTCCAAAATGCAAGGAGACAGGCCCGTCGTTAGTTGCCGCGTATTCCCTTATCTTTTACCTGCTGGCGACAAGCCTCTCCGTCGTTAACCCGCCGTTCTTGCTGAACGCCTGAGCCGCGGTCGGCGACCTGGATACCATCACGCAAAATCCTGGTTTTTTAAGATTACGCGTTATTCCTTACGTTGCTGTAAACGACGCAGGGAGCGTTCACGACGCGTCTGCTCCCGACTTCTGTCCAGCAATATCTCCTCGATAAACGCCAGATGACGGTGTGAGGCTTCGCGCGCCTTTTCCGGCTCGCGGGCCACAATCGCCTCAAAAATACTGGCGCGATGGTTGCTCACCTGTGCCAGCATTTCCCGGCGTGAGTAAAGCAATTCAAAATTCTGTCGTACGTTCTTTTCCAGCATCGGGCCCATCGAGCGCAGCAGATGCAGCAGCACGACATTGTGGGCCGCTTCCGTGACGGCGATTTGATACTGCATTACCGCATCCGCTTCGGCATCAAGATCGCCGCTCTGCTGAGCGTGCTGAATAGCCAGATGGCAGTCGCGAATGCGCTGTAAATCTTCTTCAGTGCCGCGAAGCGCGGCGTAGTAAGCGGCGATCCCTTCAAGAGCGTGGCGGGTTTCCAGCAGGTCAAACTGGGATTCAGGATGATCGGCGAGCAGCCCTACCAGCGGATCGCTCAGGCTCTGCCACAGGTTCTTTTGGACGAAGGTGCCTCCGCCCTGACGACGCAGCAGTAATCCTTTCGCTTCCAGGCGTTGTATCGCTTCACGCAAAGAGGGGCGTGAAACATCGAACTGCTTGGCGAGTTCACGCTCAGGGAGAAGCTTTTCACCCGGACGCAGCGTCCCTTCCATAATCAGGGACTCAAGCTGTTGCTCTATTGCATCGGAGAGCTTTGGTTGGCGAATCTTACTGTAGGCCATTGTCCCTTCTTCTGCCAGGCGCCGAGTAAATTGGTAATACCAATTGGAAAAAAGTGACGCTAAAGTAACAAAGTATTCACCTTCTGTCTATATGGCTTCAGCCCGAATTGTGACGCCTGCGAGGTGGTGAAATGCCTGAAAACAGCGCGGAAAATGCGCCATTTCTCAGGGAACAGGCAATCCTCTCGACGCGATTTTACCAAACCTTACACGAAGTTAGATCTGGATCTCATTTTACGTCATAAGCGAACGCTATTCGTCTTTATTCGAATTCCATGGCAAAAAATAATTTCAGCGTGACCGGCGCAACGCTTTTCTGAGAATCGTACGTAATGAAAAAGAAAGCAGGTGCAATATTTTGCGCCTAACACTATTCTGAGCCTCGCGATAGCACCCGAAACAAATTGCGACAATCGCCCGTGTAAAATTAACAATACAAGTATCGTAACGATATTATTACAACGTCTGACGTCTGCTTGCAGGCGTTAAAACGCCAGCTCGACAGGGAAGGCGTAAGAATAAGCATGAGGGTTTTTATGGAACAACAGCAGGGCGAGACGCTGAAGCGCGGGTTAAAGAACCGCCATATTCAGCTGATTGCATTAGGCGGCGCCGTCGGCACCGGCCTGTTTCTGGGAATTGGGCAAACTATCCAAATGGCCGGTCCGTCAGTATTGCTGGGCTACGCCATTGGCGGTTTTATCGCATTTTTGATTATGCGCCAGCTGGGCGAAATGGTGGTTGAGGAGCCGGTCGCCGGATCGTTCAGCCACTTCGCTTATAAATACTGGGGCAACTTTGCCGGCTTCGCTTCCGGCTGGAACTACTGGGTGCTGTATGTGCTGGTGGCAATGGCGGAATTGACCGCCGTCGGCAAATATGTGCAGGTCTGGTGGCCCGACTTCCCCTCCTGGGCGACCGCCGCTATCTTCTTTTTGCTGATTAACGCCATCAACCTGACTAACGTTAAAGTTTACGGCGAGATGGAGTTCTGGTTCGCGATCATCAAAGTGGTTGCCGTGGTTGGCATGATCCTGTTCGGCGGCTGGCTGCTGCTTAGCGGACAAGGCGGCCCGCAGGCATCAGTCAGTAACATCTGGGATCATGGCGGCTTCTTCCCTCACGGCATCAGCGGGTTAGTGATGGCGATGGCGGTGATCATGTTCTCCTTCGGCGGCCTTGAGCTGGTGGGCATTACCGCCGCCGAAGCTGATGATCCGGGTAAAAGCATTCCGCGCGCCACCAATCAGGTTATCTACCGCATCCTTATCTTCTATATCGGCTCGCTGGCGGTGCTGCTGTCGCTCTATCCGTGGGTGAAAGTGGTCGGCGAGAGCAGCCCATTCGTGATGATTTTCCACGATCTCGGCGAAACGCTGGTGGCCAACGTGTTAAACGTGGTGTTCCTGACCGCGGCGCTGTCGGTCTATAACAGCTGCGTCTACAGTAACAGCCGCATGCTCTACGGCCTGGCAAAACAGGGCAGCGGCCCACAGGCGCTGCTGAAAGTCGATCGCCGCGGCGTGCCTTATGTCGCGCTGGGCGTCTCGGCACTGGCGACCGCCATCTGCGTGCTGATCAACTATCTGATGCCGGGCGAAGCGTTCGGGCTGCTGATGGCGCTGGTGGTCTCCGCACTGGTGATCAACTGGGCGATGATCAGCCTGGCGCACCTGAAGTTCCGCCGGGCCAAGGATCGCCAGGGCGTGCAGACACGCTTCCGCGCCATCCTCTATCCACTGGGCAACTGGATCTGTCTCGCCTTCCTGCTCGCCATTCTGGTGATTATGCTGATGACGCCGGGTATGGCGATCTCCGTCTGGCTGATCCCGGTCTGGCTGGTGGTGCTGGCAATTGGCTACGCCGTGAAGAACAAAACACAGCGCGCTTAATCTTCCGCCGGGCGCCCCACGCCCGGCTTTTCCTTTACGCTAAGCGTTACGCCCTTCACATTTTTCCCGTCGCAGTGATTTTGTCCATCTTCATGACCAACCTGTATTAGCTCACCGATCGTTAAGCCGCAATAATCATTCCACTGCTCAGTGGGAGACAAAAATGATGAAAAGCTCTGCGCTTTCTTTTAAAGAAAAGCTGGGTTATGGCATGGGCGACGCCGGCTGCAATATGATCGGCGGCGCGATTATGCTGTTTCTTAACTATTTTTATACCGATGTATTCGGCCTGGCGCCTGCGCTGGTCGGCGTATTGCTGCTTTCTGTGCGCGTGCTGGATGCGGTGACCGATCCTATTATGGGCGCCGTGGCCGATCGCACCCAGAGCCGCTGGGGACGCTTTCGTCCGTGGCTGCTGTGGGTCTCGGTGCCTTACGTTCTGTTCAGCGTACTGATGTTTACCACGCCCGACTGGAGCTACGAATATAAGGTGATGTACGCCTTCGTCACCTATTTCCTGATGTCGCTGGCCTATACCGCCATCAATATCCCCTACTGCTCGCTGGGCGGCGTCATCACCAACGATCCTCATGAGCGCGTCTCCTGCCAATCCTATCGCTTCGTGATGGTTGGCATCGCGACGCTGATCCTCTCCCTCACGCTGCTGCCGATGACTGAATGGTTCGGCGGCGGCGACAAGGCGCGCGGCTATCAGATGGCGATGGGCGTGATGGCGGTGATCGGGCTGCTGATGTTTCTTTACTGCTTCGCTACGGTGCGCGAACGCATCCGCCCCGCCGTGCCGACCAACGACGATTTGAAAAACGATCTGCGCGATGTGTGGAAAAACGATCAGTGGGTGCGCATTCTGCTGCTGACCTTCTGCAACGTCTGCCCCGGCTTTATCCGTATGGCGGCGACGATGTACTATGTCACCTGGGTTATGGGGCAATCCACCCACTTCGCCACGCTGTTTATCAGCCTTGGCGTGGTCGGCATGATGATTGGCAGTACGCTGGCGAAAGTGCTGACCGACCGCTGGTGCAAGCTGAAAGTCTTTTTCTGGACCAATATCGCGCTGGCAATTTTCTCCTGCGGCTTTTACTTCCTCGATCCGCAGGCGACGGTGCTGGTGGCGGTCATGTACTTCCTGCTGAATATCCTGCACCAGATCCCTTCCCCGCTGCACTGGTCGCTGATGGCGGACGTGGATGATTACGGCGAGTGGAAGACCGGCAAACGTATCACCGGCATCAGCTTCTCCGGCAACCTGTTCTTCCTGAAGGTGGGCCTGGCGGTGGCCGGAGCGATGGTTGGCTTCCTGCTCTCTTTCTACGGCTACGATGCGGGCGCGAAACAACAGGGCGCCAGCGCCATCAACGGCATTATGCTGCTGTTTACCGTGATCCCCGGTGTCGGCTACCTGATTACCGCAGGCGTGGTGCGCCTGTTGAAAGTCGATCGCCATCTGATGCAGACCATCCAGCAGGATCTGGCGAAACGTCGGGAAAACTATCGTGAGCTGAGCGCGCTGCGCGACGGCAATACTTTCGCTATCAAACCAGAAGGAACGGCACCATGACCAGCCAGTGGCCAAATCCCCTCATCGAACAGCGGGCGGACCCGTTTATTTTACGCCATCAGGATCGCTACTATTTTATTGCCTCGGTGCCCGAATACGATCGTCTGGAGCTGCGCTGCGCCGATACGATCATTGGGCTGGTGGAAGCAGAGCCGGTAGTGGTATGGCGTAAACCCGACGTCGGCCCGATGAGCGCGTTGATCTGGGCGCCGGAAATTCACCATGTAGCGGGCCAGTGGGTGATTTATTTCGCCGCAGCGCCCAGCCGCGAGATCAAAGAGGGGCTGTTTCAGCATCGCATGTACGCCCTAACCTGTGACGACGCCGATCCGCTGACGGGTGAGTGGCTGGATCGCGGGCGTATTCAGACGCCGATCAACAGCTTTTCGCTCGATGCGACCACCTTCCGCCATCAGGAGAAGCAGTGGTATCTGTGGGCGCAAAAAGATCCGGCCATTCCCGGTAACTCTAACCTCTATCTGGCGGAGCTGGAGAATCCCTGGACGCTGAAAGGCCGCCCGGTGATGCTGAGCCGCCCTGAATATGAGTGGGAGTGCGCGGGCTTCAGCGTTAACGAAGGGCCGGCGGTTATTCGTCACGGCAACCGCCTGTTTGTCAGCTATTCCGCCAGCGCGACGGATGAAAATTACTGTCTGGGCCTGCTGTGGATCGACGTGGATGATGACCCGATGCAGCCTGCCCACTGGAATAAATCGGCCCGTCCGGTTTTCACTACCAGCTGGGAAAACCGCCAGTATGGCCCGGGACACAACAGCTTTACCGTTGATGAAGCGGGCAACGATCTGCTGGTCTATCACGCGCGCAACTACACCGAAATTGAGGGCGACCCGCTGTGGGATCCGAATCGCCATACGCGGATAAAAGCTATTCGCTGGGACGCCAACGGCATGCCGGACTTTGGCGTGCCGCCGGCGGATACTGCGCTACACCAGCGTGCCGTAAATGGTGAGTAGCGCTACCACAACCACAATCACCAGCGAGACCTTCTTGGCCAGCGCCACGGCAATCCGTGGCGTTTCCACGCTGTCGTTACGCGCGTCGCGCTCCAGCGAATACTGCGCCAGCTGCGTCAGCACCTGATACTGCGGGCGATGCAGATCGCCCAGTTCCGCAAACCAGGCGGGCAGCGCGCGTTCGCCATGTCCCAGCAGCGCGTAAGCCGCCCCCGCCAGGCGCACCGGGATCCAATCTACCCAGTGAAGAATACGATCGATGCCGGAACGGGCACGCTCCAGCGGCGTCTGGTGTTTCGCCAGCCAGCTTTGCCAGGCGCGCAGAAAGGCGTAGCCGGTCAGCAGCACCGGCCCATACGCGCCGCCAACGACAAACCAGAACAGCGGCGCCAGATAGAAGCGGTAGTTAATCCACAGCAGCGCGTTTTGCAGCTCCTTTAGCGTCTCCTGCTGATTGCACTCCACCGGCATGCCGTGGATCAGCGTCAGCTCCTCCGCCATCGCGCCGCAGGCGTTGGCGTCGCCGTGGCTGGCGGCCTTCAGATAGGCGTGATAGTGCAGGCGCATTGAGCCGGCGCCGATACAGAGCAGCCCCGTCACGATCCAGAACAGCAGCTGCGCCACGCCGAAGAACAGGCCGCGCAGCGAAAGGATAATCACCAGCACCAGCAGCATCGCCACCAGCGTCATACCAAGAGTGCGCCAGAGGGAAAAGCGGCGGCGCTGACGGAAAAACGGCTCCAGACGATGATCAAGCTGCCAGCGTTCACCCATTTTAAACAGGCGTTCCCAGCCTAAAACCAGTAACAAAGAAAAAAGCGTCATGCATTGCGCTCCGGTAAATGTAAGCTGGCGGTCTCCGGCAGACCGCGCAGAAAGCGCGTCCAGTCGAACGCGGGACCTGGATCGGTCTTGCGTTCCGGCGCGATATCACTGTGCCCGGTTATACGCGCGGGCGTAATCGGATAATGCTGCATCAGCAGGCGCGTTATCGCCTGCAGCGCCTGATACTGCGCATCGGTGTAAGCGAGCGTATCGGTTCCTTCCAGCTCAATGCCGATGGAAAAGTCATTGCAGTTTTCCCGTCCCTGCCAGCAGGAAAGGCCTGCGTGCCAGGCGCGCTTATCGAAAGGCACATATTGCACGATCTCGCCGTCGCGTCGGATTAAACAGTGCGCGGCGACGCGCAGATGCGCGATATCGGCAAAATAGGGATGCGCGGCGGGATCGAGCGTGCCGGTAAACAGCGCATCAATCCAGGGGCCGCCGAATTCACCGGGCGGCAGGCTGATGTTATGCACCACCAGCAGGCTGGGCGTCTCTTCGTCCGGACGGATATTGAAATGCGGTGAAAGCACCTGGCGCACCTCTGTCAGCCAGCCCTCTTTTAACTCCATGCCGGGATCTCCTGTTCGTTTTTTTACACAGCCTAACATGATTTTGCCGTCCTCTTTACATTCCTTGTGCGCCGGACGCCGGGCGCTTTTGCCGGGTGAAATCGCGCCGCCGGCAGCGAAGAGCTGGCAAGGAAATATACATACTGTTTAGCACACTAAACCTTAACAGCTAAACTGGCGCCTGACGACGCGCCAGGATAGAGTAAGCGCATCGCCAAAAACCATCACGGGAGCCTTATGACACAGCGACGTTACAACCCTGAAAGCCGACGCACCGCCCTGCTTTCACGCATTGAAGATGATATACCAGGCGCGGTAGCACAGGCGTTGCGTGAAGATCTTGGCGGCGAAGCCGATGCGGAAAATGATATCACCGCCAGCCTGTTGCCCGCCGATAAGCAGGCCGAGGCGACGGTGATTACGCGCGAAGCGGGTGTTTTCTGTGGTAAACGCTGGGTGGAAGAAGTGTTTATTCAGCTGGGCAATCAGGCGCGGTTGACCTGGCACGTTGCGGATGGCGACAGGATCCAGGCGGGACAAACGCTGTTTGAGGTTACCGGCCCGGCGCGCCTGCTGCTTACCGCCGAACGTACCGCGCTCAACTTTGTACAGACGCTTTCCGGCGTCGCCAGCGAAGTCAGCCGCTATGTCAGTCTGCTGGAAGGGACGCAGACCCGCCTGCTGGATACGCGTAAGACCCTGCCCGGGCTGCGCACTGCGCTGAAATATGCCGTGCTGTGCGGCGGCGGGGAAAACCATCGCCTTGGATTGTCTGATGCCTTTTTGATCAAAGAGAACCATATTATCGCCAGCGGATCCATTCAGCAGGCGGTGGAAAAGGCGCTCTGGCTGCATCCGGACGTGCCGGTTGAGGTAGAGGTTGAAACGCTGGATGAGCTGGAGCAGGCGCTGGCCGCGGGCGCCGACATCGTTATGCTGGACAACTTTTCCGTGCAGCAGATGCGTGAAGCGGTCAACCTCAATCAGGGGCGGGCGTTGCTGGAGGTTTCTGGTAATGTCACCGACCAGACGCTACGCAGCTTCGCCGAAACCGGCGTTGATTATATTTCCGTTGGCGCGCTGACCAAGCACGTGCGGGCGCTCGATCTCTCGATGCGCTTCCGTCAGGAGTAAGGCCGGGTGGCGCGCCAAAGCGCCACTCTTTTACCTGCCGCAGGTGACACGTCAGGCCGTTTCCCCGCCTGGCTCTGTTCTGTGACCGCATCACTTTGCCAGCCTGTTTCTTGCCCCTTCCTCTGACATATCGCCGCATCATTTTGCCAGCCTGTTTCTTGCCCCTTCCTCTGACATATTGCCACATCACTTTGCCAGCCTGTTTCTTGCTCCTTCCTCTGACATATTGCCGCATCACTTTGCCAGCCCGTGCCCGCGCCTTCCCCTGACCTGTCACCTGATAATTTTGCGAGACCGCTTCCCGTTTTTTTGCCGCCTGCGGTAACGTGACGATTTTTTCCCGGCCATTTTTCCAGTTCTCCCCTCTTTCTCTCGTCCCTTCTCGCTCCGTTGGTTAACGTCAGGCCCGTTATTCATAGGGAGAGGTGAAAAATGAAACAACGAGGTTTTACGCTAATTGAGCTGATGATCGTGATTGGCATCGTGGCGATACTCAGCGCTATCGGCATGCCCGCCTATCAGAGCTACCTGCAAAAAGCCGCCCTGACCGATATGCTGCAAACCATGCTGCCTTACAAAACGGCGGTCGAACTGTGCGCGGTGGAACATGGCGCCACCGCAGGCTGCAGCGCGGGCAGCAATGGCGTGCCTGCAGCAAAAGGATCGCGTTATGTGGCTTCGCTTAGCGTGGCGTCAGGCGCGATCGTCCTCACCGGTCAGGAGAGCCTCAACGGTCTGACGGTCACCCTTACCCCGCAGTGGCAAAGCAATGAGGGGCAGATGAGCTGGCAACGCAGCTGCGACAGCGCCAACGCCGCTTTGCAGGATGCCTGCCGCGCGGTGTTTCGCTTCGATGATGGCGGGATGACACCATGAGCGGCGCTGATCTGCGTCTGCAGGAAATCTGCCATCAGTATCAGGCGCTGCTGATCGGTGAAGATGACGCAACGATTACGGTGGCGGTTGCCGGCGCGCCCTCCTCTGCGATGCTGGAGGCGCTGCAGTTTACCGGTCAGCGTCAGGTCTCGGTAGAGCGATGGCCGCAGGCGCGGCTTGAGCAGCAGCGCGACGCGCCTGCGCCATCCAATGAGGCGCTGCAGCCCTCCGCCCCGGTGGCCGCCCTGGTGGAGCGGCTGCTGCTGCAGGCGTTTCAGCGACGCGCCTCCGATATCCATATCGAACCCTGCGCGGAGGGCATGCGCGTGCGGCTGCGCATTGACGGCGTAATGCAGCCGCTGCAGGCCATCACCGAGGCGCAGCAGGCGCCGCTGCTGGCGCGCCTCAAGATCCTCGCTCATCTGGATATCGCCGAGCGCCGCCTGCCGCAGGATGGGCAGTTCAGCATCAGCATGCAGGGCGAGGAGATTGCCTTTCGCCTTGCGACCCTGCCGCTTCTCAACGGCGAAAAGGCGGCGATCCGTTTGCTGCAGGGCGCGTCGCAGGCGCTGTCATTGGCGCAGTTGGGCATGCCGCCCGCCGCGCTTGACGTTTTTCGCCGTGCGCTGGCTCAGCCGCAGGGGCTGATCCTGGTGACCGGCCCAACCGGCAGCGGCAAGACCTGTACGCTCTATAGCGGCCTGAGCCACCTTAACCAGCCCGGAAAAAATTTGTGCAGCGTTGAGGATCCGGTGGAAATTCCGCTGGACGGCGTTAATCAAACGCAAATCAACCCGCGCGCCGGACTGGATTTTCAGCGCGTGCTGCGCGCCCTGCTGCGCCAGGATCCGGATGTGATCATGCTGGGCGAAATTCGTGACGGCGAAAGTGCGGAAATCGCCGTCAAAGCGGCGCAGACCGGTCACCTGGTGCTTTCCACTCTGCATACCAACGCCCCTATCGAGACGCTGACGCGCCTTAGGCAGATGGGCATTCCAGGCTATCTGCTCGCGTCCGCGCTGCGGCTGGTGATTGCGCAGCGGCTGGTGCGGCGGCTTTGTCCACGCTGCCGCGCCCCTGCGGATAACATTGAGGGCCTGCCCGCCCATCTCTGGTCGGGCAGCCTGCAGAACTGGCAGGCTGCCGGCTGCGATCACTGCTTTTCCGGTTACTACGGTCGGCTGGCGCTGTTTGAGCTGTTGCCGGTCACCAGCGAGCTGCAGGCGGCTATTGCGGCGAACGCCGGCAGCGAGACGTTAAAGGCGCTGGCGCAGCGGTCCGGTCTGAACAGCCTGCTGGCGGAAGGGCTGCGGGCAGTTAACCGCGGCGACACCTCACTGGCGGAAGTGTACCGCGTGGTCGGCGTTGAACATGGCTAACCACCGTCTCTGGCGCTGGCAGGCGATGGATCAACAGGGGGAGCTGCTTGAGGGATGCTGGCTGCTGGAAAATGAGCCTGCCCTCATGGCTAAAATGGCGGAACTGGGCTATATGCCGCTTTCCTGCAAAGCGGGAAAGTACTACCGCGCCCGCGACTGGAAAACGCGCCAGAAAATCGCACTGATGCATCAGCTGGCAACGCTGTTAAAAGCTGGCCTGACCTTATCCGCCGGGCTGGGGCTGCTCAGCGAAGGCGAACCTCATCCTGGCTGGCGCGCCCTGCTGCTGGCGCTGCAGGATGATGTCGCACAGGGTACGCCTTTTTCCGCCGCGCTGGCGAAGTGGCCAGGAATATTCCCTCCGCTCTACGGCGCGCTGATGAAGGTCGGCGAGCTGACCGGCCAGCTCGATCGCTGCTGCGCGCAGCTGGCAGGCCAGCAGGAGCGGCAGATGCGGCTGCAGAGAAAGGTGGCCGCCGCGCTGCGCTACCCACTGTTTATCTTACTGGTGGCGCTGACGGTTTCCATCGGCATGCTTCTGCTGGTGCTGCCGGAGTTCGTCGCCATCTACCAGACATTTAACGCGCCGCTGCCTGCGTTTACCGCCGCCGTGCTGGCGCTGTCAGCCAGCCTGCAGCAGCTGTTCGCGCCGCTGGCGCTCTGCGCGGCGGCGCTGGTCGGCGTCTGGCGCTGGCGGCGCAAGCGCTGGCCCGCATGGCAGCGAAGCGAACAGCGATTTTTGCTGCGGCTACCGCTGTTTGCGCGGCTGTGGCGCGGCAGCCTGCTCAGCCAGATATTCGCCACCCTAACCCTGACGCAGCAGGCGGGCCTGCCGCTGCTGCAGGGGCTGCAGGCGGTAGAAGAGACGTTAGCGCCGCTGTTGTGGCGCGAGGCGATGCGGCAGTTGCAGAAACAGATTGCAGAGGGAACGCCGCTGCATCAGGCGATCGCCGACAGCGCACTGTTTACTTCCCTGTGCCGGCAGCTGATAAAAACGGGAGAGGAAGCGGGCGCGCTGGATGTGTTGCTGGCGCGCCTGGCGCAGTGGCATGAGAGCCAGACGCATGAGCTGGCGGATACGCTGGCGACTACGCTGGAGCCGGTAATGATGCTGGTTACCGGCGCCATTGTCGGCACGCTGGTGGTCGCCATGTATCTGCCCATTTTTAATCTGGGCGGGGTAATGAATTAGCGATTAAAGACGCGGTTTTCCTGCTCCGCCACACGAATAAAGGTGGTGCGTTTGGTTAGCTCTTTCAGGCGTTCCGCACCTACGTAGGTGCAGGCGGAACGCAGGCCGCCAAGGATATCGCGCGCCGTGGCGTCTACCGGGCCACGCAGCGGTAGCTTAACGGTCTTGCCTTCAGCCGCGCGGTATTGCGCGACGCCGCCGACGTGGCGCTTCATCGCCGATTCGGAACTCATACCGTAGAACAGCATAAACTTCTCGCCGTTCTCCTCCACAATATGGCCTTCACATTCGTCATGCGCGGCCAGCATGCCGCCAAGCATCACAAAGTCCGCGCCGCCGCCGAACGCCTTGGCGACATCGCCCGGCACCGAACAGCCGCCGTCGCTGACGATCTGCCCGCCCAGGCCGTGTGCGGCATCAGCGCACTCAATCACCGCTGAAAGCTGGGGATAACCTACCCCGGTTTTTACCCGCGTGGTGCAAACCGAGCCGGGCCCAATCCCTACCTTGACGATATCGGCGCCGGAGAGGATCAGCTCCTCCACCATTTCGCCGGTGACGACATTGCCCGCACAGATGGTTTTACCCGGGCAGGCTTCACGCGCGCGCTGCAGAAAATCAACGAAATGCTCTGAGTAGCCATTCGCCACGTCGATACAGATAAAGTTCAGCGCGGGCGAGAGCGCCAGCACTGCTTTCAACTTATCGAAATCGGCGTCAGAGGTGCCGGTAGAAACCATAACATGCTGCAGCACCTGCTCCGGCACGCGCTGGACAAAGGCGCGCCAGTCCTCAACGCTGTAATGCTTATGCACCGCAGTAAGAATATCGAAGCTGGCCAGCACTTCCGCCATGCGGAAGGTGCCCACGGTATCCATGTTAGCGGCAATGATCGGGACGCCAGACCAGGCGATGCCGGAGTGTTTGAAAGTAAACTGACGGCTCAGTTCTACCTGTGAGCGGCTTTTCAATGTAGAACGTTTTGGGCGGATTAAAACATCTTTGAAACCCAGTTTTAAATCTTCTTCAATACGCATGACATCTTTCCTGGTTATTGGCGACGATCTGACGATCGGGGGCTGCAGCCAGCTCCAGTGACGCTATCATACGCGCTAAAAACGCGCGTACAAGACTGCGAAATCACCTTTAATTACGCTACAATCCCGTAAATTTACCTGAAGAGAAGCGATGTGATCGCTATTGCAAAATTTACCGTTCGCAGTGGGCGTTAATCTCAGGCTAACCGACGTTTACAAGCGAAGCAGGAACCGATAAAGATGCCTTACACCGTTGCGCTGACCGGCGGGATCGGCAGTGGAAAAAGCACCGTTGCCCATGCTTTCGCCCAGTATGGCGTGGATATTATTGATGCCGACGTGATTGCGCGTCAGGTGGTGGAGCCGGGGCAGCCTGCGCTGGCAGCGATCGCGGCGCGCTTTGGCCGCCCGATACTTCAGGCGGACGGCGCCCTGAATCGCGCGGCGCTGCGCCAGACAATTTTCAACGCGCCAGCGGAAAAAGCCTGGCTCAATCAGCTGCTGCACCCGCTGATCCATGCGGAGACGCGGCGGCAGATTGCGGCGTCCCGCTCTGCCTGGTGCTTATGGGTGGTGCCGCTGCTGGTGGAAAATCATCTGGAAAAACTGGCCGATCGGGTGCTGGTAGTGGATGTCGATCCTGCGGTTCAGATTGAGCGCACCATCGCCCGCGATCGCATCACGCGCGAACAGGCCGAAAAAATTATTGCCGCCCAGGCGACGCGCGAGGCGCGACTTGCCGTAGCGGATGACATTATTGAAAACAGCGGCCGCCCCGAAGCGGTGGCGCCGCTGGTCGCCGAACTGCATCAGCGCTATCTGGCGCTGGCCAAAGCGACAAAACAGGATTAACAGCATGAGCAAAATCGTTCTTTTCGAACATCCGTTAAATGAAAAAATGCGTACCTGGCTGCGGATTGAGTTTCTGCTGCAACAGCTGCAGGCCTGCGCCAATATTACCGATTATCTGACGGCCCTGACCTTTTTCCGTAACATCAGCGACCTGCTGGATGTGTTTGAACGCGGCGAGCTGCGCACCGAAATGCTGAAAGAGCTGGAGCGGCAGCAGCAAAAACTGCTGGCCTGGTGCGACGTGCCCGGCGTTGATACCGAGCGTGTGGAGGCGCTGCGTCAACAGCTCAAAAGCCGCGCCGGCGAACTGATGGCGGCGCCGCGCATCGGCCAGTCGCTGCGCGAAGACCGCCTGATTGCGCTGGTGCGTCAGCGTCTGAGCATTCCCGGCGGCTGCTGTAGTTTTGATTTGCCGACGCTACATGTCTGGCTGCATCTCGATCAGCCGCTACGCGATGCGCAGGTTGCCAGCTGGATGGGCTCGCTCGATCCGCTGCGTCAGGCGCTGTTTATGATTCTGGAACTGGTCCGTCAGTCCGGCGTTTTTCGTCATCAAACCAGCCTTAACGGTTTTTACCAGGACAATGCTGAAGGCGCCGACCTGCTGCGCCTGCAGCTGGCGCTGGAGGATAATCTTTATCCGCAGGTATCGGGCCACAAAACCCGTTATGCGATCCGTTTTCTGCCGCTGGATAGCGAGCGTGGCGAAGTGCCGGCACGTCTCGATTTCGAGCTGGCCTGTTGTTAGAGGTGTTATATGCGTAAAGATGTCACGAAGGTCGCCTGCCCAACCTGCGGCAGAGCAGTAATCTGGGGCGAGCAGAGCCCGTTTCGCCCGTTTTGCAGCAAGCGCTGCCAGCTGATCGATTTGGGAGAGTGGGCCGCTGAGGAAAAACGCATCCCCAGCAGCAACGATCTTTCTGACAGCGATGACTGGAGCGAGGAAGAGATCCCGCGTCACTGACAGAGAGGGCGGCAATGCCGCCCTCAACTACGGGCGCGCTTCCGCCAACAGGCGCGCCACCAGCTGATGGTTGGCCGGCGGGAACTCATCGGCGACCAGCTCGCGCTGAGGCACCCAGCGCTGCGGCTGACCCTCTTTCCCCCAGGGATCGCCCTGCCACTGCTCTACCATGAAGAAGTGCAGTGTGACGCGCAAATCGTCATAGGTGTGATCGGCATTGCCGAACGCGGTCGCCGCCATCACGACAATCCCGGTTTCTTCCAGCAGCTCGCGCTTTAGCGCCTGCTCCGGCGTTTCGCCCACTTCGATTTTCCCGCCCGGAAACTCCCACATATTCGCCATATGCGATTCGGCCGGACGGCGCGTCAGAAAGATTTCCTGCTTAGCATTACGGATGATGCCCACAGCAACCTGAAGGTGTTTCATTTTCGCATCCTTGTTAATGGAATGAAGGGCAGTATAGCCTGATTTTGTTACGCTTTATACCGCCCCACGGCCAGCCGCGGCCGGTTGATTGCGCCGTGACGGCGGCTGTTTTTCCGCACTTTTCAGCTCAGGGCTGCGCCGTAAACGCGCCTTATTAGCGGGTTGATTAATTACAGGCCGTCGGCAGAGAGCTATACTGCCGCGCAGTTATTTTATTAAGGATGATAAATAATGAATGCTTCCGCCTATTTAAAGAGAAGGCTGCTGGCTGAAAGAAAAATAGCGCTGTCGCTGGAGAAAGGCATTCAGGAGAGCGTGGTCTCGGCAGGAAAGACGCTGGATGATATCTATTCCGGCATTGAGCGCATCTCCTGGTATTCCTCCTGTTTTATCGATCGGCATCAGGATATTTGCCGACAGCTTAAGGCGGAAGATATCAGAATGATTAAGGCGGTCATGATGCTTTATAAGCATAAAGATGTTATCGCCGAGATTGTCATACGTTATATTGACTACGTGTTAACCTCGGCCGATCCCTCTAAAGCCCGGGCGTTGACATTAAACACCTCCGGCTTTATTGCCGAGTCTCTCGCAGGTAAAGCAGCCAAAGAAGCTTTAGCCTACTCATTAGCGGGCGCGTTGTTAACCTCAGATCGGTTCAGCCTTGCATTGAATAAGCTATTGGTCAGAAGCGTCTTTAACGGATTCAGTATCGCACAATTTTACGGGAAAGCTCAAAAAGCGGCTATGGCCTCACGCCGCCTGAAGGAACTTGACCCCGAATTCTATAAAGTTCTGTATCGGCTTGATATAGAAATGCTTTATATATATACGGAGCCTCTGCTTGCTGAGATTATAAAAAAAGTTAACGCGCTACCTAACCGAAACCCGGAAAATATCATTAAGATCCTTCAGGAATATCAATAATGCTGAAATATCTGAAAAAGGTATTGCTGGATATTTTGATAGAGGGCCTGTTTATGTTTATAGTGATAGCGGTTCCTGTCTTATATTATGTTTTTATTCCGCAACACTGGGGGACGCTAACGTTGATAACACTTCCCGTTCTTTGCTGGTACGGCGCAAAGCTACACGTAAAGCTGATTAAATAACGGGGGCTTCCCCTGGTCAAAAAACGGAGCGGTGGTTTTTAATATCCCAGCCGTAGCGCGTTTCTGCGCCCTTCCCGCCTTTCGCCGTTTGTTCCCAGTATTGCATCTTCACGCAGTCAGCCTGAAACTCATATTCTACGGTGGTCATATCGCCGTCGTCATTCAACAGCGCCTGCGCGACAAACACATTTTCCAGCGTAATACGGTAATATTCGATCGCACCGAAGCCGGCTTTGCAGGCTGAAAGTTCTATTTTACGTATTTTGTTGCCGTTCGAGGCGTAAAGCAGCATCGCGGGCACCGCCTTGTCGGCAAACGCATGTACCGTCAGATTGCGATAGTTTACCTGCGCGTTGCCCGCGTCAGCGCGCAGAGTCCCCCAGGTACAAGAGAGAACGTCAATCCATGCGCGGTGGTGCGCATCCTGCGATTCGCCAGCTATGTGGTCCACTCTGAGATAAAGCGCCTTCATATCGCCTCCTTTCCTTAGCGTCATTTTCCTGGGACCAGTGTAACCGGTATGATTTTTATTCTCTTTAGCGGTTCCGTTAGTTACAGGCCCGAAACGGAAAAAAATTTGCGCCCATAAAAAAAGGGAGCCTTTCGGCTCCCTTTTCATTCAGGTTTTATCAGGCCAGACGACCGTGGCACTGCTTATATTTTTTACCGGATCCGCACGGGCAAGGATCGTTACGCCCGACTTTGCGCTCGCCAGATTCCGCTGCCAGCTCGGCGGCGGCCTGCGTTTCATCGTCAACGTGGCTCAGCTGCTGTTGCTGTGCCAGGCGCTCAGCTTCTTCACGACGCTGCGCTTCCATTGCCTCAACCTCTTCCGGCATGCGCACCTGCACCTTACTCAGGGTGCTGATCACTTCATATTTCAGTGATTCCAGCATAGCGGCGAACATAGCGAAGGATTCACGCTTGTACTCCTGCTTCGGATCTTTCTGCGCATAGCCGCGCAGATGAATGCCCTGACGCAGGTAATCCATCGCCGCCAGATGCTCTTTCCACAGCGAATCCAGCGTCTGCAGCATCACCCCTTTTTCGAAGTTGCGCATCATCTCAGCGCCGACCACTTCCTCTTTGCGCAGATAGACGTCTCTCGCCTGCTCCATGATGCGCTCACGCAGCGTTTCTTCATGCAGCTCAGGCTCTTTATCCAGCCATTGTTTAATCGGCAGCTCAAGATCGAAGTCGTTTTTCAGACGCTCTTCCAGACCTTCTACATCCCACATCTCTTCCAGCGACTGCGGCGGAATGTAAGTATCGATGGTGGATTTGAACACATCTTCGCGGATGCTGTTGATGGTTTCGCTTACGTCGGAGACATCCAGCAGCTCATTACGCTGCGAGTAGATAGCGCGACGCTGGTCGTTGGCGACATCGTCATATTCCAGCAGCTGCTTACGAATATCGAAGTTGCGGCTTTCCACCTTACGCTGCGCGTTGGCGATCGCCTTAGTCACCCACGGATGTTCGATAGCTTCGCCCGGCTTCATGCCCAACTTGCGCATCATATTAGTAACGCGATCGGAGGCGAAAATACGCATCAACGCATCTTCCATTGACAGGTAGAAACGGGAAGAGCCCGGATCGCCCTGACGACCGGAACGGCCGCGCAGCTGGTTATCGATACGGCGCGATTCATGACGCTCGGTGCCGATGATATGCAGACCGCCCGAGGCCAGTACCGCGTCGTGACGCGTTTTCCACTCCGCTTTAATTGCGGCGATCTGTTCTTCAGTGGGATCTTCCAGCGCCGCGACTTCAGCCTGCCAGCTGCCGCCCAGCATAATATCGGTACCACGGCCCGCCATGTTGGTGGCGATGGTAACGGCGCCTGGCTGACCCGCCTGCGCCACGATATCCGCTTCACGCGCGTGGAATTTAGCATTCAGCACGTTGTGCTTGATGCCGGCGCGCGTCAGTTCATTAGAAACCACTTCCGATTTCTCGATGGAGATCGTCCCCACCAGGATCGGCTGACCGTTCGCCGTGCGCTCACGAATATCTTCAATGATCGCGTCGATCTTCTCTTTCTCGGTCATGTAGACCAGATCCGGCAGATCTTTACGCACCATCGGACGGTTAGTCGGAATAACAATGGTATCGAGCTTATAGATCGAGCTGAACTCAAAGGCTTCGGTGTCGGCAGTACCGGTCATACCGGCCAGCTTCTCATACAGGCGGAAGTAGTTCTGGAAAGTAATGGAGGCCAGCGTCTGGTTTTCGTTCTGAATTTCGACGCCTTCTTTCGCTTCTACCGCCTGATGCAGCCCGTCGGACCAGCGACGGCCCTGCATGGTGCGTCCGGTATGCTCATCGACGATGATCACTTCGCCATCTTTAACGATATAGTCCACGTCGCGGGTAAACAGCGCGTGAGCGCGCAGTGCGGCGGTCACATGATGCATCAGCATGATGTTGTTCGGCGAATAGAGCGACTCGCCTTCCGCCATGATCCCTTCCTGCACCAGCAGCTCTTCGATCATCACCAGACCACGCTCGGTCAGATGCACCTGACGCGCTTTCTCGTCGACCGAGAAGTGTCCTTCGCCCTGGAAGGTGTCAGAATCTTCTTTCTCCTGACGGATCAGGCGCGGAATGATTTTGTTAACTTTGATATAGAGTTCAGAGCTGTCTTCCGCCGGGCCGGAGATGATCAGCGGCGTACGGGCTTCATCGATCAGAATGGAATCGACCTCATCGACCAGCGCATAGTTCAGCTTGCGCTGTACGCGCTCTTCCGGGCTGAACGCCATGTTGTCACGCAGGTAGTCGAAGCCGTATTCGTTGTTGGTGCCGTAGGTGATATCGGCGGCATAGGCTTCGCGCTTCGCGGGCGCCGGCATACCCGGCAGGTTGATGCCGACCGACAGACCAAGGAATTCGAACAGCGGGCGGTTGTTTTCCGCATCACGCTGCGCCAGATAGTCGTTCACGGTGACGACGTGGACGCCTTTACCGGTCAGGGCGTTGAGGTACGCAGGCAGCGTCGCGGTCAGGGTTTTACCTTCACCGGTGCGCATTTCAGCGATACAGCGATCGTTCAGCACCATGCCGCCGATCAACTGAACATCAAAGTGGCGCATGCCGAATACGCGCTTACTGGCTTCACGCACGGTCGCAAAAGCTTCCGGGATCAGGCTGTCGAGCGCTTCGCCTTTTTCCAGGCGGGCGCGGAATTCCTGGGTTTTCGCCTTCAGTTCATCATCGCTGAGCTTTTCAAAATCCGGCTCCATTTTATTGATGATATCTACCGCTTTACGCATGCGACGCAGCGTACGATCGTTACGGCTGCCAAAGACTTTGGTTAATAACTTAATCAGCATAATAAATACATTCTCATCTTCACCGCTGTGTCTCTCTGCGGCTCGTTTTTATAGTGATACGGTTTAAGGAGTGTTCAGACTTTAGCTAAGAATGTACGGACCGGCACGAATTCCCTGCACCTGCGCAAGCCAGATGCCGACATGGTAATCGGGCGTAACAGAAAGGGCGGATTGTTGGGTGTGGCGAATGATGGCCGGACGGCGCGGCTCGTGCGTCAGCAACGCATTAAGCGTATCCAGCAGCGCGATTTTCTGCACCGCCAGCGGCAGCGCCGCTTCGGCATCAGGCAGATGTTGCGGCGCAAGTGCGAAAGAGAGGTGACGAATAACGGTGCGGATGGCGTGTTGATGCCAGTAGTCTACCGTAAAGCTGGCGCGACGGGCGTTCCCCTGCAGCAGCGCCAGGTTATCAAACCGCACGACGCTGTTGGCGCTCAAATTTTTCGCAGCGGCTTCAGGGCGATTATTTTGCTCAGCACTCTGCGCATGGGCTGCGGGCAGGCCGAGGCTTGCCGCCACCATGCCGAACAAGAGATGCGGCCAAAAATAACGCCTGCCTAATTGTCGCCAACGGTGAAAAATAGCGATCACAACGTTTTCCGTCTGGCAGATCAGATGCCTGCCCTTCTTCAATGAATAATTAACGGCTGTATTCCATCTGACGCAATACGTCTGTTGCCGCTTTAACGAGGGCAAATCTTATCATCATTGCGCGCGTTAAACATCAGATCGTAGCGGGAGGGAAAGAAAAGAGCGAGATTCTGCACACAACGGCGCAAATAATGCGCGCCCTGCGGCAGAAACAAAAACGACTGGTTTTGCTGGCCGGAGAGAGTGAGCCAGCGCTACCAGTCGTTTTAAGCGGTCAGGCGGATTACGCCAGAACCAAATTTGTTGCCCTGAATGCCACCGGCAGTTCAGCTTCGTCTTCAAAGGTCGCCCATTCCCAGGCTTCCTGTTTCGCCAGCACCGCCTGCAGCAGCTTATTGTTCAGCGCATGGCCCGACTTGTAGGCGGAAAACGCGCCGACAATGTTGTGGCCGCACATAAACAGGTCGCCGATAGCGTCCAGCATTTTGTGACGAACGAATTCATCTTCGAAGCGTAAACCTTCTTCGTTCAGTACGCGGAAATCGTCTAACCCAATCGCGCAATCTAAACTACCGCCCAGGCACAGGCCTTTGGACTGCAGGTATTCGATTTCACGCATAAAGCCGAAGGTTCGCGCGCGGCTGATCTGGCGCATAAACGCTTCCGTAGAGAAGTTCAGCTGATAGCGCTGTGAGCTGGAATCGATCGCCGGATGTTTAAAATCGATCGTAAAGTCGAGCGAAAAACCGTTATACGGTTTAATTTCAGCCCACTTATCGCCATCTTCAACACGTACAGCCTGCTTAACACGCACGAATTTCTTCGCACTGTTCAGCTCTTCCACGCCCGCGTCAACCAACAGGTAGACAAATGGCGCGGCGCTGCCGTCCATGATCGGCACTTCCGGCGCGTCGACTTCGACAATGATGTTATCAATGCCCAGTCCCGCCAGCGCAGCGTTCAGGTGTTCTACGGTGGAAATACGCACGCCTTCATCATTCACCAGGCAAGTACTTAGCATGGTGTCGCGCACGTATTTTGCATCAGCCGGGAAATCAACCGGTGGATTCAAGTCAGTGCGACGATAGATGACCCCGGTATTAGCCGGCGCAGGGCGTAACGTCAGGGAGACTTTCTTGCCGGTATGCAAACCGACGCCAGTCGCCTGAACAATACGTTTTAATGTCCGTTGTTTGATCATCGTATTATCTCGCAAAATATCATCCGACCGTCAGTCTATATCACTGACGGGCGAAGATTTTAGCACAAAGAGCGGAGAATCCCAATTCTCAGGTTATTCCTAGTCTGCCTGTTTGCGCAGGAAGGCAGGAATATCCAGGTAATCGGGCTCTTTGCCAGCCTGCGAGCTTTGATCGTTAACCACTTTAGCGGCAGGTTTCTGCGGCTCCTGCGGCAGCGGAGACATGCCGTGCTGCTGATAACGGTGATCCATTACCGGCTGGCTGGTCGCCTGCTTATTGGTCACTAAGGTGATTTCCGGACGCTTGTCCATGCCGATACCGGTCGCGACGACGGTCACGCGCAGTTCGTCGTTCATTTCCGGATCCAGCGAGGTGCCGATAACCACGGTAGCGTTATCCGACGCGAAGGCACGGATAGTATTACCCACGGTCTCGAACTCATCCAGACGCAGGTCGAAGCCAGCGGTGATGTTGACCAGCACGCCGCGCGCGCCGGAAAGGTCGATATCTTCCAGCAGCGGGCTGGAGATCGCCATTTCAGCCGCTTCTTCCGCTCGGTCTTCGCCGCAAGCGACGCCTGAACCCATCATGGCGTAGCCCATTTCGGACATCACAGTGCGCACGTCAGCAAAGTCGACGTTCATCAGGCCCGGACGGGTGATCAGCTCGGCAATACCCTGCACCGCGCCTTTCAGCACGTCGTTCGCCGCGCCGAAGGCGTCCAGCAGTGAAATACCGCGGCCCAGCACTTTCAGCAGCTTGTCGTTCGGGATGGTGATCAGCGAGTCAACATGCTTGGAAAGCTCGGCGATGCCCTGCTCGGCGAACGCCATACGCTTTTTGCCTTCGAAGTTGAATGGCTTGGTCACGACCGCAACGGTCAGAATGCCCAGGTCTTTCGCCACTTCCGCCACCACAGGCGCCGCGCCGGTACCGGTACCGCCGCCCATACCGGCCGCGATGAATACCATGTCCGCGCCGTCTAACGCGGAGCGCAGCGCTTCGCGATCTTCTTCTGCGGAAGTACGACCCACTTCAGGGTTCGCGCCTGCACCCAGACCTTTAGTAATGTTGGTGCCGATTTGAATGGTCTGGCCGACTGCAGTTTTGCGCAATGCCTGAGCGTCCGTGTTCACAGCGAAGAACTCAACGCCTTCGATGCGCTCGCGGACCATATGCTCTACGGCGTTGCCGCCGCCCCCGCCGACGCCGATGACTTTAATCACCGCGTCGTTGGTTAATTCCATTGGTTCAAACATAATTTCTCTCCGTTATGTGCCTGTCGCCTGGAGATCATAAAATAGTGCTAGCATGATCCCCTTTTAGAAAAATTAAAACTCTTTTTTCAGCCAGCTGTTGATACGTTTAAACCAGTTGCCAACTGACGCACGTTTTTCAACATCCGCCTCACCGTTCAGGTGAGACTCTTTTCCGTAGTGCAGCAGGCCTACCGCCGTTGAGTAGTAGGGCTCCTGCGCGTAATCGGTAAGTCCGGTAATGTTCAGCGGCTGCCCAATGCGCACCTGGGTATGGAATACCCGCTGCGCGCAGGCGGCCAAACCTTCAATCTGCGCCGCGCCGCCGGTCAATACAATACCTGCCGCCAGATGATGCTTCACACCCTGCTGACGAAGCTGTTCCTGCAGCTGCAGAATCTCGTCGTTCACCAGGTTAAGCAGCTCGGTGTAACGCGGTTCGATCACTTCGGCCAACGTCTGACGCTGTAGGCTACGTGGCGGACGACCGCCTACGCTTGGTACCTCAACGTTCTCATCTTTGCCGACGATCGATCCCAGCGCGCAACCGTGACGCACCTTGATCGCTTCCGCGTCGGTCGGCGGCGTGCCAAAGGCGTAAGCGATATCGCTGGTCACCACGTTCCCCGCGTACGGGATCACTTTGGTATGACGCAGCGCACCGCCGGTATAGACGGCGATATCCATGGTGCCGCCGCCGATATCGACAACGCAGACGCCCAGTTCACGCTCATCTTCCGTCAACACCGCAAAGCTCGATGCCAGGCCGGCGAAAATCAGTTGGTCAACTTTCAGGCCGCAACGTTCAACCGCTTTAACGATGTTTTTCGCCATATCGTTGTGACAGGTGATTAAATGTACTTTCGCCTGCATGCGCACGCCCGACAATCCGACCGGATTCTTGATCCCTTCCTGATAGTCGATAGCGTACTCCTGCGGGATCACATGCAGAATGCGGTGTTCATCGCGTACACGCACCGATTTCGCGGTATGTACCACGTTTTCCACATCTTCCTGCGTGACTTCCTCTTCAGAAATCGGAACCATCCCGATTTCGTTCTGACAGCTGATATGTTTGCCGGATAACGCCAGATAAACCGAGGAAATCTGACAATCCGCCATCAGTTCCGCCTGATCGATGGCACGCTGAACGCATTTCACCACCGATTCCAGATCGTTTACGCCGCCTTTATCCATACCGCGGGACGGGCAACTGCCCACCCCAATAATGTTGACCATGCCATCGGGCAGAATTTCCCCTACTAAAGCGGCGACCTTAGCGGTGCCTATCTCAAGTCCTACTACCAGTTTTCTGTCCGTCGCCTTGATCATTGTTGTTTAGCCTGTGCCTGATTCTGTTGCTGATTACTGTCCTGAGGCTCAATAAATGCCGGAGCCCAGCCAACGGCAGCGCCGGAGTCATAGCGCAAATCGACATAACTGACGCGCTTATTGTCAGCGGCGGCCTGCTGTTGGATCATCGGCCAGAGTTCAATAAACCGCTTAAGACGCTTCATGTTATCGCTACGGCCCAGCTCAATACGTACATCATCGCCAGTGACCAGCTGCCAGGAGTGGCGTGCGGTCATGGATGCTGCTTTGACGCTAAACTTGCTGGCGGCTAACACCGTACTCATCTGACGGTAGCCATCCAGCACGTCCTGCTCGTTGCCTTCGGGGCCATACAGCAACGGTAGCGTCTCTTTGCCGATATGGTTAGCCGGGACGCTAAAAGATTTGCCTTCCGCATCAACCATATGTAAATCATTCCACCGCGCCACCGGCACATACTCAACCAGATGAATCTTTAATTCGTCCGGCCACTGCTTGCGTACGCTGACCTGCTTGATCCACGGCAGACGTTCAATCTGCTGCTGAATCACATTTACATCTTGTGACATAAAAGTGCCTGGCGCACCCAGCGACAAAATGGCCTGACGGATATCGTCGTTGGTGGTGTAGTGGGTTTTTCCCGTCACCACCAGCCTCGAAAGCGGCAGACGCGAGGCATCATTCATCCATTTCAGCACCGCGACGCCGCCTGCCAGCGTCGTGCCGATCACCAGCAGCAGGAAAATAATGCCTGCCAGCCGGGAGCCATTGCTGCGTCCGGTGCGCGCTTTTTCCTGCGCTTCCCGACGTACGTTCAGAGCCGCCTGCGACATCTTAGTCGGCCAGCTCCAGGATACGCGCCACCAGCTGGAAGAAGCTCATCCCCGCCTGTTTCGCCGCCATCGGCACCAGGCTGTGGCTGGTCATGCCCGGCGAGGTGTTCACCTCCAGCAGAAAGAAGCTGCCGTCGCCGTCCATCATCACATCCACCCGGCCCCAGCCGCTGCAGCCCAGCGTACGCCATGCGTTCAGTACCAGTTCGCTCAGCTCCGCCTCTTTTTCCGCGCTTAAGCCGCTTGGGCAGAAGTACTGAGTATCGTCAGAAATGTATTTTGCTTCATAGTCGTAGAAATCACTGGCCGGCTGAATGCGGATCGAAGGCAAAATCTGCTCGCCCAGAATCGCGACGGTATATTCCGGACCGCTGAGGAATTTCTCCACCAGCACGTCATCGTCGTGACGGAACGCCTCTTCCAGCGCCGCAGGCAACTCAGAAGGCTGATTCACACGGGAAATGCCGACGCTGGAGCCTTCGCTGCTTGGCTTAACGAACAGCGGCATGCCCAGCTCTGCGATACGCTGCGCCAGGCTGCCGTCCAGCCCGGCGTCCATCTGCTGGCGGTTAATCCAGACATAGGGCGCCACTGGCAGGTTCGCGCCCTGCCACAGCAGTTTGGAACGCCATTTATCCATGGTAATGGCCGACGCCATCACGCCGCTGCCGGTATAAGGGATCTGCAGGAAATCCAGCACGCCTTGCAGGGTGCCGTCTTCGCCGCCGCGCCCGTGCAGCGCGATAAACGCTTTTTCAAAGCCCTCTTCTTTCAACCGCATCACCGGAAAATCGCGCGTATCAACGCCGTGCGCGTCAATGCCTGCTTCTTTCAGTCCGGCCAGCACCGCCGCACCTGACATCAGTGAGACCTCGCGCTCAGCGGAGGTACCGCCCAGCAGTACCGCTACTTTTTCAGCCATGATGTTCCTCTTCATTGGTCTGCGGTTTAAGTTTCTGCTCAGCCAGACGGCGGGCAATTTTACCTACGTTGCCAGCGCCCTGTACCAGAATCAAATCGTTGCCGCTTAGCGTCGGCGCCAGCATCTCCAGGATCGTCTCGTGATCGGGCACGAGGATCGGATCCACCTTGCCGCGCCCGCGGATGGTGCGGCAGAGCGATCGGCTGTCGGCACCCGGGATTGGCGTTTCGCCGGCGGAATAGACATCCAGCATCAGCAGTACATCCACCTGCGACAGCACATTGGCGAAATCGTCATAAAGATCGCGGGTGCGCGTGTAGCGATGCGGCTGGAAAATCATCACCAGTTTTTTATCCGGCCAGCCCGCGCGCGCCGCTTTAATGGTGGCGTCCACTTCAGTCGGATGATGACCATAGTCATCAACCAGCATGGCGCTGCCAGCCGCGCCATTAACGTTATCCAGCGGGAACTCGCCAAGGAAATCGAACCGGCGGCCGGTGCCCTGGAAGCTCTCCAGCGCGCTGAGGATATCGTCATCGTCGATGCCCTCTTCCGTCGCCACCGCCACCGCTGCCGCGGCGTTGAGCGCGTTATGACGGCCCGGGGCGTTCAGCGTGACGCGCATCAGCGGCTTATCGTGACGCACCAGCGTAAAGTGGCCCTGCGGACCGTGCTGCTCATAATCTTCAATGCGCACGTCGGCATCATCGCTGAAGCCGTACGTGGTGATCTGGCGGCCGACGCGCGGGATCAGATCGCGGATCACCGCGTCGTCGACGCACAGCACCGCGCGGCCGTAAAACGGCAGGTTGTGCAGAAAGTTAATAAATGTCTGCTTCAGGTTTTCGAAGTCGCCCTGGTAAGTATCCATATGGTCGGCTTCGATATTGGTCACGATCGCTACCATCGGCTGCAGGTGCAGGAACGACGCGTCGCTCTCATCCGCTTCGGCGATCAGATAACGGCTACTGCCCAGGCGCGCGTGAGTGCCGGCCGCTTTGACCAGCCCGCCGTTGACGAAAGTGGGATCGAGGCCGCCTTCGGCGTAAATACTGGTCACCATTGCTGTGGTCGTGGTTTTGCCGTGCGTGCCGGCTACGGCGATACCGTGGCGGAAACGCATCAGCTCCGCCAGCATCTCCGCGCGGCGGATCACCGGAATACGCGCTTCACGCGCGGCGATAATCTCCGGGTTATCCTGGGTTATCGCGCTGGAAACCACCACCACGCTGGCATCGCTAACGTTTTCCGGACGATGGTGAAAATAGATAGTGGCGCCCAGCGCGGTCAGGTGCTGCGTCACCGCATTGGGAGCGAGATCGGAACCGCTGATCTGATAACCTTCGTTGGCCAACACTTCGGCGATACCGCCCATGCCGGCGCCACCGATGCCGACAAAGTGAATGTGCCGGACGCGACGCATCTCGGGCACGATAGAACGCAGTTTCGCCAGTTGTTGAGTATTCATCGTTTCTTTTGCCTGTCGGTACCCCAGGTACCTTATCTCTGTTCTGTTAGCGCGCGACGGCGCTGACTTCTGCCGCTACACGTTCAGTGGCATCGGGAATCGCAACCTGACGCGCATTTTGCGCCATGCGCAGCAGCGTCGGTCTGTCCCACTGCTTTAACGTTTCCGCCACCGCATCCGCAGTAAACTGCGGCTGTTCAAAAATACGCGCCGCGCCCGCTTTTTCCAGCGGTAGCGCATTCCAGTACTGTTGACGATCTTTATGCTGAAACGGGACAAAAATCGCCGGCAGGCCGGCCGCCGCGACTTCGCTGACCGTCAGCGCTCCGGAACGGCACACCACCACGTCGGCCCATGCATAAGCCGCCGCCATATCGTCAATAAATTCGCTGATTTGATGCTGCGTCTGCCCGGCTTTTTCATAATCGGCCAGCACCTGACGCTGATTGCCTTTGCCGGTCTGATGCCAGAGTGTGATGCTGTCGCCCATCAGCGCCGCTACCTGCGGCAGGGTCTGATTAAGCACGCGCGCGCCCTGACTGCCGCCCACCACCAAAACGCGAATCGGGCCTTCGCGGCCCGCCAGTCGCTGCTCAGGGCTGCTGAGCGCCAGCACGTCGGTACGTACCGGATTGCCGACCACGTCGGCATGCGGAAAGGCGCCGGGAAACGCCTGCATCACTTTGGTCGCCAGCTTCGCCAGCCACTTGTTGGTCAGCCCGGCGATGCCGTTCTGCTCATGCAGCACCACCGGGATGCCGCAGCTCCAGGCGGCCAGGCCGCCCGGTCCGGAAACATAGCCGCCCATGCCCAGCACCACGTCCGGCTTCCAGGCCTTCATAATGCTGCGCGCCTGACGCCAGGCGTTGAAAATGCGCACCGGCGACGCCAGCAGCGCCTTCAGGCCTTTGCCGCGCAGACCGCTGATGCGGATAAAATCAATATCGATGCCATGTTTCGGCACCAGATCGGCTTCCATTCGATCGGCGGTGCCCAGCCAGCGCACCTGCCAACCCTGCGCCATCAGATGATGCGCGACAGCCAGACCGGGGAATACATGCCCGCCGGTACCGCCAGCCATCACCATCAACCGCTTTCCACTCATCGCGCACCTCGGGTAAACGCCTGCGCTTTGCTCAGGCGCGTTTCATAATCTATGCGTAACAACAACACGATGGCCGTCGACATAATAATCAGACTGGAACCACCGTAACTGATTAAGGGCAACGTCAGACCTTTGGTGGGCAGCATGCCCGCGGCCGCGCCGACGTTGACCAGCGCCTGGAAGCTAAACCAAACGCCGATGGAGCAGGCGAGAAAACCGGAGAAACGCTGGTCCAGCTCCAGCGCGCGGCGGCCAATCGACATCGCCCGAAAAGCGACGAAGAATACCATTAACAGCGCTAAAACCACACCGATATAACCGAGTTCTTCTCCGATAATGGAGAAAATGAAGTCGGTATGCGCCTCCGGCAAATACTCCAGTTTTTGCACCGAGTTGCCTAACCCCTGCCCCCAGAATTCGCCGCGACCGAACGCCATCAGCGACTGCGTTAGCTGGTAGCCGCTGCCGAACGGATCCTCCCAGGGATCCCAGAATGAGGTCACGCGGCGCATACGGTACGGCTCGGCGATGATCAACAGGATCACGGCGAAAATGCCCGATCCGATAATCGCCAGAAATTGCCATAGCTTGGCGCCGGCGAGGAACAGCATCGCCAGGGTGGTGACAAACAGTACCACCACGGTGCCCAGGTCAGGCTGCGCCAGCAGCAACACCGCCAGCACCACCATCACGCCCATCGGCTTGCAGAAGCCCCAGAAGTTGTTGCGGACCTCTTCCACCTTGCGCACCAGATAACTGGCGAGGTAGCAAAACAGCGAGAGCTTGGAAAGCTCGGCCGGCTGAATACGCAGCGGTCCCAGCGCGATCCAGCGCGACGCGCCGTTGACCGAGCTGCCCACCACCAACACGATCAGCAGCATCAGCACCGACGCCAGCAACATCATATTGCTGTAGCGCTGCCAGACCTCCATCGGCACGCGCAGCGTCACCAGCGCCATGCCGAACGCCAACAGCAGATAAAACGCGTCACGCTTGGCGAAGAAAAAGGGATCATCCGACAGGCGCTGGCCAACCGGCATCGACGCGGAGGTGACCATCACAAAGCCGATGATCGCCAGGCCGAACGTCAGCCACAGCAGCGTGCGATCGTACAGTACCATCGGCGCCGCATCGCTGTTTTCGCGGCTGCCCATCACCCATTCGCGCAGGCGCGTCACCACGCCACCCGCTATCCCTAAGCCCGGAATACGCATCAGCCCAGCTCCCGCGCCAGCTGCGCAAAGAGATCGCCGCGCTGCTCAAAGTTACGGAACTGATCGAGGCTGGCGCAGGCGGGCGACAGCAGAACGATATCGCCGGGCTGCACCTGCGGCGCAATGGCGGCCATCGCCTCGGCCAGCGTCTCCGTCAGGGTGGAGATCTCGGGACGTAACGCCGCCAGCGCTTCGCCGTCGCGACCGTAGCACCAGACGCGGATGGCGTCGCCCTGTAAATAGCGCGCCAGCGGCGTGAAATCTGCCGACTTGCCGTCGCCGCCCAGCAGTAGCCAGAGGGTGCCCTGCGCCCGCAATCCACTCAACGCCGCTTCGGTGCTGCCGACGTTGGTCGCTTTCGAATCGTTGATCCAACGCACGCCGTTGCGCTCATGCACCAGCTGAAAACGGTGCGCCAGCCCCTGAAAGGTGGTAAGCGCTTTCAAACTGCTGGCGCGCGGTACGCCAGCCGCGTCGGCCAGCGCCAGCGCCGCCAGCGCGTTGGTGTAGTTGTGCAGGCCGACCAGGTTCATTTCGTCGGTGTTTAAGACTTTTTCGCCGCGCACACGCAGCCAGACGCTGCCCTGCTGGCGGTTAAGATGATAGTCACCGACGTCGACGCCGAAGCTGACGCAGCGCTTATCCGCGCCGCGCACCGGCATCGTCAGTGCGTCATCCGCGTTAACCACGCACACGGCCGCGTTTTCATAGATGCGCAGCTTGGCGGCGCGGTACTGTTGTAGCCCCAGCGGATAGCGATCCATATGGTCTTCGCTGACGTTGAGGATGGTCGCCGCCGCGGCTTTCAGGCTGTGAGTGGTTTCCAGCTGAAAGCTGGAAAGCTCCAGCACATAAAGTTGAGCCGGCTGCTTCAGCAGGCTGAGCGCCGGCAGGCCGATATTGCCGCCTACGCCCACGGCCCAACCGGCCGCGCGCGCCATCTCGCCCACCAGTGTGGTGACGGTGCTTTTGCCATTGGAACCGGTAATGGCGACGATCGGCGCCTGCGCTTCCCGGCAGAACAGCTCAATGTCGCCGACGATCTCAATGCCCGCCTCGGCAGCTGCCGTCAGCAGCGGGTGAGCCAGCGCGACGCCGGGGCTGGCGACAATCAGATCCGACGCCAGCAGCCAGTCGCCGTTGAGCGAACCCAAATGCCGCTCAACGCTCGCGGGCAGTTTATCGAGGCCGGGCGGCGAGACTCGGGTATCCATCACGCGCGGCGTTACGCCCTGCGCTAAAAAGAAATCAACACAGGAGAGGCCAGTCAGCCCCAGCCCGATAATGACAACTTTTCTACCCTGATAGTCAGCCATAATTAACGCACCTTAAGGGTTGCCAGGCCAATCAGCACCAGCATCAGCGAAATGATCCAGAAACGCACGATCACGCGCGGCTCCGGCCAGCCTTTCAGTTCATAGTGGTGATGGATCGGCGCCATACGGAAAATACGCTGGCCGCGCAGCTTGAACGATCCCACCTGCAGGATCACCGAGAGCGTCTCCACCACGAACACGCCGCCCATAATCACCAGCAAAAACTCCTGACGCAGCAGCACGGCGATGGTGCCCAGCGCGCCGCCCAACGCCAGCGAGCCAACGTCGCCCATAAAGACCTGAGCGGGATAGGTGTTAAACCACAGGAAGCCCAGCCCGGCGCCAACGATCGCGGTGCAGACAATCACCAGCTCGCCGGCGTGGCGCAGATAGGGAATATGCAGGTAGCCGGCGAAGTTCATGTTGCCGGTGGCCCAGGCAACCAGCGCAAAGCCCGCCGCAACGAACACCGTCGGCATAATCGCCAGCCCGTCCAGGCCGTCGGTCAGGTTAACCGCGTTGCTGGTGCCGACGATCACGAAATAGGCGAGCAGGATATAGAGCAGCCCCAGCTGCGGCATAATATCTTTGAAAAACGGCACCACCAGCTGCGTCGCCGGCGTATCTTTGCCCACGGCGTACATCGCGAAGGCTACCGCCAGCGCAATCAGCGACTGCCAGAAATATTTCCAGCGGGCGATCAGCCCTTTGGTATCTTTGCGCACCACTTTGCGGTAGTCATCGACGAACCCGACGATGCCATAGCCGACCAGTACCGTCAGCACGCACCAGACATAGGGGTTAGAGGGATAGGCCCACATCAGCACCGAGATGGTGATGGAGGTCAGGATCATAATGCCGCCCATGGTCGGCGTGCCGCGCTTGCTGAAGTGCGACTCCGGGCCTTCGCTGCGCACAACCTGCCCGATCTGCAGCTTTTGCAGCCAGGCGATCAGGCGCGGGCCCATCCAGAGTGAAATAAACAGCGCGGTCAGCAGGCTGACGATGGCGCGAAACGTCAAATAGGAAAAGACGTTAAAGCCGGAATAAAAAGCGACCAGATGTTCGGCCAGCCAGACTAACATGTTCCTTTCTCCTGTAAGGTTTGTACTACCTGCTCCATGGCGGCACTACGAGAACCTTTAACTAAAACAGTAATCACCTGATGCTCTGCAAGCAGCGTCCGGAGGCGCGCCACCAGGGCAGCTTTGTCGCTGAAGTGTTCGCCCGCGCCGCTGGCGTCGCTGATCTGCTGGCTCAATACGCCCACGCTCAGCACTTTATCGATGCCCGCCTTGCGCGCGGCCTCGCCCACTTCGCGATGGCATGCCACCGCCTCATCACCCAGCTCTGCCATATCCCCGGTCACCATCACGCGATAGCCCGGCATCTCGCCCAGTACCTGCGCGGCGGCAGTCATCGAACCGACATTGGCGTTGTAGCTGTCGTCCAGCAGCAGCTTCTGCGGGCCCAGCGCGACCGGGAACAGACGTCCCGGCACCGCTTTCAGCGTCGCCAGACCCTGCGCTATCGCCTCCAGCGGAGCGCCTACCGATAAGGCCAGCGCGCTGGCGGCCAGCGCGTTAGCAATGTTATGTCGTCCCGGCAGCGGCAGCGTAACCGCCAGCGCGCCCTGCGGCGTATGCAGCGTAAAGGTGGTGCCCTGCGGGTTAACCGCGACGTCGGTGGCGTAAAAGTCCGCCTGTGCGTCTGCGGTACCGGAGAAGCGCCAGACACGCTGCTGCGTCAGCAGATCCTGCCAGCGCGGCCAGTCGTTGCTGTCGAGGTTAATGATCGCCGTGCCGTTTTCCGGCAGGCCAAGGAAAATTTCGCCTTTGGCTTTCGCTACGCCAGCCAGCGAGCCGAACCCTTCCAGATGCGCGGCCGCCAGGTTATTCACCAGCGCGCTTTCCGGACGCGTTAAGCTTGTGGTCCAGGCGATTTCGCCCTGATGGTTGGCGCCCAGCTCGATAACCGCATACTGGTGCGCGTCGGTCAGGCGCAGCAGCGTCAGCGGCACGCCGATGTCATTGTTCAGGTTGCCGGCGGTATAGAGGGTCTCGCCGCACTGACGCAGAATTGCAGCAGTCATCTCTTTGACTGAGGTTTTACCGGAGGAGCCGGTCAGCGCCACTACGCGGGTTTTCACCTGCTGACGCACCCAGGCAGCCAGCTGCCCCAAGGCGATGCGCGTATCGCTGACCACTACCTGCGGCACGTTAACTTGCAAGCGCTTACTCACTAATAATGCTGCCGCGCCGCTGGCAATGGCCTGGTCGGCAAAATCATGCGCGTCGAAGCGTTCGCCCTGCAGCGCGATAAACAAACAGCCCGGCGTCACTTTGCGGGTGTCGGTGGTGACGTCGCTAATCGCGCCGTCGCCGTTGCCGACTAAGGTACCGTTAGTCACCTGCGCCAGGGTCTCCAGGGAAAGTGTGATCATGCCACCACCCCCAGCAGACGCGCGACGGTTACCCGGTCAGAATAATCGAGACGACGATTGCCGATAATCTGGTAATCCTCATGGCCTTTGCCCGCCACCACGACGATATCCTGCGGCTGCGCCTGCATGATGGTATTGGTCACCGCCTGCGCACGCCCCGCCATGACACGGGCGCGGCCCGGGTCGAGCAGGCCGCTCAGAATGTCGTTCACAATCGCCGCGGGATCTTCGCTGCGCGGGTTATCGTCAGTAATGACCACCACGTCCGCGCACTGCTCGGCAATCGCCCCCATTAACGGGCGCTTGCCTTTATCACGGTCGCCGCCGCAGCCAAAGACGCACCACAGCTGCCCTTTGCAGTGCAGACGTGCCGCCTCCAGCGCTTTTTCCAGCGCGTCAGGCGTATGCGCGTAATCGACCACCACCGTCGGCTTATCCGGCGCGCTGAAGACCTCCATGCGTCCGCATACCGGCTGCAGCTGACGCGCGCTGGCGATCAGCTGCGCCAGCGGGTAGCCCAGCGCCAGCAGCGTCGCCAGCGCCAGCAGCAGGTTGCTGACGTTAAAGGCGCCCATCAGGCGGCTGTCCAGCTCGCCGTCGCCCCAGCTGGAGCTGAAGCTAACCGTTGCGCCGTTATCGTGATAGCGCACCGATGTCGCCTTCAGCCAGCGGTTGTGGCTGTCGGGTAGCAGGTTATTTTCCATCGTAACCGCGACCGCATCGGGCAGCTTCGCCAGCCAGCGGCGGCCGACTTCGTCATCGGCGTTAATGATCGCTTCGCCCACCTGGTGTTCAGAGAACAGCAGCCATTTGGCCGACTCATAACGCGTCATATCGCCGTGATAATCGAGATGATCGCGGCTCAGGTTGGTAAACACGGCGGCGGCGAAAGGCAGCGCCGCGACGCGATGCTGCACCAGGCCGTGCGAGGAGACCTCCATTGCCGCCACGGTCGCGCCCTGCCCTGCCAGCGCATCCAGCACCTGCTGTACATCAACCGCCGATCCGGTGGTATTTTCCGTCGGCACCAGACGGCCGTAGAGGCCATTGCCAACGGTGCCCATCACCGCGCCGGTTTCGCCCAGCAGGTTCGCCCACTGCGCCAGCAGCTGGGTGGTGGTGGTTTTGCCGTTGGTACCGGTCACGCCGATTAAGCGCAGCTTTTCCGCCGGCTGCTGATAGAAGCGCCCCGCCAGCGCGGAGAGCCGCTGCGGTAGCTGGGCCAGATAGATCACCGGCACGCCGTGCATTTCACGGATTTCACCATCCTCTGCTTCGCCTTCGGCTTCAGCGATCACCGCTGACACGCCCTGCGCGATAGCCTGAGGAATAAAACGTCGCCCATCAACGCTATGGCCTGCGACAGCCACAAACAGATCGCCGGACGCCGCCACGCGGCTGTCCAGGGTCATTTCACGAAGCGGACGCTCCGGCGCGCCAGGCACCCACGGAGCCAGTAAGTCGCGCAAGTTACGATCTGTCACTTGATCCCTCTTTCTTGTTGTTAACCAACTCATTCTTTTCACCAACCGGCAGCGCATCCGGTTCAATATTCATGGTGCGCAACACGCCGCCCATGATGGCGCCGAACACCGGCGCCGACACGGCGCCGCCGTAATATTTACCCGCCTGCGGATCGTTAATTACCACCACCAGCGCAAAGCGCGGATGGCTGGCGGGCGCCACGCCGGCGGTATAGGCGATATATTTGTTCACATAGCGGCCGTCGGGACCGACCTTCTTCGCGGTACCGGTTTTAATCGCGATACGATAGCCTTTGATCGCCGCCTTCACGCCGCCGCCGCCCGGCAGCGCCACGCTTTCCATCATATGCACCACGGTTTTCACCAGCTGCTCAGGAAAGACGCGCTCGCCCGGAACCGGCGGGTCAACTTTGGTAATAGAGAGCGGACGCGCCACGCCATAGCTACCGACGGTGGCGTAAACGCGCGCCAGCTGGAGCGGGGTCACCATCAGCCCATAGCCGAAAGAGAAGGTGGCCCTTTCAATATCGGACCACCTTTGTTTTTGGGGATACAGGCCACTGCTTTCCCCGACCAACCCCAGATTGGTTGGTTTGCCCAGCCCAAAGCGTGAATATGTTTCCACTAGCGCTGAGGAGGGCATCGCTAACGCCAGTTTTGATACCCCGACGTTACTCGACTTCTGCAAAATCCCGGTAAGGGTGAGTTCGTTATAGCGCGCGACGTCCTTGATTTCATGGCCGTTGACGCGGTAAGGAATGGTGTTCAGAACGCTATTTTCCCGCACGACGCCGCGCTGCAGAGCGGTCATCACCACCATCGGCTTGACGGTGGAGCCCGGCTCGAAGATGTCGGTGATAGCGCGGTTGCGCATCACATCTTTCGGCGTGTTGCTGAGGTTGTTCGGGTTATAAGCGGGGCTGTTGGCCATCGCCAACACTTCGCCGGTGTTAACATCCACCAGCACCGCGGTGCCCGACTCCGCCTTGTTGAAAGCGACGGCGTTATTCAGCTCGCGATAGACCAGCGCCTGCAGGCGTTCATCGATGCTGAGCGCCAGGTTGTGTGCCGCCTGGCTATCGACGGAGGAGATATCTTCAATCACGCGGCCGTAGCGGTCTTTACGCACCGTCCGCTCGCCCGGCTGGCCGGTCAGCCAGCGGTCGAAGCTTTTTTCCACCCCTTCGATGCCCTGGCCATCGATATTGGTGAAGCCGATAAGATGGGAAGTGACCTGGCCGGCGGGATAGTAGCGGCGCGACTCTTCGCGCAGATGAATGCCGGGCAGCTTGAGTTTTTTGATGTAATCGCCAATCGCCGGGTTGACCTGGCGCGCCAGGTAGACGAAACGGCCTTTCGGGTTGGCATTGACGCGGCTCGCCAGCTGATCGAGCGGTACGGAAAGCGCATCGGCCAGCGCCTGCCAGCGGCTATCGAGCGTCACGCCGCCGTGGTCATGCAGCTCTTTCGGGTCCGCCCAGATGGCGTTTACCGGCACGCTTACCGCCAGCGGACGGCCGGCGCGGTCAGTAATCATGCCACGTGCGGTAGGGATCGCCTGTACGCGCAGCGAGCGCATATCCCCTTCGCGCACCAGGCGGTCGGGTTTAATCACCTGCAGCCAGGCGACGCGCATCATTAATCCCACCAGCGCCAGGAAGATACCGCCGCACAGCAACGCAAAACGCCAGCTGACAAAGCTGGCCTGATCTTCCTGTTTTTTCAACTTAAGCGCTTTGGTTGCGGATCTCATGGAGTCCGGGATTCCTTATTGCTGTACCACAATATTTTCCTGTGCCGGATCGACATGCTGCATCTGCAGTTTTTCCGTCGCCGTGCGCTCAACGCGGCTGTGGTCGCCCAGCGCGTTCTCTTCCAAAATCAGGTTGCGCCACTCGATATCCAGCGCGTCGCGCTCCAGCACCAGCTGCTCGCGCTGCGCCGTCAGCAGGCGGGTTTTATGCGCCGTGGTCACCACCAGAACGGCCGATACCAGCACGGCGATCAGCAACAGCAGCGGGATCTTGCCGTGACGCAGCAGATCGCCGCCGATAACGCCGGGCAGGCTGTGCCGCTCATTTCCGATCATGATGCCGTTCTCTCCGCTATACGCAGCACCGAACTGCGCGCGCGTGGGTTTTCAGCAACTTCCGCTTCGCCCGGCATCATCTTGCCGAGCGCCTTCAGATGGCGGCCGCCAAGCTTCTGCAGCTGCGCTTCGGTCATCGGCAGCCCGGCCGGCACCTGCGGCCCGCGGCTCTGCTCGCGCATAAAGCGCTTCACCAGCCGATCTTCCAGCGAATGGAAGCTGATGATAGAGAGGCGTCCGCCGGGCGCCAGCGCCGTCAGCGTGCCTTTCAGCGCCTGCTCAATCTCTTCCAGCTCGCTGTTGACCCAGATACGGATTGCCTGAAAGCTGCGCGTCGCCGGATGCTTGAACTTATCCTTTATCGGCGTCGCGGCGGCAATCACCTCCGCCAGCTCTTTAGTGCGCGTCATCGGCTGCAGACGATTGCGTTCGACGATGGCGCGCGCAATACGTTTGGCGAAACGCTCTTCGCCATAAGTCTTCAGCACAAAGGCGATATCGTTCTCTTCCGCCTGCAGCAGCCATTCGGCGGCGGAGAGGCCGCGCGTGGGATCCATGCGCATATCGAGCGGCCCGTCGCGCATAAAGGAGAAGCCGCGCTCGGCGTCATCCAGCTGCGGCGAAGAGACGCCCAGGTCAAGAAGAATGCCGTCTACCTTGCCGGTTAAGCCACGCGCCTCGACATATTCCGCCAGCGCCGAAAAGGGGCCATGAATAATAGTGAAGCGCGGATCGTCGATCGCGGCGGCGGCGGCGATAGCCTGCGGGTCGCGGTCAATGGCGAACAGCCTGCCCTGCTCTCCCAGCTGGGAGAGGATCAGGCGCGAGTGTCCGCCCCGACCAAAGGTACCGTCGATGTAAATGCCGTCTTCTTTGATGTTGAGCGCGTTGACGGCTTCATCCAACAGCACCGTGGTATGTATATAATTATCCTGCATAGCTATAGCGACAAATCCTGCAACCGCTCTGAAAGCGGCTCCTGAGCGGCTTGCTCAGCGTCAATATCTTCCCTGACTTGTTGATACCAGGTCTGTTCATCCCACAGTTCAAACTTATTAAACTGTCCAACCAGCATCACTTCTTTTGTCAGACTGGCATGTTGGCGCAGCGTGCTGGCGAGCAGCAGTCGGCCGGCACTGTCCATCTGACACTCGCTTGCATGTCCCAACAGCAGTCGCTGCACGCGACGCTCTGCGGGGTTCATGCTGGATAAACGAGATAGTTTTTGTTCAATAATTTCCCACTGGGGTAAGGTATAGAGCAGCAGGCAGGGCTGATGGAGGTCAATGGTGCAAACCATCTGGCCTTCAGATTCCTCAATCAGCGTTTCGCGATAACGCGTGGGCACGGCCAGCCGCCCTTTGCTATCGAGGTTGACTAAGGTTGCGCCACGAAACATGTCAGCTAATGCCCTCAGTTACCCTTTTTTGCCACTTTACCCCACAAATTCCCACGAAAGGAGTTTACGGAGCGGAGGAAATCATTGTCAAGCTACGCAATGAGCCAGGCGGGATTATTTCTCAGGGTGATCAAAAGCCGTCAGCTTAAAAATGACCTTTCGGCTAACGCGCGGCAAAAAATAAACCGATGAATAGTGGTAAAAAAATCGCGACGGCAAATAGATTGCGCAAAAAGAACGCACTTTTTATTAATCTCACGAAAGCACTGAAGTTTGCGACAGCGGCGACATTTTAGGGTCATTCCGATAAAAAGGCGGTCTGTAAGCCGCGCGCGGCGCGGTATGGCGCGTCATTATCAATAACATAATAAAAACGTCGGTGAATCGTTAAAAACATTTCCACCGATTTACTTTAATTTACTTAATAGGCTTCCCGGCTCGCCGGAATAATAGCGGTGGTTATTATTGGCTATTTTAAAAGCGAAAATATTTAAAGATGTAAAAAAGGCAGCCTGCGCTGCCTTTGTCCGGTGGTTATTAACGCGCTTTACGACTTAATTTACCGCGCCGCACCAGATTACGGCGAATGCGCGTTAAGCCCGGTTTCGGCCGGCGCGGCTCATCCAGGCTGGCCAGCACCAGCTCCAGCACGCGTTCGGCGACGTCACGATGACGCTGCGCCACCGCCAGCACCGGGCATTCAAGAAAATCGAGCAGTTCATGATCGCCGAAGGTGGCGATAGCCAGCTCGGTCGGCAGGCGTCCTTCACGCTGCAGCGTAACGTCCATAACGCCCTGCAGCAGGCCGAAAGAGGTGGTGAACAGCGCGTCGGGCATCGGATGCTCATCAAGATACTTTTCAAACAGCGCGGCGGCGGCCACGCGTTCAAAGCTGTTGGCGTAGATGAAATCGATCGGCCGTTCATCCCCCTGCCAGGCTTCGCGAAAGCCCATCTCGCGCAGGAAGCTGACGGACAGCTCCGGCAGCGCGCCCATAAACAGCACGTTATTGATCGGCAGCTGACGCAATTCAGCCGCCAGCGCCTGCGCATCTTCCTGATCGGCGCCCACGACGCTGGTGAAGTGTTCACGATCCAGCGCGCGGTCGAGCGCAATAATCGGCAGAGAATGATTCGCCCAGCGCTGATAAAAAGGGTGTTCCGGCGGCAGCGAGGTGGACACGATAATCGCATCCACCTGACGCTGCAGCAGATGCTCAATACAGCGCATTTCATTGTCCGGCTGATCTTCCGAACAGGCGATCAGCAGCTGATAGCCGCGCTGGCGCGCCTGACGTTCCAGATAGTTGGCGATGCGCGTATAGCTGGTATTTTCCAGATCCGGGATCACCAGACCGATGGAGCGGGTTCTGCCCGCTCTGAGGCCGGCGGCCACCGCGTTCGGATGATAGTTATGCTCGCGCACCACAGCCATGACTTTCTCAACGGTTTTATCGCTGACACGATATTGCTTCGCCTTGCCGTTGATGACATAGCTGGCGGTGGTGCGCGACACACCGGCAAGACGCGCTATTTCATCCAGTTTCACAATCACTCCACATCGTTAACGCCATGAGGCGAAAAATAGCCGCAGCATGGCTAAGGATAAGCTTTTTTTTACATCTAACCGCAGAAAGGGCCAGCGGGCAACCGCTTTTACTGGCAAAAATGAGGCGCGTCAGAAAATAAAAAAACCCGGCAGAACGCCGGGTTAGCAACAGAATGGATTATCACTTCAGATGATTAACGCATAATCCGGTCACCACGCGAAACCCCGACCACGCCGGAACGCGCGATTTCGACAATTTCCGCCACTTCGCGCAGCGTATTGAGAAAGGCGTCAAGCTTGTCGCTGGTGCCCGCCAGCTGAACCGTATAAAGCGTCGGCGTGACATCAACAATCTGTCCGCGGAAAATCTCAGCGCTGCGCTTAACTTCTTCGCGCGCGTAGCCGCTGGCCTGAATCTTCACCAGCATGATTTCGCGTTCGATATGCGCGCCCTGCCCCAGCTCGCTGACGCGCAGCACATCCACCAGCTTGTGCAGCTGCTTTTCGATCTGCTCCAGCGCCTTTTCGTCGCCCACGGTCTGGATGGTCATGCGCGATAGCGTCGGATCGTCGGTCGGCGCCACCGTCAGGCTTTCGATGTTATAGCCGCGCTGGGAAAACAGGCCGACCACGCGGGATAATGCGCCGGATTCGTTCTCCAGCAGAACCGATAAAATACGCCGCATGATTATGTCCTCTCCGTTTTGCTTAACCACATTTCATCCATACTGCCCCCGCGGATCTGCATCGGGTAGACATGTTCGCTGCCGTCCACGTTGACATCGACAAACACCAGCCGGTTGTTCGCCACCGTTTCCAGCGCCAGCGCCAGCTTCTCCTCCAGCTCCGCCGGATGGGAAATTGAAATGCCGACGTGGCCGTACGCTTCCGCCAGACGAACAAAGTCAGGCAGCGACTCCATATAGGAGTGCGAGTGGCGACCGGAATAGATCATGTCCTGCCACTGCTTCACCATGCCCAGATAGCGGTTGTTCAGGTTAAGCACCAGAATTGGCAGATTATATTGCAGCGCGGTGGAGAGTTCCTGAATATTCATCTGAATGCTGCCGTCGCCGGTCACACAGACCACGGTTTCCTGCGGCAGCGCCAGCTTCACGCCGATGGCCGCTGGCAGGCCGAAGCCCATGGTGCCCAGCCCGCCGGAGTTGATCCAGCGGCGCGGCTTATCGAACGGATAATAGAGTGCCGCAAACATCTGATGCTGACCCACATCCGAGGTAACGTACGCCTCGCCCCTGGTCAGGCGCCACAAGGTTTCAATCGCCGCCTGCGGCTTGATTTTTTCGCTGCCGCGATCGAACGCCAGGCAGTTGCGCGCGCGCCAGCCTTCAATGCTCTGCCACCAGTCGCGCAGGCTGTCGAAATCCTGCTGCGTATCGCCTTCCGGCAGCAGTTCCAGCATCTGCTGCAGCACCTGACGCGCATCGCCCACCACCGGGATATCCGCCGCCACGGTTTTGGAAATCGAGGCCGGGTCGACATCAATATGCAGCACGGTGGCGTCAGGGCAATATTTCGCCAGGTTATTGGTGGTGCGATCGTCGAAACGCACGCCCACGGCGAAGATAACGTCGGCGTTATGCATCGTCATGTTCGCTTCGTAGGTGCCATGCATGCCGAGCATGCCGAGATTCTGGCGATGGGTGCCGGGAAATGCGCCCAGCCCCATCAGCGAGTTGGTGACCGGCAGACGTAACTTCTCCGCCAGGGTGCGCAGCTCGCCGTCACATTCGGAGATAATCGCGCCGCCGCCGACATACATTACCGGCCTTTTTGCCGCCAGCAGCGCCTGAACGGCGCGCTTTACCTGGCCCCGGTGGCCCTGCGTGGTCGGGTTATAGGAGCGCATGCTGACGCTCTCTGGCCAGACGTAAGGCAGCTTATTCGCCGGGTTAAGGATATCTTTCGGCAGATCGATCACTACCGGGCCGGGGCGACCGCTGGCGGCCAGCCAGAAGGCTTTTTTCAGGATGGTCGGGATCTCTTCCGTATGCTTTACCAGGAAGCTGTGCTTTACCACCGGGCGTGAGATGCCGACCATATCGCACTCTTGGAAGGCGTCGTAGCCAATCAGCGAAGAAGGTACCTGGCCTGACAGCACTACCATCGGCACCGAATCCATATAAGCGGTGGCGATGCCGGTAATGGCGTTGGTGGCGCCCGGCCCGGAGGTGACCAGCACCACGCCGACCTCGCCGGTGGCGCGCGCGTAGCCGTCAGCCATATGTACCGCGCCCTGCTCGTGGCGCACCAGCACATGATCGACGCCGCCAACGGTTTGCAGGGCGTCATAGATATCCAGCACCGCGCCGCCCGGGTAACCAAACACATGCTTTACGCCCTGATCGATCAACGATCGGACCACCATTTCAGCTCCTGACAACATCTCCATTTTTGCCTCCCGGCTTTCAGTTCACTCTCTGCTCCGGCGTCTGCCCGCTGTCGCCGCGCGACGGGCAAAGCGAAAGGGAGTCAGTCAGAGATAAACGCAGTGTTAATGCTCAAACCCTAAAAGGCGCTTTCAGGGTCAAGGTACAGGGGGAATGAAGCCCTGGCAGATTTATTTACGCTGGCTTTAGCAATTACCATAACCGCAGAAATCTTGTTGGGTAAACCCCAAACTTACCGCTGCGTTTTTACCGCTTTCTTTTCTTACGCTAATAAGCGAAGCGAATAGCGGAAAAAAAGCTAAAGCCGGGGCTAATTAACAGCGGATTATGCTGTTCAGTGAATTATTCATAGCAAAAACTTATCATTGCCGCTTTTTTTTATCGCGCGCCGCGGTAAAAAAGAAAGGCGAACGAATAGCGCGGTAAATTATTCTGCCTTGCAGTGGCTAGTTACTATTTTATCTCGCCGTAGCGCGGCGCATACGATAAAAAATGGCGCTACTGGCGTTGGCATTGCGTAACCAAGCACCTTGCATAAAAATATAAATAATTGATTTATAAGTAATTAAACAAACTGACGCAACGCGATACCCGGATATCCTGTAAAGATCCTGCCGGCCGGGATTTATCGCTTTTTCATTAAGCTTTTTTAATCCATTGCCGCGTCTGAACAGGGTTGACATCACCAGCGCAATCAAGTACCAATAAAAACAGCACAGAAATTTATGGAGTCTGATTACATGATTCGTTCCTTCCGCCTACTCGGTCTACTACTAAACGCATATCACTTGCGCGGTAGTCGTGTGGGCGGAATCAATCACTGATTCAGGCTTGCAAAACTTAAAAAACCCGCGCCAAGGCGCGGGTTTTTTTATGCTCGTGACACAGGCGAACCGGTAAAAGCCAAACTGAAAGGAAAAAGACGATGAGCCAAGAAGTCATTATTTTCGATACCACTCTGCGCGATGGCGAGCAGGCATTACAGGCCAGCCTGAGTGTTAAAGAAAAGCTGCAAATTGCGCTGGCGCTGGAGCGCATGGGCGTTGACGTCATGGAAGTGGGCTTTCCGGTTTCCTCGCCGGGCGATTTCGAATCGGTGCAGACCATTGCGCGCACCATTAAAAACAGCCGCGTGTGCGGCCTGGCGCGCTGCGTTGAGAAAGATATCGACGCCGCTTATGAAGCGTTGCGCGTCGCCGAGGCGTTCCGCATTCACACCTTTATCGCCACCTCGCCGATGCATATCGCCACCAAACTGCGCAGCACCCTGCCGGAGGTGATCGAGCGCGCGGTCTATATGGTGAAGCGCGCGCGCAACTACACCAGCGACGTTGAGTTCTCCTGCGAAGATGGCGGCCGCACGCCGATTGATGACCTGTGCCGCGTGGTCGAAGCGGCAATTAACGCCGGCGCCACTACCATCAATATTCCGGACACCGTGGGCTACACCCTGCCGCACGAATATGCTCATATCATCTCCTCCCTGCGCGAACGCGTGCCGAACATCGATAAAGCGATTCTGTCGGTGCATACCCATGACGATTTGGGCATGGCGGTCGGCAATTCCATCGCAGCGGTGATGGCGGGGGCGCGTCAGGTTGAAGGCACGCTGAACGGCCTGGGCGAACGCGCTGGCAACTGCGCGCTGGAAGAGGTGATCATGACCATCAAAACCCGCGCCGCGATGATGAATGTCCATACCAATATCCATCACCATGAAATCTGGCGTACCAGCCAGACCATCAGCCAGATCTGCAATATGCCGATTCCGGCGAACAAAGCGGTAGTCGGCTCGAACGCCTTCGCGCACTCCTCCGGCATCCATCAGGACGGCGTGCTGAAAAACCGTGAAAACTACGAAATCATGACGCCGGAATCGATCGGCCTGAATCAGGTGCAGCTGAACCTGACCTCACGCTCCGGCCGCGCGGCGGTAAAACACCGCATGGAAGAGATGGGCTATCAGGAAAGCGACTATAACCTGGATACGCTGTATGACGCTTTCCTGAAGCTGGCGGATAAGAAAGGCCAGGTGTTCGATTATGATCTGGAAGCGCTGGCCTTCATCAATAAGCAAAACGAAGAGCCGGAATATTTCCAGCTGAAAGATTTCAACGTGCAGCTGGGATCCTCTATCACCGCCACCGCCTCGGTGCATCTGACCTGCGGCGAAACCGTGCAGGCGGAAGCGGCCACCGGCAACGGTCCGGTCGATGCCGTCTATCAGGCGATTAACCGCATCACCGATTTCAATATCGAACTGGTGAAGTACCAGCTCACCGCCAAAGGCCACGGCAAAAACGCGCTGGGCCAGGTGGATATCGTCGTCAACTACAACGATCGTAAATTCCATGGCATCGGCCTGGCGACCGACATTGTCGAATCCTCCGCCGAAGCGATGGTTAACGCGCTGAATAATATCTGGCGTGCTAAACAGGTTGAGCAGGAACTGCAGCGTAAATTCCCTAAAGAACAGAAGGAAGTGGTGTAAACATGACGCAAACTCATCATATCGCCGTGTTAGCAGGCGACGGCATCGGCCCGGAAGTTATGGCGCAGGCGATGAAAGTACTGGACGCTATCCGTCAACGTTTCGCCATGCGCATTACCACCAGCGACTATGACGCCGGCGGCATCGCCATCGACCGTCACGGCGAGCCGCTGCCGGCGGCCACCATCGCCGGCTGCGAGCAGGCGGACGCCATTCTGTTCGGCTCCGTCGGCGGCCCGAAGTGGGAACATCTGCCGCCAACGCAGCAGCCGGAGCGCGGCGCCCTGCTGCCGCTGCGCAAACACTTCAAGCTGTTCAGCAACCTGCGTCCCGCCAGTTTATATAACGGCCTGGAAGCGTTTTGCCCGCTGCGCAGCGATATCGCCGCGCGCGGCTTCGATATCTTATGCGTGCGCGAGCTGACCGGCGGCATCTATTTCGGCCAGCCAAAAGGGCGCGAAGGCAGTGGCATGCATGAAAAGGCATTCGATACCGAGGTCTATCACCGCTTTGAAATCGAGCGCATCGCGCGCATCGCCTTTGAATCGGCACGTAAACGCCGCAGCAAAGTCACCTCTATCGATAAGGCCAACGTGTTGCAGACCTCAGTAATGTGGCGCGAAATTGTCAACGAAGTGGCGAAAGATTATCCCGACGTGCAGTTAAGCCATATGTATATCGATAACGCCACTATGCAGCTGATCAAGGATCCGTCGCAGTTCGACGTACTGCTCTGCTCCAACCTGTTTGGCGACATTCTCTCCGACGAGTGCGCGATGATCACCGGTTCGATGGGCATGCTGCCTTCCGCCAGCCTGAACGAGCAGGGTTTCGGCCTGTATGAGCCGGCCGGCGGCTCGGCGCCCGATATCGCCGGGAAAAACATTGCCAACCCCATCGCGCAGATCCTGTCGCTGGCGCTGCTGCTGCGCTACAGCCTGGAGGCGGATGAGGCAGCCAACGCCATCGAAAGCGCCATCAATCGCGCGCTGGAAGAAGGCTACCGCACCAGTGATTTGGCCGGCGACGGCCCGTCTGTAAGTACCGATGAAATGGGCTCGATTATTGCCCGCTTTATCGCTGAGGAAGCATAAAAATGAGCAAAACATTATACCAGAAGCTGTTTGACGCCCATGTCGTGTACGAAGCGCCCAATGAGACACCGCTGCTCTATATTGATCGCCATCTGGTGCATGAAGTTACCTCTCCGCAGGCGTTTGACGGCCTGCGCGCCCACGGCCGCAAAGTGCGTCAGCCGTCGAAAACTTTCGCGACGATGGATCACAACGTCTCTACCCAGACCAAAGACATCAACGCCTCCGGCGAGATGGCGCGCATTCAGATGCAGGAGCTGATCAAAAACTGCGAAGAGTTCGGCGTTCAGCTGTATGACCTGAATCACCCTTTCCAGGGCATCGTGCATGTTATCGGGCCGGAACAGGGCATGACGCTGCCAGGGATGACCATCGTATGCGGCGATTCACACACCGCGACCCACGGCGCGTTCGGCTCGCTGGCTTTCGGCATCGGCACGTCGGAAGTTGAGCATGTGCTGGCGACGCAGACCCTGAAACAGGGCCGCGCCAAAACCATGAAGATTGAAGTCACCGGCCAGGCGGCGCCAGGCATTACGGCGAAGGATATCGTCCTGGCGATCATCGGCAAAACCGGCAGCGCCGGCGGCACCGGCTACGTCGTCGAGTTCTGCGGCCCGGCAGTCGAGGCGCTGAGCATGGAAGGCCGTATGACGCTGTGCAATATGGCGATTGAAATGGGCGCTAAAGCAGGCCTGGTGGCGCCGGACGACGTCACCTTCAACTATCTGCAGGGCCGCCAGTTCGCGCCGCAGGGCGAACAGTGGCAGCAGGCGGTTGACTACTGGCGCACCCTGAAATCTGACAGCGACGCGCATTTCGATGCGGTCGTGACGCTGGATGCGGCGGAGATCGCCCCGCAGGTGACCTGGGGTACCAACCCCGGCCAGGTGATCGCCGTGAATCAGCAGATCCCCGACCCCGCCTCGTTCCAGGATCCGGTAGAGCGCGCCTCGGCAGAAAAAGCGCTGGCCTATATGAACCTGCAGCCGGGCATTAAGCTGACTGACGTGAATATCGATAAGGTTTTTATCGGCTCCTGCACCAACTCGCGGATTGAAGATTTACGCGCCGCCGCCGCCATCGCCAAAGGCCGCAAAGTCGCGCCGGGCGTGGTCGCGATGGTGGTGCCAGGCTCCGGCCCGGTAAAAGCGCAGGCGGAAGCGGAAGGTCTGGATAAAATTTTCCTCGATGCGGGTTTTGAATGGCGTCTGCCGGGCTGCTCCATGTGCCTGGCGATGAACAACGATCGCCTGAACCCCGGCGAGCGCTGCGCTTCCACCAGCAACCGCAACTTCGAAGGACGCCAGGGCCGCGGCGGCCGCACGCATCTGGTCAGCCCGGCGATGGCTGCCGCCGCCGCCATTGCCGGCCATTTTGCCGATATCCGCGAACTGAACTAAGGAAACGATCATGGCGAAGAAATTTACTCAACATACCGGCATTGTGGCGCCGCTGGACGCGGCTAACGTCGATACCGATGCCATTATTCCGAAACAGTTTCTGCAAAAGGTGACCCGTACCGGTTTCGGCCAGCATCTGTTTCATGACTGGCGTTTTAACGACGACGCTGGCACCCAGCCCAACCCGAACTTTGTGCTGAATCAGCCGCCGTTCCAGGGCGCCAGCATTCTGCTGGCGCGGGAAAACTTCGGCTGCGGCTCCTCGCGCGAACATGCCCCCTGGGCGCTGACCGATTTTGGCTTTCAGGTGGTGATTGCCCCCAGCTTTGCCGATATCTTTTACGGCAACAGCTTCAATAACCAACTGCTGCCGGTACGGCTGAGCGAAGAGGAGGTCGATGCGTTGTTCCGCCTGGTGGCGGCGCAGCCCGGTGTGCGCTTTACGGTGGATTTAACCACCCAGCAGGTAACCGCCGGCGATAAAACGTACGCGTTCGAGATCGATAGCTTCCGCCGCCACTGCATGATCAACGGGCTCGACAGTATCGGCCTGACGCTGCAGCATGACACCTCGATTGCCGCTTACGAACAGCAACAGCCCGCCTTCCTGCGTTAAGTGTCGCCCCTTTCCCGCCCCTGACGAACGGGAAAGGGTTTTCTCTTGCCGTGTCCATTCTGAATGTTTTTTTACCGCCCTGCCCACAGCCGCGCTAAACGTTGCGCACCCGCGTCGAAAGCGCGAACGCCAGCAGCGCCATTCCCAGCGCCAGCCAGTAAACGGCATAGTGACCGAATGATTCCGCCAGCGTTCCCTGCAGCAGCCCCGCCAGAATGGTGCCGGTTGAAATACTGTTGGTAAACAACGTGGTCGCCGCGCCGGGCCGCCCCGGCATCAAATCCTGAAACCAGAGCATGCCGATCCCGGCGATGATACCGATAAATATCGCGTTGAAGATCTGAATCAGCATCAGCGCAGTGCGCGACTGGAACAGTACCAGCCCGAGATAAAACAGCACGCCGGAGGCGATAGCCACCAGCATAATGCGCCGCTTGCCGGTGCGCTTCACGAAGTGCCCCGCCAGCAGCATAATCGGGATCTCCAGCCCGGCGGCGGTGCCCATCAGCAGGCCCGCCAGCCGCTCGGGCAGCCCCAGCTCGCTGCTGATATAGAGCGGCATATCGATGATATACATGGTGTTGCAGGTCCACATTACCATCGATGCCACAAACAGCAGGCGCACATCTTTATCGCGCCAGGCGCTGATCTGCGTCAGCAGCACTTCCGGCGACGGCTCCACGCGCGGCACCGAGGGCAGCGCGAAGGCGACCAGCGCCAGGCAGACAAGGAACAGCACCGCCGCCACGATAAACATCACCGTGAAGCCGTAGTTCAGCGCCAGCGCGAAGGAGAGCGGCGGCCCGATCACCCACGCCAGCGACAGCTGGGCACGCATTACCGAACTGAACATCACCACCTCGCGCGCCGAGCGGTCGGCATATTCGCGCGCCAGCGCGAATATCTGCGGCATCGATACGCTGGCCAGCGCCGAGAGCAGCACGCCCAGCGTAATCAGGGTCAAATAGTGGCGGTTAAAGGCAAACAGCACTGCATTCGCCAGCGCCATCGCGCAACAAAACAGGATCAGCCGGCGGCGATCGCCCCGGTTGTCGGAGCGCTTGGCCAGCAGCAGGCTGACGGTAATCCCGGCGATAGCATTGACGGTATAAAACAGCCCGACCCAGAACGGCGTTACGCCGACCTCGCGCGACAAAAACAGGCTCAGCGTCGGTGCCTGCAGCGCGCCGGCGATGCCGACCATAAAAGAGACGGCCATAAAAGCGATATAAACCGGATTAAGACGGCGGCGGCGCGTCAGCAAAAATTTCATAACGGTTCCTGTACCTGGAAAAGGAAAACGGCAAACGGGCATAAAAGCGGCGCCGCAGGCCGACATCGGCCGCGCATGGCGATAACTCGTGTTGTAGAAGAAAGCACAGGGAAAAGAAAAAAGCCAGCGGCCGCAATGGCTGCTGGCGGTGTAATTGCACCCTACTCAGAATAAAGAACGGCGCGGCAGGGCCGTCTTCCGTCCTGATAAAAATGCGCCAGCCGGTCGGGCTGCCTCCCGCACTTTTATCTCTACGGATTATGCGCATAATAAGGGGACCTAAACACTGACAGATTCTTACAGGGAGTTCCCCTTTTATGCCCTCCTCGCGTCTGCAGCATCATTTCATCCGCCTGTGGCAAAACTGTAACGGCCAGCCGCAGGAGACCACGCTGGAACAGCTGGCGCAGCAGATGCACTGTTCACGCCGACATATGCGCAATTTGCTGAACGCCATGCAGGCGCAGGGGTGGCTCAGCTGGCAGGCAGAGGCGGGACGCGGCAAGCGTTCGCATCTGCGCTTTTACTCCACAGGCCTGGCGCTGCAGCAGCTGCGGGCCGAGGAGCTGCTGGAGCAGGATCGCATCGACCAGCTGGTACAGCTGGTCGGCGATAAGCGTCAGGCGCGGCAGATGATCGCCTCGCGGTTGGGGCGCAGTTTCCGTCAGGGCAAGCATATTCTGCGTATCCTTTACTATCGCCCGCTACTGAATCTGTTGCCCGGCTCGCCGCTGCGCCGTTCGGAAACCCATCTGGCGCGTCAGATTTTCAGCAGCCTGACGCGCATAAATGAGGAAAACGGGGAACTGGAGCCGGATATTGCTCACCACTGGCAGCAACTATCGCCGCAGCACTGGCGCTTCTATCTGCGTCCGGCGATCCAGTTTCACCATGGCCGCGAGCTGGATATGAACGACGTGATCCTGAGCCTGCAGCGCCTGACGCGCCAGCCGCTGTTTTCCCACCTGACACGTATCGAATCGCCGACCTCCTGGACGCTGGATGTCTATCTGAGCCAGCCTGACGCCTGGCTGCCGTGGCTGCTGGGCAGCGTCAGCGCGATGATCCTGCCGCAGGAGTGGACGACGCTGCCGGACTACAGCCGCCAGCCGGTGGGCACCGGTCCCTATTCGGTGGTGCATAATCAGCAGTCGCAGCTGAAAATTCAGGCGTTCGATGACTACTTCGGCTATCGGGCGCTGATAGATGAGGTCAATATCTGGGTACTGCCGGAGATCAGCGAAGAGCTGGTCTACGCCGGGGTGAAAGTTCAGGGCGGCACGGAGGATGAAACCGCGCTGGAAAGCCGGCTGGAAGAGGGCTGTTATTTTTTGCTGTTCGATCGGCGTTCGGCGAAAGGCGGCGATGAACAGGTACGCCGCTGGGTCAGCACCCTGCTGAATCCCATTGCGCTGCTGAACCACGCCACCCCCGGCTATCAGCGCTACTGGTTTCCTGCCTGGGGGCTGCTGCCACGCTGGCATCATCGCCGGGAGATGCACGCCGTCGCTAAACCGCCCGGTCTCACCGAACTGACGCTGACCAGCTATCGCGATCACAGCGAGCATCAGGCGATCGCCGCGCTGCTGATCCCGCTGCTGGCGGCGCACGGCGTACGGCTTGTGGTACGTGAAGTGGAGTATGCCTGCTGGCATCACGGCGCGGCACAAAGCGATATCTGGCTTGGCAGCGCCAACTTCACCCTACCGCTGGGCTTTTCCGTCTTCGCCCTGCTGTATGAGCTGCCGCTACTGCAGCACTGTATCGATATCGACTGGCAGGCCGACGCCGCCCGCTGGCGCCAGCAGCAGTTGACGCTGGCGGAGTGGTGTAAAAAGCTGGTGGAGAACCACTGGCTGCACCCGCTGTTTCATCACTGGCTGCTGCTGGAGGGCCAGCGCAGCATGCGCGGCGTACGCATGAACACCCTTGGCTGGTTCGATTTTAAATCCGCCTGGTTCGCGCCGCCTGAATCCTGACGCTTTCGTTAACTTCACGAAAACACTACACTAAGTCGTTCTCAACGGGGTGTGGAAAGGCGCAGGCGAAAACAGCGCGTGTTTCCACTGAGAGAGACCCGTCGAACCTGATCCGGTTAATACCGGCGTAGGGATTTGAGATGCCCTCCATCCTCAGATCACGCGCCCTGTTATTTCTTCTCCTCAAGGAGCGCAACGTGTTGAAAAAAGCTTTACCCATTCTGCTGTTGTTGTCCGCCCCAGTCTTTGCTGCCAAACCGACGCTGACCGTCTATACCTACGACTCTTTCGCCGCCGAATGGGGCCCCGGCCCGGCGGTAAAAAAGGCCTTTGAGGCGCAGTGCGGCTGCGAGCTGAAATTCGTCGCGCTGGAGGATGGCGTTTCGCTGTTGAACCGGCTGCGTATGGAAGGCAAAAACAGTAAGGCCGACGTGGTGCTGGGGCTGGACAACAATCTGGTGCAGGCAGCGGCGCAAACCGGCCTGTTTGCGCCCGCTGATATCGACACCCGTAAACTGACGCTGCCGGGCGGCTGGCGCAACAGCACCTTTATTCCTTACGACTACGGCTACTTCGCCTTTGTTTACGATAAAAATAAACTGAAGCATCCACCAAAAAGCCTGCAGGAACTGGTGGAGAGCGATGAGAAATGGCGGGTAATTTATGAGGATCCGCGCACCAGTACGCCCGGCCTCGGCCTGCTGCTCTGGATGCAGAAAGTGTACGGCGCCGATGCGCCACAGGCCTGGCAGAAACTGGCGCAAAAAACAGTCACCGTCACCAAGGGCTGGAGCGAAGCGTACGGCCTGTTCCTGAAAGGCGAAGGGGATCTGGTGCTGAGCTACACCACCTCTCCCGCCTACCATCTGATTGCCGAGAAGAAAGATCACTATGCGGCGGCCAGTTTCGCCGAAGGCCACTATCTGCAGGTTGAGGTGGCGGCGCAGCTGAAAAACAGCACCCAGCCGCAGCTGGCGCGGCAATTTATGCAGTTTATGGTCAGCGAGCCTTTCCAGCAGACCATCCCCACAGGCAACTGGATGTATCCCGTTATCCACACCACGCTGCCGACCGGCTTTAACGCCCTGCCGGTGCCGAAGACCGCGCTGGAGTTCACCCCGGAGCAGGTCGCGCAGCAGCGCGCCACATGGATTAGTGCATGGCAACGCGCCGTCAGCCGTTAATCCCAGGCTGGCTGTGGCCCGGCCTGCTGACCGCCGCGCTGCTGATTAGCGTGGCGCTGTTGGCTTTCGGCGCGCTATGGTTCAACGCGCCCGATAATGACTGGCGCAGCCTGCTGCAGGATAGCTATCTGCACCATGTGGTCGCCTTTTCCTTCTGGCAGGCGCTGTTGTCGGCGCTGCTGTCGGTTTTACCGGCGATCCCGCTGGCGCGCGCGCTGTGGCGCCGGCGCTTTCCTGGCCGTCAACTGCTGCTCAGGCTGTGCGCCATGACGCTGGTGCTGCCGGTGCTGGTGGCGGTATTCGGCCTGCTGAGCGTCTATGGACGCGAAGGCTGGCTGGCGCAGCTCTGCGCGCTGCTCGGCGTAGACTATCGTTTCTCGCCCTACGGCCTGCAGGGCATCCTGCTGGCGCACGTCTTCTTTAACCTGCCGCTGGCGACGCGTCTGCTGCTGCAGGCGCTGGAGAGTATTCCCGGCGAACAGCGCCAGCTCTCCGCCCAGTTGGGCATTGAGGGCTGGCACTTTTTCCGCCTGGTAGAGTGGCCCTGGCTACGCCGCCAAATCCTGCCTGCGGCGGCGCTGATCTTTATGCTCTGCTTCGCCAGCTTCGCCACCGTGCTGTCGCTGGGCGGCGGCCCGCAGGCGACCACCATCGAACTGGCGATTTTCCAGGCGCTCAGCTACGACTACGATCCCGGACGCGCCGCCCTGCTGGCGCTGCTGCAGATGGCCTGCTGCCTCGGGCTGGTGATGCTGAGCCAGCGCCTGAGCAAAGCGCTGCCGACCGGCGATGTTTCGCTGAACGGCTGGCGCGCCGCCGATCGCCGGTTCGGCACGCTGGCCCGCGATACGCTGATTATCGTCCTTGCCCTGCTGCTGCTGTTGCCGCCGCTGCTGGCGGTTATCGTCGACGGCGTGCGTCAGGGGGCGGGCAGCCTGCTGGATCAGCCTGCGCTGTGGCAGGCCGCCTGGACCTCGCTGCGCATCGCGCTGGCCGCCGGCCTGCTGTCGGTGCTGCTGACGATGCTGCTACTCTGGAGCAGCCGCGAACTGCGTCTGCGTCAGCGCCTGCTGGCAAGCCAGGCGCTGGAGATGAGCGGCATGCTGATCCTCGCCATGCCGGGCATCGTGCTGGCGACCGGCTTCTTTTTGCTGTTCAACAGTACGCTGGGGCTACCGCAGCAGGCGGACGCCATTGTGATCTTTACCAACGCGCTGATGGCGATTCCCTACGCGATGAAGGTGCTGGAGAACCCGATGCGCGATATCGCCGGGCGCTATCAGCGTCTCTGCCTGTCGCTTGATATTCACGGCTGGCGACGCGTGCGCCTGATTGAGCTGAAGGCGTTGCAGCGTCCGCTGGCGCAGGCGCTGGCGTTCGCCTGCGTGCTTTCCGTCGGTGATTTCGGCGTGGTGGCGCTGTTCGGCAGCGCCGATTTCCGCACCCTGCCCTTTTATCTTTATCAGCAGATTGGCGCCTACCGCAGCGCCGACGGCGCGGTTACTGCCCTGCTGCTGCTGCTGCTCTGCTTTGTTCTGTTCACCCTGATTGAAAAACTGCCGGGACGCCATGCTAACCCTGACTAATCTGACCTGGATCTATCATCATTTACCGATGCGCTTTTCGCTGTCGCTGCAGGCGGGCGAGCGGGTTGCGGTACTGGGCCCCAGCGGCGCCGGGAAAAGCACGCTGCTTAGCCTGGTCGCGGGTTTTCTGACGCCGAACGGCGGCCAGATTGCGCTCGACGGCGCGGACCATACCCATACGCCGCCCGCAAGGCGGCCGGTATCGATGCTGTTTCAGGAGAACAATCTGTTCGCGCATCTGAGCGTGGCGCAAAATATTGGCCTTGGCCTGCATCCGGGGCTGAAGCTGAATGCCGCGCAGCATCAGCAGGTAGCGGAGATCGCCCGCCGCGTGGGGCTGGGATCCGCGCTGACGCGTCTGCCGGGCGAACTTTCCGGCGGCCAGCGGCAACGTGCGGCACTGGCGCGCTGCCTGGTGCGCGCCAGGCCGATCTTGCTGCTGGACGAACCCTTTTCCGCGCTCGATCCGGCACTACGCAAAGAGATGCTGACACTGGTAGATGAGGTGTGCCGTGAACGTCAGCTGACGCTGCTGATGGTGTCGCACAGCCTGGAGGATGCGCAGCAGATCGCCGCGCGCAGCGTGCTGGTAGTGGACGGACGCATCTACTGGGACGGCGCCACCGCAGCACTGCTGCGCGGCGAAACGGAAGCGGCGGAAGTACTGGGGATCCGCCACCGGCCAGCAGGCCAGCCGGGAGCGGCAGAGGTTAACCGATAAAAACTTTCGCCAACAGCTGACGGAAAATCGGCATCATCGGGTGAAACTGGATCGCGGCCAGGCTACCTGCGCCAAGGATAAACCCCAGCGGCGCCAGCCAGCGCAAACGCTGTACCGGCAGATAAGGCGTCGCCCAGTCCTGCTGTTTTCCGGCGCGCCACCAGCGCCAGCAAAGCCAGGCGCCAATCCATACCAGCAGCGCCACCGCCAGCAGCAGCCAGGTGAAATTGCCGCTCTGTGCATCTTTCGGCACATCGATCGCCACGCCGGCGAGAATGCCCGGCAGCAGATAGAGCGGCGGCCAGAGCAGGCAGCCGATAATATTAGGCAGCAGAAACTTGCGCACCGGCAGCTCCAGCATGCCCGCCGCCAGCGGAATAAGCGGCCGCGTGGGGCCGACGAAGCGGCCGACCAGGATGGTGAACATGCTGTGCTGATGCAGCGCGTGTTCGGTGCGGTCCAGCATCTTCTGATGCTTTTTCAGGTATTGCCAGCGATGCAGCGGCCCCTGAAACTTCCAGCCGATGCCGTAGGAGATCCAGTCCCCCAGCAGACAGCCGACAATACCCGCCGCCCAGGCGGGATAAAGCCCCAGCTGGCCGCTGCCGACCAGCGCGCCAAGGCTGGCCATCATCACCGTGCCTGGCAGCAGTAGCCCCACCAACGCCAGCGACTCGAGAAAGGTCACCAGCGCCACGGCAAACAGCGCCCACTCCAGCGATTGGGTAATCAGGTGTTGTAGCCAGGCTTCCATACATATCCTCAGAGTCGGTTATCGCCGGGATTGTCCTGAGCGGATGTCGCAGCGTCAAGCGATGATTTGTATGGGGATATTGACATGAATTGACAACGACTTTACCGCGGCCACAAAGGCCTGGAGCGTTGCCGCTATCGGAAAAGAAAGGCGTTTAACAGCAGTTTGCCGGAACGGCTGAATTGCTTAGGATTTATTTGAATCCCACTTCATCCAGTTCGCCGTTGGCTTTCTGAATATAGCGAGTCCCGTTCAGCCAGTAGCTGACCTCGCCCTTGCGCGTCAGGGTGATATACATTAATCGTTCTTTCTCAATACAATTTTTCGGCGGCGGCATATCGTCAAAGCAGAGACGATCATATTTTCCCAGCGTTTTATAACCATCGCCGAAGCGCCAGACAACAATATTATTATTTGATAAAATATTATCAGGAAGATGATAATTCTGAAAAATAGATTCTTTATTCTCAAGCCACCAATTAATTTTCCCTTTATCGGTTAATGGGAATTTTCTCACCAAAATATGAAAGCTGTGCGGATTCCAGTGGGCCTTAACAATTTCCACCCTTAAGTTAGAAATGTATAAAAAACCAGAAATTAATACAATAAAAGTAGAAAAAAACGCTAATGTAATTTTAATTTCATTTTTCACACTGTTCCACCTTTCAAATCGATATCCACACTCATATTGGTAAAAAAAGGTTTGAACCCATACTTTTCATAACGTTGCAGAACAAACCAGAGTCTAAAAAAACGGAACTGATGATATTTCTTCTGCATAATATCTGAATCATCTAACCCAAAATGATCCTGAGCATGATAACGTATTTTTGCTATCCAGCTATTATTCTCTATCTTAAGCGATAGAACTTCTATTTCTATCGCATAGATATCATGTATTGTTATACCTAAGCCATTATAATTATCTTCAAAGCGGGCAAACTTAGGTAAAATAGAGTCTCTAAGGCTGTCATTGAACTTTGATTTCAATTCAAGAGGATAAAACCCACCCTCATAATCAACATATTTTTCAATGACCTCCCTTAACAAGGCAAGTGAACTTACTTCCGAGCTATCATTTATTATTTGCTCTCTCAACGCCATATCCAGCCCGACATCGCTAAACGCAGCGCCGTCGGCATATTGGAGATGGTCAATCATCTTGTTAATCAGCTGGCGATAGGGGCTGTACAGAGAGAAAGGACCGCTCAGGCTGCGCATCTCACCAAACAGCAGCTGCGCGCTGGCTTGATGCGAACAGGTTCCCGCATTTTTAACGGTGTGGGGGCGATAAAAACGCGACTGCGGCACATTAAACGGCGTCAGCCGCGTGCCGCTGTAAGGGTCGACTTTTTCTGAGACGTCGGTCAGCAGGTAGACTTTTTGCAGCTGAGCAGCCGTCAGATCGCCATAGCGCATATCCGCCGCCGCCCGGTCATGCATTTTTCGTTGGGTAGAGAAAACAGTACAAGGAAAGGTTAACGCTGTCATTTATTATGCCCCTGCCAGGGCGGCTTTCCGCCCCCCCATGCGGTATCGTTAAGCCCTCATTAATAACGGTAAAACGCGCGCGCGGATTCAAGACCTGTCCCGAATACAACACGTCGCGCGCGGCGGCAAGGCGTCGGGCACTGTATAAATAAACATGGTATAATCGGCGCGATTTTCCGCTATTCAGAGGCATCGGGTGAACAACGCACGCGCAGGTTTCCTGCTGACGCGCCACTGGCGCGATACGCCAAACGGCACCGAAATCGTTTTATGGCTGGCGACTGAAAACGGGCCGCAGCGTCTGGTGCTGCCGCCGCAGGAGTCGGTCGCCTTTTTGCCGGCGGAATATCAGCAGCAGGCGCAGCAGCTGCTGGCCGATGAGCGCCACTGGCGCCTGGCGCCGCTCGGCCTGAAAGATTTTCGCCATCGCCCGGTGCTGGGCCTCTATTGTTCTCAATATCGTCAGCTGCAGCGGCTGGAGAAGCGGCTGCGCGAGCATCATATTCCCCTCTACGAAGCGGACGTGCGCCCGCCGGATCGTTTCCTGATGGAGCGCTTTATCACCGCGCCGGTCTGGTTTAGTGGCGAACCGGCCGGAGAAAGCCTGATTAACGGTCGGGTGAAGCCGCATCCCGATTACCGCCCGCAGCTTCGCTGGGCGTCGCTCGATATCGAAACCACCCAGCATGGCGAACTCTACTGCATCGGTGTTGAAGGCTGCGGAGAGCGCATTGTCTGGATGCTCGGGCCGGAAAACGGCAATGCCGGCGGGCTCGATTTTGAGCTGTACTACGTTAGCAGCCGCCCACAGCTGCTGGAGAAGCTCAACGCCTGGTTCGCCGCGCAGGATCCCGACGTGCTGATTGGCTGGAACGTGGTGCAGTTCGATCTGCGCGTGCTGCAAAAGCATGCCGATCGCTACGCTATCCCGCTGCGCCTTGGGCGTAATCAAACGGTACTGGAATGGCGCGAGCATGGTTTTAAGCCGGGCGTGTTTTTCGCGCAGGCGGAGGGGCGGCTGATTATCGACGGCATCGAAGCGCTGAAATCCGCCTTCTGGAATTTCGACTCTTTTAGTCTGGAATCGGTGTCGCGGCAGCTGCTGGGCGAAGGCAAAGCGATCGATAACCCCTGGCAGCGCATGGAGGAGATCAACCAACGCTTCGCCAACGATAAGCCGGCGCTGGCGCGCTACAACCTGAAAGACTGCGAGCTGGTGACGCGCATCTTTCAGAAAACCGAGCTGATGCCCTTTTTGCTGGAACGCGCCAGCGTCAACGGCCTGGCGGCGGATCGCCACGGCGGCTCGGTGGCCTCTTTCAGCCATCTCTATTTCCCGCGCATGCATCGCGCCGGCTTCGTCGCCCCCAATCACGGCGAGGTGGCGCCGGACGCCAGCCCCGGCGGCTATGTAATGGATTCACGCCCCGGCCTGTATGATTCGGTGCTGGTGCTGGATTATAAAAGCCTTTACCCCTCGATTATTCGCACCTTTTTAATTGACCCGGTCGGACTGGTAGAGGGGCTGGCTCACCCTGAAGATAAAGATTCGGTGCCAGGCTTCCGTCAGGCGCGCTTTTCGCGTCACAACCACTGTTTGCCCGCCATCGTCAATCAGATCTGGCAGGGGCGCGAAGCGGCGAAGCGCCAGGGCAACCAGCCGCTGTCACAGGCGCTGAAAATCATTATGAATGCGCTGTACGGCGTGCTGGGCACCCGCGCCTGCCGCTTTTTCGATCCGCGTCTCGCCTCTTCGATTACGCTGCGCGGCCATGAAATTATGCAGCAGACACGCCAGCTGATTGAGGCGCAGGGCTACGAAGTGATCTATGGCGATACCGACTCCACGTTTGTCTGGCTAAAGGCGCCACACGATGCCGCGTCCGCCGATGCTATCGGCCGGCAGCTGGTCAGCCAGGTTAATCAGTGGTGGCGCGACCATCTGCAGGCGACGTATCAGCTGGAAAGCGCGCTGGAGCTAGAGTATGAGACCCATTTCGTGCGTTTTCTGATGCCGACCATTCGCGGTGCCGAGCAGGGCAGCAAAAAGCGCTACGCCGGGCTGATCCAGCAGGCAGGCGAGGAACGGATGGTGTTTAAGGGGCTGGAGACGGTGCGCACCGACTGGACGCCGCTGGCGCAGGCGTTTCAGCAGGCGCTCTACGGCCGTATTTTTCGCGGCCAGCCCTGGCAGGAGTATATTCGCGAAACGGTGCGTCAGCTGCTGGACGGCGAGCTGGACGCGCAGCTGGTGTACAAAAAGCGCCTGCGCCGCCCGCTGCACGAATATGAACGCAACGTGCCGCCGCACGTGCGCGCCGCGCGCCTGGCGGACGAGCAGAATAGCAAGCTGGGCCGCCCGTTGCAGTACCAGAAAGGGGGCGCCATCCGCTATGTGATGACCACTTCCGGGCCGGAGCCGCTGGAAGCGCGCACCGCGCCGCTGGACTACGATCACTACCTGACGAAGCAGCTGCAGCCGGTCGCCGACGGCATACTGCCTTTCGTGCAGGATGACTTTGCTACACTGATTACCGGGCAGCTGGGACTTTTTTGACAGGTGACGAACGCGTTACCTTCCAGTACCATAGCGCCCTTCCTGAATTCACCGCTCCTGGGCCTTAGCCAGACATGCTTATTGCCTGGCCGCAACGCTATTGTCCGGGCGGGAGCATGACACCTGTTATTACGAGAATCGCGAGCTAAACATCTATGCCTTTTACACTTGGTCAACGCTGGATCAGCGACACGGAAAGCGAACTGGGACTGGGAACTGTGGTTGCCCTGGATGCCCGTATGGTTACCCTGCTTTTTCCTGCTACCGGTGAAAACCGTCTCTATGCCCGAAATGATTCTCCCATTACCCGTGTGATCTTCAATCCCGGCGATACCATCACCAGCCATGAAGGCTGGCAGCTGGAAGTGGCTGAAGTGCGCAATGATAATGGCCTGGTAACCTATATCGGCACCCGTCTGGATACTCAGGAGCCGGTGGAAATGCGCGAAGTGCTGCTCGACAGCAAGCTGGTGTTCAGCAAGCCGCAGGACCGTCTGTTCGCCGGTCAGCTTGATCGCATGGATCGCTTCGCCCTGCGCTTTCGCGCGCGCCGCTACCAGAGCGAGCAGTACCGCCTCTCCGTCAGCGGCCTGCGCGGCATGCGCACCAATCTGATCCCGCATCAGCTGCATATCGCGCACGATGTGGGCCGCCGTCACGCACCGCGTGTACTGCTGGCGGACGAAGTGGGCCTCGGCAAAACCATCGAAGCCGGGATGATTATTCATCAGCAGCTGCTGGCCGGCCGCGCCGATCGCGTGCTGATCGTAGTGCCGGAAACCCTACAGCATCAGTGGCTGGTGGAGATGCTGCGCCGCTTTAACCTGCGTTTCTCGCTGTTTGACGATGCGCGCTACGCCGAAGCGCAGCACGATAGCGACAATCCGTTCGATACCGAGCAGCTGGTGATCTGCTCGCTCGATTTTGTACGCCGTAATAAGCAGCGTCTGCAGCAGCTGGCGGAGGCGGAGTGGGATCTGCTGGTCGTGGATGAAGCGCATCACCTCGCCTGGAGCGAAGGCGAGCCGAGCCGCGAATATCAGGTTATCGAGCAGCTGGCGGAACAGATCCCCGGCGTGCTGCTGCTGACGGCGACGCCGGAGCAGCTCGGTATGGAGAGCCATTTCGCGCGTCTGCGTCTGCTCGATCCGGATCGCTTCCACGATTTTGAGCAGTTTGTCGCCGAGCAGGAGAACTACCGTCCGGTCGCCGATGCGGTCGCGATGCTGCTGGAAGATAAGCGTATCAGCAACGAAGAGATCAACCTGCTGAGCGATCTGATTGGTGAACAGGATATCGAGCCGCTGCTGCAAACCGCTAACGGTGAGGGCGACGGCAAGCAGGCGGCGCGCGAAGAGCTGATCCGCATGCTGATGGATCGCCACGGCACCAGCCGCGTGCTGTTCCGCAACACCCGCAACGGCGTAAAAGGCTTCCCGCACCGCGAGCTGCATCAGATCCGTCTGCCGCTGCCGACACAGTATCAGACGGCGATTAAGGTCTCCGGCATTATGGCGGCGCGCAAATCAGCCGAGGAGCGCGCGCACGATATGCTCTATCCGGAGCAGATTTATCAGGAATTTGAAGGTGACAGCGGCACCTGGTGGAACTTCGATCCGCGCGTCGAGTGGCTGATGGGCTACCTCACCAGCAACCGCGAAGAGAAAGTGCTGGTGATCTGCGCCAAAGCCGCGACCGCGCTGCAGCTGGAGCAGGTGCTGCGCGAGCGCGAAGGCATTCGTGCTGCGGTGTTCCATGAAGGGCTGTCGATCATCGATCGCGACCGCGCCGCCGCCTATTTCGCCTCGGAAGAGGATGGCGCGCAGGTGCTGCTCTGCTCTGAGATCGGTTCCGAGGGGCGCAACTTCCAGTTTGCCAACCGGCTGGTGATGTTCGATCTGCCGTTCAACCCCGATTTGCTGGAGCAGCGTATCGGCCGTCTCGACCGTATCGGTCAGACGCGCGACATTCAGATCATGGTGCCTTATCTGGAGAAAACCGCGCAGTCGGTGCTGGTGCGCTGGTATCACGAAGGGCTGGATGCGTTCGAGCATACCTGCCCGACCGGACGCGCGGTTTACGATCGGGTGCATGATCAACTGATCGGCTATCTGGCCGCGCCGGAAAATAGCGAAGGGCTGGATGCGTTTATCGCCGAGTGCCGCCAGCAGCATGATGCGTTGCGCGCGCAGCTGGAGCAAGGCCGCGACCGTCTGCTGGAGCTGCACTCCAACGGCGGCGAGAAGGCGCTGGCGCTGGCGGAAGAGATTGGCCGTCAGGATAACAATATCGAGCTGGTCAATTTTGCCCTTAACCTGTTCGATATCGTCGGTATTAACCAGGAAGATCGCAGCGATAACCTGATTGTGCTGACGCCGTCCGATCATATGCTGGTACCCGATTTCCCCGGTCTGCCGGAAGAGGGTTGCACCATTACCTTCGATCGCGCTCAGGCGCTGGCGCGTGAAGATGCGCAGTATGTCACCTGGGAGCATCCGATCATTCGCAACGGTCTTGACCTGATCCTGTCGGGCGATACCGGCAGCTGCGCCCTTTCGCTGCTGAAGAATAAGGCGCTGCCGGTCGGCACGTTGCTGATCGAGCTGATTTACGTGGTGGAGGCGCAGGCACCGAAGCATCTGCAGCTGACCCGTTTCCTGCCGCCGACGCCGATGCGTTTGCTGGTGGATCGCAAAGGCACCAACCTGGCGGACAAAGTGGAGTTTGAGAGCTTTAACCGTCAGTTGAATGCGGTAAACCGTCATAACGGCAGTAAGCTGGTGAACGCGGTGCAGCAGGATGTGCATGCGATTCTGCAGCTGGCGGAGCCGCAGGCGGCGGAAGCGGCGCGTAAGCTGATCGATGCCGCGCGCACCGAGGCGGATGAGAAGCTGAGCGCCGAGCTGGAGCGTCTCGAGGCGCTGAAAGCGGTGAACCCGAATATCCGTGAAGATGAGATCGCCGCGCTGGAAAGCAACCGCAGCGAGGTGTTGGCCAGCCTGAACGACGCCGGCTGGCGTCTGGACGCGCTGCGCCTGATCGTGGTTTCTCATCAGTAAGCGAACCGGAGAGGCAGACGATGGAACCCTATAACCCGCCGCTGGAACCCTGGCTGCATATTTTGTATCAGGACGACCACATTATGGTGGTCAATAAGCCAAGCGGGTTATTGTCCGTGCCGGGCCGTCTTGAGGAGCATAAAGACAGCGTGATGACGCGTGTTCAGCGCGATTTCCCGCAGGCTGAATCGGTGCATCGTCTGGATATGGCCACCAGCGGCGTGCTGGTGGTCGCGTTGACTAAGGCAGCCGAGCGCGAGCTGAAGCGTCAGTTCCGCGATCGCGAGCCGGAAAAAAGCTATGTAGCGCGTATCTGGGGCCATCCTGAGAAGGATGAGGGTTTGGTGGATCTGCCGTTGATTTGTGACTGGCCGAATCGTCCGATGCAGAAGGTCTGTTTTGAGACCGGGAAATCGGCCCAGACGGAGTATCAGGTGCTGGATCGGGCGGCGGATAACTCCGCGCGTATCCAGCTGAAGCCGATTACTGGTCGTTCGCATCAATTACGCGTGCATATGCAGGCGTTAGGCCATCCGATTCTGGGCGATCGTTTTTATGCGCACGAGGCGGCGCTGGCGATGGCGCCGCGTTTGCAGCTGCACGCCGAGTCGCTGACGATTACCCACCCTGCTTTCGGCAACCGCATGACGTTCCGCCAGCCAGCCGATTTTTGATGGCTTGCGGCGGGCTGAGTGGGCTGCTGCGTTAGTGATGGCGCGGCGGATCAGACGTTGACGCCCGTCTGCGCAGTCAGCGACAGGCAGGCCGTTCCGTAAAGACGTCGTCAATCCATCCCTGGAGACTCCGCCGCGTCATCCCTGACGCGGAGGCTTTACTACACGGCCTGCCTGCCGCTTCCTTAACATCAGTGTCCATCTGCCCGTCGCGCTTCAGGCTTTGGCATTGTCTGTTCGCCGCTCTCTACGTTTTAGTGTCGTCTGTTCGCCGCGCTTCAGGCTTTGGCATTGTCTGTTCGCCGCTCTCTACGTTTTAGTGTCGTCTGTTCGCCGCGCTTCAGGCTTTCGCGCTGTCTGTACGCCGCTCTCTACGTTTTAGTGTCCGTCTGCCCGCCGCGCTTCAGGCTTCGGCGTTGTCTGTACGCCGCTCACTACGTTTTAGTGTTGTCTGCCCGCCGCTCTCTAACCTTTAACATGGCCTGTTTGCTGCGTTTTAATCTCAGCGACACCTGCTCTGCTTTTTGGATGTCGTATCCTTTGCTCATGTGATGCTGAGCGCCAGGAGCTGAAGGCGTATTCATTGTTACTGAAACAGAGGGAGGAGCCGTATTTTCCCGGCAGGTGAAGTATGAAGGCAGGCGATCAGAAGAAGAAAAGAGGCTGGCCGAAGAGGCGGGCCTCCCGCGCCAGGAACGGCGCGGGAGGCCCCACAGGGAGGGGTCGATGCCGTCCCGCCGAACGGACAGCCCCTCTTCTGACCGGCACGGAAAAGGGCTTTCCGTAGAAAACCGCCCTTTAATGCCGGCACGGAAAAGGAATTGCGCCGAAAACCTTTCTTTAACGGCGCCAGGCAAAAGCTGGCCGGAAAAGAGCTTGCCGCAGAAAACCTTTCTTTAACGCCCGCGCAGAAAGGTTTGGACGCCGGGCAACCTTTATCGCAACGCCGCCCAGGAACCGTTTCCCCTGCGCCGCGCGCTACTTAAAGTTTCTCTCTTTGCGGATCAGATCCCATGCCGCCTGAATCTCCTGCGCCTTCTGCTTCGCCATCTCCATCATCTCCGGCGGCAAACCTTTCGCCACCAGCTTATCGGGGTGATGTTCCGCCATCAGCTTGCGCCAGGCGCGCTTGATCGTCATATAGTCATCGGTCGGCTTCACGCCCAGCACCTTACAGGCGGCCTCCAGCGTCGGCCCTTGCTGCGCACCGTAACGCGCTCCGCCCTGCGAGGACCCGCCCCAGGCGTGGCCGCCGCCAAATTGCTGACCGCCTTCCATCATTCGCAGATACTGCTCGAACTGCACGCGCGAAATGCCTAACTCTTCCGCGATCACATACAGCACCTGACGCTCATTCGGATGCAGCGTGCCGTCGGCGAACGCCGCCTGAATCTGGATTTCCAGAAACATCCGAATCAAATCGAAACGGCCGAAACAGGCGCTGCGCAGTTCGCGCAGCTTGTTTCGCAACGGATAGTCGCTCTGCTTGCCTTCACGAAAAGCCTGCTGCGCCTGAGTGCGCGCCGCGCCGTGCAGCTGCATGCGATCCATCTGCAATGAGGCGATCTGAATATCCGCTTCGGTCACGCGCCCTTTCGCTTTGCTTAAATGCCCCATCACCTGAAAGGTGGTGCGGAAAAAAATCGTCTGTCGGGTCTGATTATTTGAAAAATAGGCCCTGCCCTGCGTCTCGCGGATTTTATCGACCAGATGGCCGAGCAGCAGGCCAATCAGCAGTCCCCAAAAGCCTGCGCCGGAAAGCAATCCCAGCACCAGACCAATTACTTTTCCCCAATAGCGCATATACTCCTCAATTCGCCATGCCGAAGGATAAAAATTGCATTATCATACCTGTCATTTATCTCACTGCCTAACGGCAACGCGGACAGGCAAGGATTAACACTGGCGCAACGCAGTGCAGTACGTTAGTCTCTGACCGTTTTGTCGGCATGATGCCAGTAATTACGGAATTCTCGATACCGCGTATGAAAAAACGTATACCCACACTGCTGGCCACGATGATTGGCGCAGCGCTTTATAGTCAGCACTCCCTCGCCGACGATCTGATGTCGCAGTGTATGCTGGGCGTACCAAGTTATAACCGTCCCCTGGTACAGGGCGACGCGAATCAACTGCCGGTAACGATACATTCTGATAACGCCAGGGGTAACTACCCTGACGACGCGGTATTTACCGGCAAAGTCGATATTCAGCAGGGCAACAGCCGTCTGCGTTCTGACGAAGTGCAGCTGCACCAGCGTCAGCAGCCGGGCCAGACCACGCCGGTTCGCACCGTCGATGCGCTGGGTAATGTGCATTACGACGACAATCAGGTCATCCTGAAAGGTCCGAAAGCCTGGTCAAACCTCAATACCAAAGATACCAACGTCTGGAACGGCGACTATCAGATGGTGGGACGCCAGGGCCGCGGCACCGCCGATCAGATGAAGCTGCGCGGCGACAACCGCTACACCATTCTGGAAAACGGCACCTTTACCTCCTGTCTGCCGGGCAGCAATAGCTGGAGCGTGGTCGGTTCGCAGGTCATCCAGGATCGTGAAGAGCAGGTGGCGGAGATCTGGAACGCGCGCTTTAAGCTCGGCCCGGTGCCAGTTTTCTACAGCCCCTACCTGCAGCTGCCGATCGGCGATCGCCGCCGTTCCGGTTTCCTGATCCCGAATGCGAAATACAGTAATAATGACGGCTTCCAGTTCGCGCTGCCCTACTACTGGAACATCGCGCCGCAGATGGATGCCACCATTACGCCGAACTATCTCAGCAAGCGCGGGCTGCAGTGGCAGAATGAGTTCCGCTATCTGACTCAGGCGGGCACCGGCCTGGTGGAGTTCGACTACCTGCCGAGCGACGACGAATACAAGCGAGACGAAGCGGCGCGCAACTCCAACGACGGCGACTCCAACCGCTGGCTCTTCTTCTGGCGTCACTCCGGCGTTTACCAGCAGCACTGGCGTTTCAGCGCTGACTACACCAAAGTCAGCGATCCTTACTATTTCCAGGA